>JAHEIO010000038.1:17926-36295 GCA_024639325.1 Gammaproteobacteria bacterium
GGAGCGGCGCCTCGCCGCGATGAATCGGCCCGGGGGCGGGCCTCCCCTTGTCGACAGCGTTAGTGTCTGAATTCCAAGCCAATCCTGTCCGCGCAACTTTGCAGTATCGAAAGCTTCTCTTCGGGGCAAAAGCACTGGTTCCAGGCGTCGCCGTGAAATTCGACGCGGGTTCGGGCCTGCATATATTCCGGGTGTAGTGTAAAGATTCTATAGCGATTCTTCCTGCAAAACGTATCCAGCCATGCGTGGTCTGCCAGGTGTAATACCTCCAGTACGAGCAGCGGCCGGTCTCTGGCGATGGTCTCGGTGCCGCCCGCCAGCACCGTGTGCTCGGTGCTCTCCACGTCGATTTTCAACAACCCGGCCGCGGTCGATTCGAGGCTCTCGGTGTAGGCGTCCAGGGTGATGACATCGATGTCGGTCACTCCGGAGTGTTCTCCCTTGAAATTGGCGTTCAGCGAAGCGCTGGATTCGAGCAACCCATGGGCCTGACTGGGAATGTACATCGATTGTCCCCCGCATCTGTCGCCGACAGCGGAATCGCAGACGGTAATGCGGTCTGCGAGGTGATTTACGGAAATGTTTTTGCGCAGGATTTTCAGAGCGGGAGAGTAGGGCTCGAAAGCGTGGACTTCGGTGTGCAGCGATGCGCAGGCGGCCAGCAGGGAATACAGGCCGGTATGGGCGCCTACATCAAGAAACGCGCCACTGACCAGTCGGGCGCCGGCGGCAATGAACTCTGGAAGGGGCCGTTCGAAGCTGTTCCAGCCCCGCGCCGCGAGGTCGACCGCGATCTTGTCGCGGCCATGCGCCGTTACCAGCCGCATTGCGTTTGCCGCCTCGAAAAATTCAGGAAGTGCGATGTCGACCCTGGGAGAAGGCAGCAGGCGCCTGAGATGTTTTCGGATCGTATTCATGCCGATTCAAGTGATGCGCCGGTCAAAACGCCGGCCCACGGTCCGATCCCGAATTCGTGACTGCTGATTCCGGCAGCGATGACGACAACGTCCGCCGATGCGCGCAGGGGATGGCGAAACGAGGCTGAGGATTTATCGCTTATTATCATCCGTGCAATTTAGCAGGTAAAAAGGGACCGGTGCGTTATTCAATGGTGGAAAGTGTACTGATCCCTCGAGGGCTCGAGCTCATAGCGCACGCAGGCCCAATTTGCGAGCCGCCTGGTGAGAAATGCGGGCTAGTGATTAGAAAATTATAGTTGCCTGCAGACGTAGCTTTAACTTAGTCTTACGGCGCTAACCAATACTTAGAAATAATAAGCGCGCGTGATGTTGGCACAACACGCGAAGCCAAATCGGAGGAAGACAATGCCCGGATTAAGGCTTGAGGGTAAGCACGCGATAGTTTCAGGAGGCGCTGCAGGAGCAGGCGGTGCGGCCTCGGAAGTCTTCGCCCGGGAGGGAGCGAACGTCGTCATCGTTGACATTCAGGAGGACGCCGGTCTGGCACTCGTTGACAAGATCTCAGAGGCCGGCGGCAAGGCCAGTTTCTTCAAGGCAGACGTATCCTTGAGCGACGAGGTCCAAGATGCGATCGACAAAACCAACAGGCTTTTCAACCACCGAATAGACGTTCTCTTCAATCATGCTGGTACCGTAATCATCAAGCCGTTTCTCGAGTCGACCGAACATGACTGGGACCGAATGATGAATATCAACGTCAAATCCATGTTCTTGATGACCAAAGCGGTGCTGCCTTCCATGCTCGATCACGGCGGTGCAATTGTTAATACATCTTCGATTTCGGCGGTTGCGGGAACCCCCATGGAAGTTCTTTACTGCACCAGCAAGGGCGCATGTCACATGTTCACCCGCGCGATCGCGACGGAATACCGCGATAATGGTATTCGTTGCAACGCGGTTTGTCCCGGATTCATCAGAACGGCTCACGGCACTCGCGAACTCAATGAACTCCGCGAATACGGTGTGGAGGTAAGCGAGGAGGATATCTGCCGCATTCAGGGTCGCATATGTGAGCCTGAAGAAGTTGCAAATGCCGCATTGTTCCTAGCCAGTTCCGAGGCAAGTTTTGTCAATGGGGAAACATTGTTCGTTGACAATGGAATGTTGGTTCGCACATGATCATAGCAACGTGCCAGGGTATCTCGCTCACCATCAAATGGCAGGCGTCACCGGTGCTGTCTCGATAAATAATAACCGAGCGACGCCAGTCGCTTTTCGGTTGATCAGAATGGAAACATTGTGCCGGAATTCATAAAACGCTTCGTACGTGTCGTCGACAATGTGAACTACCGCATCGGCCGTGCGACGATGCTGGTGATCTTCGTTATGGTCGGAGTGTTGTTTTATTCAGCGGTTTCAAAGACTTTCTTCGACCCATCCTTGTGGACCTACGAGTTTGCGCAGTTTCTGATGGTGGGCTATTTCCTGCTTGGCGGCGCGTACTCGCTTCAAACCGACAGCCATGTGCGCATGGATCTGCTCTATGGAAGATGGACTAAGCGCACGAAAAGCCGGTGGGATGCCGCAACCTCGCTTGTCATGATTGCGTATCTCGTCTTGCTGCTGTATGGCAGCCTTTCCAGCACCTACTATGCAATCGAGTATGGAGAGCGCAGCTATTCGATATGGCGGCCTTACATGTGGCCCATCAAAGTGATAATGAACATTGGAATCCTGTTCATGCTGCTTCAGGCCATCTCGCAGTTTTTCAAGGACCTGGCAACGGCCAGGGGTGTATCACTGTCATGAGCTACGAACTTATCGCGCTGTTGATGTTCGCGACCATGATGCTGATGCTGCTCACCGGGCAGCGCGTATTTGGTGCGATTGGGTTTGTAGGTGCTTTTGCTGCCTTGCTGCTGTGGGGCGACGGCGGTGCGGAAATGGCATTCAGTTCCACCATCAAGCTGATGAAATGGTACCCGCTGATGACCCTGCCGATGTTCATCTATATGGGCTACATCATGTCGGAGTCGCGCATCGCCGACGATCTGTACGAAATGTTCCATGTCTGGATGGGCCCCATCCACGGCGGACTGGCGATCGGCACCATTGGGCTGATGGTGATTATATCGGCGATGAACGGATTGTCGGTTGCCGGGATGGCGATCGGTGCAACAATCGCGCTGCCGGAACTACTGCGTCGTGGCTACGACAAGATCATGGTGACCGGGGTTATCCAGGCCGGCAGTTCGCTTGGCATCCTGGTGCCTCCAAGCGTCGTGCTTGTGCTGTACGGCATGATTGCCCGCCAGCCCGTGGGCCAGCTGTGGCTGGCCGGCGTGTTCCCCGGTCTTCTGATGGCGAGCCTGTTCGTTATCTACATCGCCGTGCGCTGCAAGCTTCAACCCAAGCTCGGTCCGCCGCTTGCAAAGGAGGAACGGACCGTGTCTTGGGGCACGAAAATCAAATTGCTGCGTGCCGGCATACTGCCGCTGCTGATTTTCTTTTCGATGACGGGCCTGTTCGTCATGGGTGTTACCAGCCTGGTTGAAAGCTCGGCTGTCGGCGCCACTGTCGCCACCCTAGCCGCTCTGGTCAAGGGCCGCTTGACCCGAAAGGTCATGGAGACCACGCTTCGCAAGACCCTGCAGGTGACCTGCATGTTCATGTGGATCATCCTGGCGGCGCTCTGCTTCGGGGCGGTGTTCGATGGTCTGGGTGCGGTCAAGGCGATCGAGTTCTTCTTTGTCGATCGCATGGCGCTGAGTCCCTGGGAAGTGCTGATAATGATGCAGATTTCCTACATCATCATGGGAATGTTCCTGGACGACACGGCAATGCTCGTAATCGTCGCCCCACTTTACGTTCCGCTTGTCGGGGCGCTTGGATTCGACCTAATATGGTACGGAGTGCTGTACACGATCACCTGCCAGATTGCCTATATGACTCCTCCGTTCGGATACAACCTGTTCCTGATGAGAGCGATGGCCCCGCCCGAGATCACGCTGGCTGACATCTACAGATCCATCACCCCGTTTGTACTGGTGATGGTTTTTGGATTGGCCATCGTGATGGCATTTCCCGAAGTTGCACTGTGGTTACCCAATTGGCACTACGGAAAATAGTGGCCGCATGATCGAGAAGTTACAATTCACAAGTATCGTGCTGACGACGGCATACCGAGCACGTTTTGACAACCCCAAAGTAGAGAGGAAACCGATATGAAGAAAACCAAACCAGGAAGTACCGGCAGACGAGAATTTCTAAAGAAAGCCGGTGCCGCAACCACAGCGGCTGGCGCCGCCACGCTGGCTGCGCCAGCCATCATCGCCCAGGAACCGATCAAATGGCGCTTCCAGACCTATGCCGGCTCGGCTCTCGGCCAACACGTCACCAAACCCGCTATAGATGCAATCAATAACGCATCCAATGGTGAATTGCAGGTCGAATTGTTTTACGCCGACCAGCTGGTGCCCACGGGCGAGCTGTTCCGTGCCTTGCAGAAGGGCACCATCGATGCAGTTCACTCCGACGACGATTCCATGGCATCTCCGACGGAAGTTCGCCAGTTCGGTGGTTATTTCCCGATGGGGACGAGGCATGCCCTGGACGTACCCGTGTTGTTCCATCAGTATGGCTTCGACAAGATTTGGTCGGATGCCTACAAGAAAGTCGGAGGCGTCGTCTGGTTGTCAGCGGCCGGTCAGGATCCCTGCAACTTCAATACGAAGAAAAGTCTCACCAGCCTTGACGACCTCAAAGGACTGCGGCTATACAGCTTCCCCACCGCCGGCCGATTCCTGGCACAGTTCGGTGTCGTGCCCGTCTCGATCCCCTATGAGGACGCCGAGGTCGCCGTACAAACCGGCGAACTCGACGGCATGGCGTGGTCGGGTATCACGGAAGACTACGCCGTAGGCTGGGCCGACGTAACCGATTACTTTTTGACCAACAACATCTCCGGGGCCTGGATCGGTTCGTGGTTCGTCAACGAAAAGCGCTGGGCCGATCTTCCCGAGCACCTGAAGGCAGTGGTGATGGCCAGTGTCGAAGCAAGCCACGAGTATCGCAACCAGTGGTACTGGGGCGGTGAGGCCAAGCTGCGTGCCGACGGCACCAAGTTGAAAGTGCAAACGATTCCCAAAGAGCAGTGGCGGGAGGTCGAAGCCGCCGCCAGCAAGTTCTGGGACGAGGTCGCCGAGGAAGGCGAAATCGCCGCAAAGGTGGTCGGCATCTTCAAGGAATACGACCGGATCAGGCAGGCGGCCGGGGGCATCTACAACGCGGGATAGGCGTTTCTATCCGTGTCTCCCGATTCGAGGCGGCCGCAACTACGCTGCGGCCGCCTTTTTCTAACCTGCAAGCCCGATCGTTTTCTGGCCCGCATTTCTCGCTTCCTTTTTTACCTTTAATACGCAGGCTGAATAATAATGAACGTTAACTGGAATTATCCCACCGCGGTGCGCACCGGTGCGGGACGTGTCAACGAGCTGGCCGATGCGTGCAGCGAATTGGGCATGACTATGCCTTTGCTGGTAACCGATCCCGGGCTGGCTGTGCTTCCCATGGTCGATGAAATAACTCGGCGCTGTCAGCAACAGGGTATGACCGTTTCGGTGTTCAGCGACATCAAGCCCAACCCGACGGGTGAAAACGTCGACGCCGGAATCGCACGGTACAGGGCGGGTAATCATGACGGTGTAATTGCATTTGGAGGCGGCAGCGGCCTGGACGCAGGCAAAGCGGTGGCATTGATGGCGGGCCAGTCACGCCCGCTGTGGGATTTCGAAGACGTCGGCGACAACTGGCTGCGCGCGGATGCGGATGCCATTGCCCCCATCGTTGCCGTGCCGACCACCGCCGGGACCGGCTCGGAAGTGGGCAGGGCGTCGGTGATCATGGATATGACGCACCACGTCAAGAAGATCATATTTCATCCGAAGATGCTGCCGCAGATAGTCATACTTGATCCGGAGTTGACTTTAGAGCTGCCAGCGCCGATCACCGCCGCCACGGGCATGGATGCATTGAGTCACAATCTCGAGGCCTACTCGTCGCCGATTTACCATCCCATGGCCGAAGGCATCGCGGTGCAGGGGATCTCTTTGGTCAGGGATTATCTGCCGACCGCTGTAAACGATGGCGCCAATCTCGAGGCCAGGACTCAGATGCTGGTGGCCTCCTGCATGGGCGCCACGGCATTCCAGAGAGGACTCGGGGCCATGCACGCGCTGGCACATCCGCTGGGCGCGCTTTACGACGCGCACCACGGGACGCTGAATGCAGTTTTGATGCCCTATGTGTTGATTGCCAACCGATCGGCCATCGAGGATCGCATTGTCCGCCTGTCGCGCTATCTGGGTCTGACCGATCCTGGATACGACGCTTTTCTGCACTGGGTCCTCGGGCTGCGGGATCAGATCGGTATCCCCAACGACCTCGCGGCACTTGGCATAGACGGTGGCCAGGTCGACAAGATCGGTCGGATGGCGGTCGAGGATCCGTCGGCAGCCACCAACCCGATTCGGTTCAGCGCCGATCAGTACACCGCGCTGGTATCAAGGGCGCTCGAGGGTCGTCTGGAGGTGTGACGGACCGGGACGTCATGGCAGATGCTCCCCGGCCATATACTCGGTCGACTGCATTTCCATCAAACGGCTGGCGGTGCGTTCGAACTCGTCTTTGAGGCGGGTTCCGAGGTATAGCTCCCCAGGGGAACGGCACCCCGATCCCATGAACTTGACATTCCTGTCGTACATGATGTCGATGAGGTTGATCAATCGGCGGGCCTCGTCGTCGCGCTCCGCGGGCAGTTCGGGTATTTCGGATACCACGATGGTGTTGTAGCAGCGGGCGAGTTCGATATAGTCGTTTTGCGATCTGGGACCTCCGCAGATTTCGTCGAAGGTGAACCAGACGATACCATCTGCATGCCGGACGGTCTGCAGATCACGGCCATCTATGTTCAGCACGAATCCCGGTACCGAGGCGTCAGGGGCGATATGTTTGAAGTTTTCCGAAAGACCGGTCAATGCCTGTTTGTCATGGGGATGATAGTAAATTTCTGCCCGGGTTAGGAATTGCAGGCGATAGTCAATTGCTCCCGACATTTCGTGCACAATGGTATTGGATTTTATCGATTCGATGGCAGGGAGGAAGCGGTCCCGCTGCAGTCCATCCTTGTACAGATTGTCGGGGTGGATGTTCGATGTGGTAACCAACGTCACTCCGTTTTCGAACAGGTTCTTCAGAAGCCCTGCGAGAATCATCGCGTCCGCGATGTCGTTGACGATGAACTCGTCAAAACAAAGCACTCGAATTTCGCGTGAAAATTTTTTGGCAACCTCCACGAGTGGATCCTGAAGATGACGCAGATCCTTGAGCTGGCCGTGAACACTGTTCATGAACCGATGGAAGTGGCTGCGTTTTTTTTCCTCGAACGGCAGGCAGTCGAAGAACTCATCGACGACCAGCGTCTTTCCGCGGCCGACGCCGCCCCAGAGGTATAGTCCTTTGACCGGCTCGGGTTCCGGCTTCTTGCCAAGCAGACGGGAGATCAGTCCAACAGCGGGGGCCTCTGCCGTGGTGAGTTCTTTATAAATGTCCTGTAGTATGGCGACGGCCCGTTCCTGGGCCGGATCCCTCACGAAACCGCCGTGCTCGAGCTGTCGGTTGTAGGATTCCAGCGGGTTCATGGTGCGATTTGCGGACAGGCAGGGATCAGGTCAGCGGCGCGTACGCAGTCTGAGCTGAAAAGCAAAATCCGACGACACATCAGGATTGAGTTCGTCCTCCGTGAAGCTCAAATCCAGGAAGGTATTCTTGCCGATACGAGCCGAGGCTCCAAAGCTGAGTTGTATTGCCGTTTCGGTAAGCTGATCGATATTGCTGCTCTTGTAAACCGGAGAGTGGGCATCGAGTTGTGCCCCCAAGGACCAGGATCTGAAGGCCTGCCATCCGACAAAAACGCTGCCGAACCCGGACCAGCGGCGCTGCAATTCGGGCAAGACATCTCCGCTGCCCAGATAGACCGCCCCGAAACGGGCGGACATCGACCAGTTTTTACCCATTGTCCGCGACGCGGTTGCGGACAGCGCGGCGTCCGTGCCGCCGCTCCCTCGGAGCCGGTCCGGATCCCCGGTGGGCAGCTTGACCTGACCCCGCAGCGTCACGGCGTAATTACCGGTGCGCATGAGTGTTTTTCCGGTGAACAGTGAGATGTCGCCGATCCCGGTACTCGAAGATTGCTCGTCTATGATCGTCTCGCCATCTCGGACGTACTGGAATCGCAGCCGATCGTCTTCGACCCGGTCGCGTCCCAGTTTGGGCAACCCGAAAAAGTCGTGCCATTCATTGATTACTCCATCAAGTACGCCGCCACTGTGGGACACAAGCGGGATCTCCGCCCCGATTTCCCATTGATCTTGCAGCCCCCGGGCAATTCTGAGCGCCACCCGATAGGTCTCGCCGTCGATAGCGATGAACTCGGAGCCGCTCTCCGCGTCCGTGAAATGGCTGACCACATCGAGCAGGAGTTGCGTGGAAGATTCACCCTGTGCGGCAACAACCGGCGCCTGCATTGCAGGTATCCCGTAGATGCCGAAAAATGGATTGTTGTTCCTGATCGCGAACGGCTGCAGAAAATCCGCACATGCCAAAGAGCCCACGACGGGACCGAACATCAGAACGATCCCCGCGAAGAAACGACGCATCCCGATTTGTATATACTGCAACGGGAATGAGGGAGTACCTGAAAAATTACCTGCCACCAGGACCCTACACCCGGGATTCAGTGGGTCTGGCGTTGCTGCCTGTCCTCATTGCTCTGGTCATGTTGCTGGTCGATCAATTCGGTTTGCAAACGAGGTTCATGCAACGGTTCGGGGTTTCCCTGCTCGAACAGGGCATCGATTCCAATCATATCCATTTTCTTGCTCAAGTATATTTTTCCTCTTTTACACTGCTTTGCTTCGTCGCGCTTCCGCTGCTCTTCCATGCTGTCCTTCCGCCCGGCCTGGATAACCCATTTGGTTTCAGGATCAAGAGCTGCCGGCCGCACCTGCCGGTGTACATTGCCATTCTGGTGTTCATGTTACCGCTGCTTTGGCTGGCTTCGACCCGGGCCGGTTTTTATTTGTTCTATCCCATGTACAAGCCGGTCAGCATTCAAATGTGGCTGGCCTACGAGGCCACTTACATGCTCCAGTTCTTCGCGGTTGAGTTCTTTTTCCGCGGTTTCGCACTGTTCCGGCTCGAATCCAGG
Source organism: Gammaproteobacteria bacterium (assembly GCA_024639325.1). Taxonomy (GTDB): domain Bacteria; phylum Pseudomonadota; class Gammaproteobacteria; order Arenicellales; family JAANXG01; genus JAHEKE01. Next base: position 27,113 of record JAHEIO010000038.1, read on the forward strand.
TTTGGGTACCATGCCATCACTATCATGGTTGTCCCCTACGCCCTCCTGCACATTCACAAACCATTCCCCGAGGCGCTGGCATCGATCGTAGCGGGGCTCGTGCTGGGCCTGCTTGCATTGAAGAGCAGGTCGATCTGGCCAGGCGTAGTCATCCACTGCGTCGTCGCATTTTGCATGGACTGGTTTGCGCTCATCCACTCAGGATTGATGGGCGTACTCCGTTAAACCAGTAATTCTACCGGACACTCAACCAGGCAGTGGCGGAATCCACATCGTCGAACTGCCGGACTTCCGCGGTCACGAAGGCCATCGCAAACCAGCTGACCCATGCCAGCCATTGGCTCTCCGTGACTACGGCTATCTTTTGGTAGTCATTGGCATGTGCCTTGTTGAAGCGCACTTCTTCCAAGGCGGCGTCCAGGGAGAAGCCCGTCATGTTGCTGAGGTCGAAGATGAGATTTACATGATCGAACTGTTTGAGTTCATCAGCAACGGCATTTTCGAACTCTCTGAAATCGTCCAGCGCCATCTCACCGTAAACGTGCGCTTTCAATAACTCGTTTTCCTGTTCTATGACGATCATTTTGTTTCCTTGCCCATTGAAGGGGGTAGCGGTGTTTGGTAATGCCTTCCAGGTATGGGATAGTAACGGTTGACACCCCGGAGAGAAAAGATGCCTGTTATAAGATACAAAAATATCCGTCCAAAGGTGCACCGGTCCGCCTATGTTGCACCCGGGGTATCACTGATTGGGGATGTCGTCATTGGAGCTAGGTCGAGCCTGTGGTTTGGGGTCGTGGCTCGAGGAGACATCAACGAGATCCGGATCGGGCAGCGTACGAACATACAAGATGGCACCATCATCCATGTTTCCAGTACCGGGCAGGGTACCTACATCGGCGACAGCGTAACCGTGGGGCACATGGCCGTAGTGCATGCGTGCACGCTGGAGGACAGCTCGTTCGTGGGAATAAAAGCATGCGTCATGGACGATGCCATTGTCCAGAGCGGAGCCATGGTGGCCGCCGGGGCGCTGGTAACGCCGGGTAAGACGGTTCCCTCCGGGGAGCTATGGGGTGGTGTGCCCGCGCGATGCATCAGGCCGCTCAATCAGGAAGAAATCGACATGATTCAGTGGATTCCCGAACATTACGTCGAACTGGCAATGAACTACTTCAGGCAGACGGAGAAAGATGACCATTCCAACAAATAGCCCGGTCAAATCCCCGTCGGCGTTGATCGACTGGTCCGATATCGATACGGTGTTGCTGGACATGGACGGCGTGCTGCTGGACCTGCGCTACGACAATTGGTTCTGGCGTGACCATGTCCCAGCCTGCTACGCCGCCAGGCACGACGTCACGCTGGAAGAGGCGAAGTCGATGGTCTATCCTAAAATGCGAGCCGTACGTGGGACCATCGACTGGTATTGCGCCGATTACTGGTCGGATACGCTGGATCTCGACATCGTGCAGATGAAATCGAACAGCGCCCACCTCGTTAGCCTGAGACCGCAGGTGGAGGATTTTCTCGTCTGGCTGAGAAAAGTGGTCGATGCACTTCATCTTGTTACCAACGCGCACAGGAAGACGATTGAGGTGAAATTTGCGCAGACGGGACTGGGCGGCTATTTCGATGAGATCATCTGTGCGCACGACTACGGGGTACCTAAAGAAGATACTTCATTCTGGGTTGAGATTCGCAGGCGTCACGAATTCGATCCATCTCGAACCCTGTTCATCGATGACAATCCGGATGTGCTTCGCTCCGCGCGCGAGTTCGGCGTAAGCCACCTGCTTGGGGTAAGACAACCCGATTCGGGTGCGGCCGGGGAGGACTGTCTGGAATTCGACGCGATCCATTCTTTTGAAGAGATAATGCCCTGAAACCTGAGGTCACCCATTCCCGCATCATCGCGAAAACCCGATTGTTCCAGGTGGAACAGGTCGGGCTGCGCTTCGACAACGGCAACGAGGTCGAGTACGAGCGCCTGCGCAGCCCCGGCCAGGGCGCGGTGCTGGTCATTCCGGTGCTCGACAACGAAACTGTATTTCTCATTCGGGAATATGTTGCCGGTATGGAGCGATATGAAACCAGTTTCCCCAAGGGGGTTATCGATCCGGGGGAGACGCCCGAGCGAGCGGCCGACCGCGAAATCATGGAAGAAATCGGGTATGGCGCCAACGAGTTTAAGCTGCTGCGGGTGTTATCCGTGGCTCCCGGCTACTCGGACTATCGGACACACGTCGTGTTGGCGACCGATCTGTATCGTCGCAAATTGCCGGGTGATGAACCGGAGGAAATCGAGGTCGTTCCCTGGCCCCTGAAAGACCTTGACCAACTATTGCAGCGGGCGGACTTCGTCGAGGCACGAAGCATAGCGGCTTTGTATCTGCTTCAAAAAGAGAGGAGGATTTGAACACGATGGAAACGAAGAGGCTTGAAGATTACGCAGGTGCTGTTACCGGCATCGCAGCAAAAGCCGGTGAGCGCATACTCGAAGTCTATGATCGCGGTTTCGACGTCGATACCAAAAACGACGGTTCACCGGTAACCGCCGCGGATCGCCTTGCGCACACATTGATCAATGAGGAACTCGGCAGACTCGATCCGGATATTCCCATTTTATCCGAGGAATCACCTGCCGACGTTTTCGATCTCCGCCATGGCTGGACACAATACTGGTTGGTCGATCCGCTCGACGGTACAAAGGAATTCATAAGCCGCCGCGGGGAGTTCACCGTAAACATTGCGCTAATCATCCGCCGGCAGCCGGTGCTTGGAGTCGTCCACACGCCGGTGCAGCAGCTCACACACTGGGCGTGGACGGGTGGCGCTGCGTTGAGGCGGCGCGGTAATGAGCAACCTAGCGTTATCCGGGCCAGAAGTTTCAGCGGCGGCGCTCCAACCATCGTGGCGAGCCGTTCACACGGTCGAGGCAATCTGGAAAAATTCCTTGCCGAGGTCGAGACAAAATTCGGAGGATACGAGCTGACAAGCATGGGCAGTGCGTTGAAGATTTGCATCGTTGCCGAAGGCAAGGCTGACGTTTACCCGAGGCTTGGACCCACCAGCGAGTGGGATACGGCTGCGGCCCACTGCGTCCTGATGGCGGCGGGCGGAACGGTCACCGACTGCAAGGGGGCGCCATTGCTCTACAGCAAGGAATCGATACTCAATCCATGGTTCATTGCAAGCGGTGGAGGTGGCGAGGGCTGGTGCGGCTACCTTTCGGGTGTGGAAGAGCCATCGCGGGGATAAAATGTTCGCAATGCTCAAAAAGCATCCATAGCCGCGTGGTGAGAAATGCGGGCCAAACGCATTTCAGCTATCGGCCCGAGGGCGGGCCTCCTACAACATAAATGCATCGGACAGGATTTGTAGGAGCGGCGCCCCGCCGCGATGAATCGGCGCGAGGGCGGGCCTCCTACAATGGTTCTTGGATACCGCGAATTTAACGTAGGAGGTTTGGCCCCGCCGGGACCTATATGCGGGTTAGTCGCTGGATGATTCCTTTTTATCGGCGTTGGTGACGGTCTGCCCGACGCCGCCAGTGTCCGGGAACGCAGAATTTTTTCCGGAATATTGCCTGAAACGGTTCTTGATGCGCCGCCACCACAGTTTCAGGTGGGCCAAAGCACGCCTTGCCCATGGAAAGTCAACGGACAGAAGGATCAAGCCCAGCGGCAGCATCCAGAAACCGAGCACGGGGAGCGCTCCAAAAATACCACCCAACACAAGGAAGATCCCCAGCGGCATTCGGATCCAGCGGGGATGGGACTTGAGTTGATTGAATCGAGATCTGATAGACTTGTTCGTGGGCATGGGGATCCGCTCGACAATCCAACTATACACGAGTTTCATTGGGGTCGGATCAGTTAGAAGATAATGAAACTGCAATTCGCCAAGATGCACGGTCTGGGCAACGATTTCGTGGTGATAGACCATATCAATCAGCGTTTCGACATTACTCCGGAGCGCGCCCGGCTGCTGGCGGACAGGAAGCGCGGAATCGGCTGCGATCAGATTCTGCTGGTCGAAGAGCCGGCCGAGCCCGGCGTGGACTTCAACTACAGGATCATTAATGCAGACGGCGGAGAAGTCGAGCAATGTGGCAACGGCGCGCGATGCTTCGCCGTTTTCGTGCGGCGGCAGGGCCTCACGGACAGACATTCGATCCGGGTACTTACGAGCGGCACCCGCATGGGTCTGCACATCGACGGCGACGATGATGTTACGGTGGAGATGGGCGTGCCGGAGTTCGAGCCGAAGCGGGTTCCTTTTCTTGCGGACGCGCAGAGCAATGAGTACGAAATCGGCATCAACGGCGGTTCAGCGCATATCGCTGCACTGGCTCTTGGCAATCCGCACGCGGTGCAGTTGGTGGCCGATATCGAAACTGCCCAGGTCGAGAGAATTGGGCCTCTCGTGGAATCTCACCACCTCTTCCCCAAACGAGTAAATGCCGGATTCATGCAGGTGGTGAACAGAAGCGGAATAAAACTGAGGGTCTACGAGCGAGGCGTGGGAGAAACACTGGCATGCGGCAGTGGCGCGTGCGCCGCCGTTGTCGCGGGCCGTCGGTGGGGGATGCTGGACGAGGAAGTGAAGGTGGAATTGCGTGGAGGAAATTTGACCGTAAAATGGCCGGGCCCGGGGCAGCCCGTGTCGATGACGGGCAAGGCAACCTTCGTATACCAAGGTGAAATCGAACTGGAATAGCAGATGGAAGAAAAAGAACCACAAGGGGACGGCAAACGCTTGATAGATGTTGATACAGTTGTTGCCTACCTGCGGGATCATAATGATTTTTTTCTGCAGCACCCGCAACTGCTCGCCGAACTGGATATACCGCACATGGAGGGAGACGGGGTCGTGTCCCTGATCGAAAGGCAGGTATCGGTGCTTCGCGACAGGCACAGAAAAGAACAGGAGCAACTTTACGCCCTGGTCCAGACGGCAAGGGAAAACGAGCGGGTGGCCGAGCGGCTGCATCGAATTGCCGTTGAAGTCGTTGGATTCAAGGACATCGACGATGCCCTGGATTCCGTATCCCAACTGATAAAGGAGCTGTTCAGCGTGGAGTACGTGAGTTTCCGCATCACTGCTCAACGCGGTGACCGGGCTGAGTACGTGGATCCCAGATCGCCGGATTTCGCCGACCTTTATCACCGCGTGAATCGTGGACGCAGTGTATGCGACAATCAAATCACCCCGTCGGCCAGAACTTTCTTGTTCGGTGCGGATGCCGATGTCGCATCAGCGGTATTCATTCCCCTGGGAGGCAAGCGTCCCTGCGGGATTCTCGCCCTCGGCTCGCCGAGACAGGACAGGTTTACGGCTGAGCACGGCACTTTCTATCTCGACAGGCTGGGCGAACTGATCGGCGCCACCGTCACACGGATCGCCAACGGCTAGAACAGCTATGTCGCCAGATGCTCAGCGGATGGTCGAGCGCTACCTGGATCACGTCCGCGTCGAGCGCAGGATGTCCGTACACACAGAGGCGGGATACAGGCGGGACCTGGCTAAGCTCGCGCGCTTCTGTTCCGGTATCGATATAAATGACTGGGGACATATCAGTCCGCACTGTGCACGGCGATTTGCCAGCGAACTCAGGAGACAGGGCCTGTCATCACGCAGCATCCAGCGCGCCCTGTCGGCATCACGCGGTTTTTTTCGATATCTGCTGCGCAACAAGCTGGTAAAGACAAATCCGTTTTCCGTGACCTCCGCACCGAAATCCGACAAGCGGCTGCCGAAGACGTTGAGCGTCGATCAGGTAAACCTCCTGGTTGCGGTGCGTGAAAACGAACCGCTGGCGATCAGGGATCGGGCCATGATGGAGCTGTTCTATTCGTCCGGACTTCGGCTGTCGGAATTAGTGGAGCTCGATCTGCCGCTTCTGGACTTGAGGAACGCCTCGGCAAGAGTCACGGGCAAGGGAAACAAGCAGCGGGAGGTGCCGGTGGGCCGATACGCCGTGGAGGCAATCAGGACGTGGCTGCCGATTCGATTGGAGCTGGCGGGTTTGGATGAACAGGCGCTGTTCGTGACCGCAAGGGGAAGTAGGATCAGTACCCGCGCGGTGCAGCAGCGCATCCAGTACTGGGCCAGGAAACAAGGATTGGATACGGCGGTGCACCCGCACATGCTGCGCCACAGTTTTGCTACTCACGTTCTGGAATCGAGCGGTGAGCTGAGAGCGGTACAGGAACTGCTAGGCCATGCAAACATCAGCACCACGCAGATATACACCCATCTCGATTTCCAGCACCTGGCCCGCGTTTATGACAAGGCCCACCCCAGGGCAAAGAAAGGTAAAGTGGTTTGACGCAGCAAACCCCGCTCCAGCGCTTCAAGCTCGGCCTGTCAATGAAATACTTCCGACTGATGGACGTCCTGCATGCGCCTTTCGTCAAGAATTCGAAGACCGACCCCTACCACCGGATTTTTGGTCGATTCATCGAACTGGGCCGCGGGATCGAATCACCGGCGGTCCTCGAACTTGGATCGCGAAACGTCTCGGGCATTACACGTAAGGATGTTTTTTCACATCGCAGGAAATATGTCGGTTTCGACATCCACCCTGGAGAAGGCGTAAATGTCGTCGGTGATTGCCACCGGCTCTCGAACTACCTGGACCGAGAAGAGTTTGACCTGGTTTACACGGTGTCCGTTTTTGAACACCTGATGTTCCCGTGGAAAGTCGTGCTCGAGTTGAACAAGGTGATGAAATTCGGCGGCTATGTCTTTGTCTCGACCCACCCGGCCTGGCCTACCCACGAATTGCCGTGGGATTTCTTCAGGTACATGGCGGGTGGCTTCCAGGCGTTGTTCAACGAGTACACCGGCTTTGAGCTGGTCGAGGTAAGCGAGGGCCTGCCCTGTCGCGCGTATGCGCTGGTCAATGACGTTCCAGCCCGCTCCGTGAGTAAAAATGTACTCAATCTCGGCGTCGCCGCTATTGCAAGAAAAACGGGAAATTACCGGGCTGATCTGCTGCGCTGGGACATCGATGCCGCCGATATCAGCAGCACCACCTATCCAAAGCCCGTCGTCCAATGATCAAATCCGGTTACGGGAACGTCCTGATGGTAATGCTGATTTCTCCCGGTGCGGCCACCGCGCCTGGACCGGCCAGCGCCGGGCCGGGGCTATTTGCTTGAAGCTCCTGAAAAGTCAGGTATGATACGGCCCCCGCGGATGAGGGTCCCGCGTAAAATCACAAGATTTCCAACGTTCTTCCCTATTCTGGCGGATAGGGAACCTGAAAATACTTAACAAAAGGGGAATTTCATGTCTGTCGAGGCTTTGATCCCGATGATTCTGGGCGGCTTTGGCCTTTACGCCGCGTATCGGATATACGGTATGGTACTCAAGTATCCGGGGGGAACCGGTAAAATCGCGGAAATCGGCGATGCCATACACAAGGGCGCGATGGTGTTCATGCGTCGGGAATATCAGATTCTGGGCATCTTTATCGCCGTGGTCCTTCTGGCGATCATTCTGTCACCACTGGGCTTCAGCACCGCGTTCGCCTTTCTTGTCGGGGCGTTGTGTTCCGGCAGCGCCGGCTACTTCGGTATGTTCACCGCGACCAAGGCAAATGTCCGGACGACTACCGCGGCCAATGAAGAAGGCCAGGCCACCGCCTTGACCATCGCATTCTTTGGCGGCTCCATCATGGGGCTTTGCGTGGCGTCGACGGGTCTGCTGGGACTGGGCCTGCTCTACCTCATATTCGGTGGCGATCCGGAGACCGCGCACGTCATTCACGGCTTCGGTATGGGGGCATCCTCGGTGGCGCTGTTTTCGCGTGTCGGCGGCGGGATTTTTACCAAGAGCGCCGATGTCGGCGCCGATCTCGTCGGCAAGATCGAGGCCGGCATCCCCGAGGACGACCCGCGCAACCCGGGTGTCATCGCGGACAACGTGGGTGACAACGTAGGCGACGTGGCGGGCATGGGTTCGGATATATTCGAGTCTTACTGCGGTGCCATGATCGCAACCATAGCGATCGCATCGACGCTGAGCATGGCCATGCTCGAAGATCTGGGCGCACCACGTTCCACGCTGATGTTCCTGCCACTGGCGGCGGCATCGCTGGGACTGTTGTGTTCGATGGCAGGAATTGCCTTGGTCAGAAAATATAGTGCGAAGTCTCCCGAAGTGGCCCTGCGAATCGGTACGATAGGCGCTTCGGTGATTTTCATCGGAGCGGCACTGGTCATGGTTTTGGCAATGGGTGTCTCGCTGGGAGTCTGGGGATCGATGCTGGTGGGTGCCGTCGGCGGCATTATCATCGGCCTCGTTACCGAGTATTACACCGCCAGCAAACCGGTCCGCAAGATTGCCAAGGCTGGCGAAACCGGCCCGGCTACCGTCATCATCGGCGGCCTGGCCGTGGGCATGGAATCTGTGGTCATTCCCATGCTGACCCTGAGCATGATCATTCTGGTATCGAGCCAGCTCTCGGGTCTTTACGGCGTCGGCATCGCCGCCGTCGGCATGCTCGCCACAGTGGGCATCACCATGGCCATCGATGCCTACGGCCCGGTTGCGGACAACGCCGGCGGCATCGCCGAGATGTCGGGGATGGGCGAGGAGGTCCGCAAGATCACCGACTCGCTGGACGAACTGGGCAACACCACTGCAGCCATCGGCAAGGGCTTCGCCATTGGCGCCGCCGGCCTCGCGGCACTGGCCATCATTTCAGCCTATATCGAAACCGTGGCAAACAATATCGACGGTTTTTCCCTGGAATTGAGCAACCCCATGGTGTTGATCGGCATGTTCATCGGCGGCATCTTCCCGTTCCTGGTCGGCAGCCTGACCATGACGGCCGTCGGTGACGCGGCGTTCGATATGATCAAGGAGATCCGCCGCCAGTTCAAGGAGATACCGGGCTTGCTGGAGGGCAAGGCCGAACCGGACACCGCACGGTGCGTGGAGATAGCGACCGACGCCGCACTGAAAAGGATGGTCCTGCCCGGCGTACTAGCCGTTTCGGCTCCGGTGCTGGTAGGTTTCATCCTGGGTGCCGAATCACTGGGCGGCATGCTGGGCGGCGCGCTGCTGGGCTGCGTGCTGCTTGCTCTCACCATGGCCAACGCCGGCGGTGCCTGGGACAATGCCAAGAAATACGTCGAACGGGGCAACTATGGCGGCAAGGGTTCTGAT
>JAHEIO010000276.1 GCA_024639325.1 Gammaproteobacteria bacterium
CCTGGGGCTGTTGCAGGATTTCAGATTTCCACAATTTCACCTTACTCGGCGACCTGAGGGTAGCACCTGGGTGACACCCTATCCTGCCTCAGAGGCTCTGGAGTGGGCTTTGGGGTGTCTGCTTACGACACAATGCTGCCGGTTGCAGGTATGGCCCCATGAGATAGTGCGTTCATTGATAGCGGACTTTGCCGTTGGCCGTCAGTGACAGGCGTTTTTCCGAGACCGCCGAGCGGCTGATGTCGCGGCACAGCCGTGCGAGCTGCTGGCGCTCTCCGTCCTGGCCGCTAGGCCTTCATCCAACGGCTCGTCGCAAGCCGGCAACGCCTGCACAGTAAAGACCTTGCGGCCCGCCGGCGATGTGGGACGCGACCGACGAACCCAGGAGCTGATTCATCGGCCCGCCTGGAGACCGTCGCCGGTTCGGCCAGATGCGTCCGCAAACTGACACAAAAGAACTCCACCGGAGTGAATCCCGATGGGGCGTATTTCTGCCGCTGAACACGGCCAGGTCTATCGTGGAGATTTTAGACCGTTTGCCCTTCCTCCCGACTGGGAATGATGTCGGAATCCAGCGCAGGACAAATACCCTGTTCCTGGAGATAAACTATCACCTCGTCTGCGAGTTCGTCAGGCGTTTTTTCTGCCGCCGAGAGAACCAGTTCGGCTGACGAAGGGGCCTCGTAGGGGTCATCGATACCGGTGAAGCCCTTGATCTCTCCCGCCCGCGCCTTCTTGTACAGGCCCTTGGGATCGCGTGTTTCACAGACCTCTATGGGCGTGTCGACAAACACCTCGATGAACTCCCCGGGCTGCAGGTTGGCTCTAATCCGGTCGCGATCGATACGGTAGGGGCTAATGAATGCCGTCAGGGCGATGATGCCTGCCTCGGAGAAAAGCTGGGCCACTGCACCGATACGCCGGATGTTCTCTTCCCGGTCAATGGCGGAAAAGCCCAGGCCGAAACGCTGAGCAAACTCATCGCCATGCGTTTCCTTGAGCATGCCGCTTCCTGCGTTTAGAGTGTGGCGGACATTGTCCCCGTCCAGCACCGCGCTGTGCATGCCCCACTGGTGCATCTTGTGATCTAGGGCGTTGGCAATGGTGCTTTTGCCAGATCCACTCAGGCCAGTGAACCAGATGACGCAGCCCTTGTGGCCATTGAGGGACTCCCTGCTGCGGCGGGCTACCTGATGCTCGTGCCAGGTAACATTGGTGTCGTTGCTCATTCGTTTCTTCCTGCTTGTTGATCGATGGTCCGATGTGCTCCAGGCTTTGGTTTCAGGCTGGGCAGCCGCGTTCTCCGTATGAGATCGGCGAAGATCTTATTTGCTTAACGTACCCCGGCCCCGGTCTGCAGCGACAGCTGGGTATTCTATTGCAGTGCTGGCAGCCGTAGCAAAGGCAGAGACGAGCGCAAAGGACTTTGCACGAAGGGCATTCTTCTCGCCATCCTCGGCGCAGCTGGAGTGACCCTATTCGCGTCCAGCTAGGCACCAGAACACCCAATTTAAAGAATTGCGCCCAAGCTGCAAGTGTCCGCTATTGGCGAGATCGGTGTTTGTCAACATAGTTGCAGCATTTTTCTACGCGGCTTTCTTCAATTTCTCTTTCGGATTGTCCGGGTTGAGTGTCATGATTTCAGGGCGCTGCCAGTTCCTGGTCTCACCACGCCAGCGTGAGGGGTTGGCGGCCTTGGCTTGGCGGTAGACATCATGGCGATCAGCCAGCAGCGCGATATCGTCACCCCGGTGGCGTTGTCCGGGTGTCACGAATTTGATGGCGCTGTGCTTGTGCTCTTCGTTGTACCAGCGGACAAAGGCGGCACACCACTGTCTGGCCACCTCAAGGCTCGCAAATCCATCGGGTGGAAAATCCGGCCGGTATTTCGCGGTACGAAATAGCGCCTCGGAAAAGGGGTTGTCATTGCTGACTCTGGGGCGGCTATAGGACGGTGCGACACCCAGCCATTCCAATGTTGCCCTGAGTGTTGATGACTTCTGGATCGCACCATTGTCCGCATGCAAACAACGCAACGTCGCTGCACAGCCTTCGGCCATCACGCCTCGGCGCAGGAGCTGTGAAGCCAGCTCACCACTCTCAGTTTCATGCACTTCCCAGGCAGTGATCTTCCGGCTGAAGACGTCCACCATCATGTACAGGTAGAAGTACATGCCGTTCACCGGCGATTTCAACCAAGTGACGTCCCAAGTCCAGCACTGGTTCGGACCTCGTGTCTGATATTCGTCTGGCTTGGCTCTTTTCTGTCGCGGCTTTGCGCGTCCACGATCATGCTGCTCGTTCGCCGCTCGTAACACCCGATAGAAGCTCGACTCGCTCGCCAGATACTCACCCCGATCGGCCAGTGCCGGTACGATCTGGCTTGGCGGTAGGCTCTTGAACTCAGGCCGATGGCAGGTGAGCAGGACCTGCTCCCGCTCTTGTGCTGACAGCTTGTTGTGTGGCGCGGGACGCTGCGCGGTTGCCCGGCGATCGGCAATGACCTGACCGGCGTGCTGCCAACGACGGTAGGTGCCCGGATCAATCTCCGCGGTGTCACACGCGGGTGCCAGACGCGCACCTTCCTCTCGCGCCTGATTGATCATGACAATAATCTGCTGGCGCTCCTCAAGGCTCACTTCTCGTCCTCGGGATCCTCGAACAGCGCATTGTACTTTTTTCGCAAAACCAGCAAGGCGGCTGCCTCCGCGAGTGCCTTCTCTTTGCGCGCCAGCTCTTTTTGCAACTGCTTGTTTTTCTTGCGCTCGGACTGCGTTGCCTCCTTCAGCTTTTTCTCAGACACCTGGCTCCAGTCATTGGCCTGCTCACACGCCGTGCGCCACTGCGACAGTTGCTC
>JAHEIO010000277.1 GCA_024639325.1 Gammaproteobacteria bacterium
TTCCCTCCGAGCAGTACGCCTACCGCCCGAGCTGCAGTGCCCAGCAAGCGGTGGTCGAGGTGGAAGAGACGCTGTTCCGCAGTCACCCGGACGTCGTAGATGCCGATCTCTCGGACTACTTGGAAACCTCTTCATAATGCCCCCTGGTTTATGACGATGGGTTAAACAGGTCTGATTGATCATCTATCACATTGATTCGTAGGCCTTTTCGTCGACCTCGATAAACATGAACGGCGTCGAGTTCGCCATTCTTTACACGCTGCAACACCGTTTGGCGCGAGACACCCAGGAGCTTTGTCGCTTCCTGCATCGTCACATAGCCGTCCGGAGCCTGCTCGACAAAGCGATTGCGCAGTTCATCGGTGATACGGATTTGCCACGGTGCACCGGGCGTGATTTGTTCGCCGGCCACGAACCCATCGTTCAGCCATCGATGCAATGTCGATGGTGCGATGTCCAGGAGCTTAGCCGCTTGCCTGACATTGACCAACTCGCCTTCGGGTGACTCGGCCGGTGTCTCGAAGCGCGGGATCTTCCAGTGTCGGCGTAAGTTGCCAACGAGATTGGCGGTAAAACGCAAACCGGTCGCTGTGGTGCGACCTTGTCTGTTCAAAATGCCGGCGATGACGGTGTCCGGATAGTGCGCGGCCAATCGTCGTACCAGTTCGATGGTGTCTTCGTCAGTGCGTACGGTCGCCGGGCGAGAATGAGGGAGATTGACATCCCGTTCGGTTAACAGTCCACCGCGCCAACGCAGGGTCAGATGGGCACGCTTGTCATCGCGAAAGACCGTGATGATGACCTCCTCGAGCAGCGTGCGCAGCAGTTCTTTCTGATCGCGGCTTGTCGTGGTCGGTGCGCACCACACGCGTTGCAGATCGTCACCGAATGCAAGGACGGCCGTGCGCTCATCGGCGCTCAGTGTTTTAGGGCGCTCGGTCTGCCGACGTTTGAGTTCGGCTTCGGCCTGCTCGAGTTCGCGCAATCGTTGTTCCCACTCGGCCTCCAGGCCGCGAGCGACGAGTCTGTTTTCGGGCTCCACCGCCCGGTAGCGGCGTTCCGCGCGCTGTGCTTCATAACGGGCGCGCTCCAAGGCTAAGCACCATTGTTCCAAGGCGGCATCGTGGTTGGCTTCCAGCTGTTCGGCGGCCGCCAATGCGGCTTTCACGCCGGCAGGCTTGAGTGCTTCAATGAACGCGTCAGTGACGGCTTTATCGATTTGTACACCGCCGATGTTCAGGCAATAGACACCTCGACCCTCGACAATGTTCTTACCCGCGCAATGATAGCCCGGGGTGTGGTTTCTACCGCGGTAATGGGTGCGCAGCCGACGCCCACAATGACCGCAGGTCGCCAGCCCTTGCAACAAGGCCGATCCCTCTCTCACCGCGCCACCGCCTTGATGGGGTTTCGGACGGGTGTTGCGCGAAAGACGCGTTTGATTGGCTTCATAAGTGGCCCAGTCGATATAACCTTGGTGGTGATCGCGGATGAGCACGCTCCATTCGGATTGGGGGAGTTTGCGCACACGTTTTCGCACCTGCCCGTGCTCATCGATGTAGCGTTCATGTCGGGTTTTACCATAGGCGTAGGCACCCGCATATACCGGGCTGGTCAGTACGCTATGGATCGCGTGATAGGTCGGTGCAACCCACTGGATGTCGGGTAACCGAATCGCTTGTAGAGGAAAGTCCAGTCCCTCAGAACGGAACCATAACCACACCCGACGTGCCGAGCCGAACTCCTCGAATCGTTCGAACACCGCGCGGATGGCGCCTGTGACCGCTTCATCGGGATGCAGGAGTACTTCACCGTCTTGTTCGCCCCAGACCAAGCCGACCGGTAACCCGCGGCGCAGCTCTCCGCGAGCGGCTTTATTGCGAATGCCGCCATCGAGACGGGCGCGTAGGATATGCAGCTCCGCCTCACTCATGGTGCCCTTCAATCCAAGCACCAAGCGGTCGTTGAACTGTGCCGGATGATAGATACCATCGGCGTCACCGATCAGGGTATTGGTCATAGCGCACAGGTCCAGCAGTTGATACCAGTCGGCGTTGTTGCGGGCCAGGCGTGAGACCTCAAGGCCGAGAATGATTCCGACCCGAGCTAACCCTACCTCGGCGGTCATGCGAGCAAAGCCCGTGCGGGCTGTGACGCTGGCGCCGGACAGACCGAGGTCTTCGTCAATGATACTCACCTGATCACGTGGCCAACCGAGGGCGCAGGCCTTGTCGACCAGCGCATATTGGCGCGCCGTGGACTCGCGGTGGTGTTCGACCTGTGTAGTGGTGGATTGGCGCACATAGACGAACGCAGTTCGGTTCAAATGATCCGGTGTGACTTTGTTGCTTTCAGTCATCGCTGCGCTCCTCCATCGGTGTTTGCGTCATTGCCGTCTGGGCCATCAGACGAGCCAGTACCTCGACGACGGCGTCGCGCTGTTCGTCGCTCAGTTGTGTCCACACCGCTTCGTGGGGGCACGGGATGTCCAGAAACATCAGGTGTCTTTGTTGCACGGTGGCGCTCCTCTGACGGGGTAATACGTTGTCGAAGAGCATTGACGAGGGTGCCGGCGTGAAGCAAATCCGGTAGATGGGCGAGGACGGGCTTGGGGGCCGTGTGTGCCACGTTAGAATGCGTATCTTCCTTCGTGGGCCAGTCGGTCCAATCGACGGGAATTAGCGTTCGGCTTTCATCGGGAAGGGTAACAAGCAGATGCGCTCGACCTTGTCGGTGGACAGGCCACAGTACCTGCAGTGTTTGGCCTTCAAACGGATGACGTTTTCGAGTGATGGTAACCGACTGCAGAACGTCTTTGAGATGGGTAGTGTGTCGTGTCTTCTTT
>JAHEIO010000278.1 GCA_024639325.1 Gammaproteobacteria bacterium
AGGAGCCCGTCGTGCCCTATACCTCGAGTGGCCGCGTAGCGGTTTCGTTCGTTGGCCGGTTACTGACGGACAAGGAACAGAAGTATCTACGTGTTCAAGCCAGTTTGCTCAGTCCGCTTTGTTGGGAACAACCGTCGTTCGTTATCAAACAAATATTGGGAAATTAAGCGTTTTCTAACAGACAGGACCCGACCCGACGTTCAAGAAGTAGTGTCGATCGCCTCCACGTTTGCCTTTTGAAGACCCTCCATGTAGTGCTCTAAATCCCCTGGATTCTTGTACGGCAGTATCCTTCGCTTGTGTTCCAAAGAGTAGTCCGGATTTATTCTGAGTGCTTCGCGCCAAGCTGCTCGTGCTTCCTCAAAACGACCCAAATGACCGTAGCATGCCGCCAACAATACATGTGATACATCCGTATTCGGATTTCGGATCAACCGTCGTTTCAAGCTGGCAACAGAATCCTCATAGCGACCCATGTGGAAATAACAAAGCGCTCGCAGATGAAAAATTATGTCAGAGAAATGCGGATCGAGGCGTACAGCCTCGTCGAGCATATCAAGCGCTTCAGTTGACCTCCCAGCATAGTGAAGAAACCAGGCCAGATCGAGATGCGCGTGGGCGAAGTTGGGGTTAAGAGAGATAGCCCTCTCACCCTCGGCAATGGCCAGTTCATGCTGCCTCGCCCAGATATAGACCATGCCCAACTGAACATGGGCGAATGAGTCCTGGTCATCCAGCAAAACAGCCCGTGGCGCCATTTCTGAATGCAAGCGAACGGACTGTTCCGCAGATTCGCCCCACTGGTTTATTGCGTCAATCAAGTGAGTAGATGCAAGCCATGCGAGCGCCATTGCAAAATTCGGATCCAGTTCGACCGCTTGTTCGAACATCGACCGGGCAATCGCGTTTGCCTGTTTGGTGAGGCGCCACCATTGTTCACGCCCCCGCAAGAAATAATCGTATGCTTCGAGGTTGTCCGTGGGCTGGTGGGTCGCGAACTGCATGTCCTCCGTCAGCTTGGGCGCCAGCGCCGCTACTATCTCCCGTGTAACCTCGTCCTGTACAGCAAAGATGTCCGCCAGTTCCCGATCATAACGCTCTGCCCAAAGATGTCCTCCGGTAGTCCCGTCGATTAGTTGGGCGGTGATACGAACTCGATTGCCTGCCTTGCGAATGCTGCCTTCCAGGGCGAACCTGACCCCAAGTTCGCGGCATATGTCGGGCACATTGGACGCCTTGCCCTTGTAGGTGAACGCCGAGTTGCGTGCGATGACAAACAGCCCGGACATATTTGACAGGTCCGTGATGATGTCTTCGCTAACGCCGTCACTGAAATACTCTTGCTCCGGGTCACTACTCATGTTGGTGAATGGCAGTACGACAATCGATGGCTTATCGGGTAGCTCCAGTGGTGCGTCTCCGCGCGTGCTGTCAGCGCTGGTCTCCGACTCTGGAATCTGTTCACCGGGCTTTAGCTTGACGTCAAAAGCCCTGACTGGTTCCTCGAATCCCTTCAGTACGTGCTCGCCGAGACTTTCAAAGATGAATGGCAATCGCCTCGGAACAGTCTCCGAAACAGATCCCTGGACTACCACTCCTCCGGGTAAGGCTATCTGTTCCAAACGCTGCGCGAGTACGATTCCCGCACCAGTGACGGTGTTGTCTGCAACTATTACTTCACCAAGACTAATACCGATCCGCAGTTGCGGCCTGATACCATCTTCAATCTGGTCGTTAGAGTCGGTGTTTTCTGTTTGAAACGCAATCGCAGCGATGACCGCATCCGATGCCCGAGCGAACTCAGCCACCAGTGCGTCTCCTCTTATCTCCTGGGTCATGCCACCATAGGCCTTAATCGTTTCGGAGAAACGTCGAAAGCTGTCTTGAATACGTCCATGGGCTAGTGATTCATCAAGCTGGACCAGCTCCGTCGAACCGACCACATCGGCGTGGAGAATGACGGCGAGCTTGCGCGAAGGGTAGTCTGACAAAATAAAACGCTTGTTAGTATTCCAGGGCTCTTCGAGATATTACCTCGCCAGCTTGGAGTTAGCGAGCGCACCTATCGACGGAATCAATACGGCCACTCATGCAGTAGTTCTATTCAAGTCGAGTGACCGGAGTTGGCCGGGTCCTGACCCACGGAGGGCAGCGAAATCTACCCGCCCGAGGCCTATTTGCTCTGGCCGCTATAGCAGAGACAGCCGCCAGTCGAGATCAGGTGATTTTAAGCATTTCCGAACAGTCTGGCGCCGACCCAAACCGGGCCCTTGCTGATATAGCTCAGGTGACTTAACTGAGTGACCCGAGCAAAATCATTTCGATCGAGAATGGTTTCGACAAGCGGAATCGTCACCGGAACCCTGTCACCGTGCCTTCGCCCGCCAATCAACAATACCGCTCGATCCCGACGATCTGTGCATCCGAGTACCGATCGCCGTGGGCGAACCCCGGCGGCAACAGCTGGTCGATACGGACGCGGTCGGCGTCGTTGAACTCGATTTCGCAGGCGCCTGCCCATTCCTCTAGATGCGCCGCGGTGCGGGTACCGGGAATGGGGACCAAGTGTTCCCCCTGGTCAAGCACCCAGGCGAGGGCGGCCTCGGCGGTGGTCCAGCCACGGCCATGGGCGAAGTCCCGGAAAGAGGACACCAACCCCGAGTTGAAGCCGAAGTTCGCCTTCAGAAACCGCGGGTTGTGCTTACGGAAGTCCTTTTCACCGAACTCGGCCGGGTCCAGCCGGTTCTCCCCGAACATACCGCGGGCCAAGGGCGAGAAAGGGACAAAGGTCGTACCCAGTTCTTTGCAGGCTCGGATTAGCCCGAGTTCCGGGTAGCGCGTCCA
>JAHEIO010000111.1 GCA_024639325.1 Gammaproteobacteria bacterium
CAAACCGTTTGAATGGAACCCTCATACGCGCTGGAAAAACAATGCTCATTCCATTGTCGTCGGGTTCGCGGAATGTCGCATTCGTAAGCTCCGGGGCACAGCAGGAGTCGCTCATTCACCGGGTGCGGTCGGGTGATACACTTTGGGGCATCGCGCGCAGGTACAATGTCTATGTCAGCCAGCTGACGAAATGGAATTCTATCACTACAGACGACACGCTCCGGCTTGGCCAGAATATCGTAGTGTACGTGAATTAGTGTACCCCGTCGTAAATTCTGTGACATTCAGCGAAGCGACAAGCACCCGAATTCAAGGCGCATTCGCGAAGCACTAGCGAGCTAATGGGAGCGGATCCAACGCCGAAGGCGGGTGCTTGTCGATTCGCCCTGCGGGAGTCCCTCAAGAACCACGGCTACTGCGTTGCACCTCTGGCCAATATCCGGATATTGCCTGCGAGGCGCGCCTTGTCCCCGTGGTCTTGGGGGGCTCTGAATGTCACAGAATTTACGACGGGGTACACTAGCCTGCATATTGCGCCAGACCGGCAGTGATTGTTTTCTATACCCATGATCTATTTCACAAATGCACAGATTTGGATGGATTGATCAAAAGATCGGTTTGTGATCGCGGTCTGCCTAGCCCGTCAGCTTCTTGTTGCACTCCCCGATATACGATCGGGTTTTGGCATCGACGAAGAGGTTGAAGCGCAGTATGTACCACAGTGCAGCCAGACCATCCATATAGGATATTTTTTTGCCCTGTTCGTAGGTCCTTCCGTAATAGGAAATCGGTGCTTCGTATATGCGCGCCCTTGTCTTACTGACCTTTGCCGTGACTTCAACCTCGAATCCGAACCGGCTACTGTATATCGGCATGGTCGTCAAAAGAAAACTGCGAAAAACCTTGTAACAGGTCTCGATATCCGACATGTTCTTGTTGGTCAAGATGTTGGATAGAAACGTGATGGTCCTGTTGCCGAGATAGTGGTAGAAGTAAATTACACGACTGGCTTTTCTCACTAAAAACCGGCTGCCGTAAACAACGTCTGCACTGCCTTCCCATATTGGATTGCAAAGGAATTCAATCTCGTTCGGATCGTACTCTAGATCGGCGTCCTGTATGACCGTAATCTCGCCCGTGACGGCGGCAAGCGCAGTGATGATTGCCGCGGTTTTGCCCGCATTCTCAGAATGCGTCAGGATCTTGATGTTGTCTCGGTCCAGTCCCTCGAGGACACCGGACGTATTGTCGGTCGACGCGTCGTCGACGATGATCAGCTCGTGCAGGAACGGCAGTGCGGTGATTGCATCAACGACCCGTTGCACCGTTTTTTCTTCGTTGTAGACGGGGATGATGATCGAAACGTTCTTGTTCATGCCGTATCAACCGGTGTGGCCTTACCCACCGCGTCCAGACTCTTCGAGCACCTTTGCCAGTACCAGGGCATTCTCCCTCCTGCCGCCTCTAGCGGGATAGTATCGTTTCCGTACCGCAATTTCGTTAAAACCAAGATTATGGTACATGTCGAATGCGCGCTTGTTCGACATCCGCACTTCCAGAAAAGCGATACGGCATTTTCGCTGCCTGGCCAACTCCAGCAACTGAACCAGCAGGTTCTTTCCCCAGCCGCACCCTTGATACGACGAGTCCACGCACAAGTTCAAAATATGACACTCCCCGTCAACGAATGACATTACGCCGTAGGCGAATAATTCATGCGCGTTCTCGTACACCATGCATAGATAACCGGCATTGATGCAGTCCGTGAAAATGCCCTCGGTCCACGGGAATTCATAAGCCGAGCTCTCGATGCCGTGCATTGCCGAAACATCCAGGAACGTGGCTTCGCGCAGGTTCGCCGGGAGCCTTGATACGGCGAAGCTCATCAGTCTGCGGACACCTTTCGGGCAAACAACAGGTCATCCCAGGCTTTACGTTTATCGATGGGGTTACGCAGCAAATAGGCGGGGTGATAGGTCACCACCAGGGGGATTTCGGTATCACCGTAGTGAAACCGCTCTCCCCGCAGTTTACTTATCGGCCGCGAAGTCTTGAGCAGTGATTGTGCCGCGAATCTACCCATAGCCACTATTATTCTAGGCCGAATCCGGGCAACTTGCAGATGTAGATAAGGCTCACACCTTTCCACTTCCACACCCTGGGGGTCCCGGTTTTTGGGAGGGCGGCACTTAAGCACGTTTGCGATATAGACCTGATCGCGCGTCATGTCGACCGCCCCGAGCATCGCATTCAATAATTGACCGGCACGTCCGACGAAAGGCAAACCCTGTCGGTCTTCCTCCGCACCCGGGGCCTCGCCTATGAACATCCAGTC
The DNA here is from genome assembly GCA_024639325.1 of Gammaproteobacteria bacterium. Taxonomy (GTDB): domain Bacteria; phylum Pseudomonadota; class Gammaproteobacteria; order Arenicellales; family JAANXG01; genus JAHEKE01. The sequence continues at coordinate 2,336 of JAHEIO010000111.1, forward strand.
TGCGGAGGCGTTGCCGGCCCCGAACACGGTGTTGATACGGGTAGCATGGAGCTCACACTGGACGCAAACCCTGACGTCTTTCTCCAGGTCTTCCAGGGAAAGCGCTGTGTCCGCAACGGTGACGGATGCCGACGCCTCTTCATTGGAGGCATCCCTGCGAACCCACACGTCTATCCCCATCGCTCTCAGATGTTCGTTGCGATCGATCACAACCGGCACACACCGGGATGCTGTCGAGACTTCACCGCAATCATATGGCTTGATCTATCTGGGGGTGCTCTCGGGCCTTGGAGTGCAGTTTGTTCACCGCCATGACATAAGACTTGGCTGAGGCAATGACAATGTCGGTATCCGCGCCGAGACCGTTCACGACGCGGCCCGCTTTTTCCAGGCGCACGGTAACCTCGCCCTGGGCATCCGCCCCGCCGGTCAGCGCATTGACTGAATACAATTGCAGTTGCCCGCCACTCTTGACAATCTTCTCGATCGCCTTGAACGACGCGTCTACCGGCCCGCTTCCCCGGGCCGTGGCGCGGACTTCCTTTCCATCCACGGACAGGGTTATTTTGGCCTCCGGCACCTCTCCGGTCTGCGAGCACACCTGAAGCGTTGTGAGCTTGATGTGCTCATTCGTGTGCTCTGCCGCCTCCTCCGTCACCAGCGCCTGCAGATCCTCGTCGAAAATCTCGTGCTTTTTATCGGCGAGATCCTTGAAGCGCGCGAAGGCAGAATTCAGTTCCTCCTCGGTTTCGAACTCCACACCCAGGTCCTGCAAGCGCATTTTGAACGCATTGCGGCCGGAATGTTTTCCCAAAACCATGCGATTGGCCGACCAGCCCACGTCCTCGGCACGCATGATCTCATAGGTTTCTCTCTTCTTGATGACGCCGTCCTGGTGTATGCCGGATTCGTGCGCAAACGCGTTTGCGCCCACGATAGCCTTGTTGGGCTGTACCGGGAAGCCGGTAATCCCCGAAACCAGGCGGCTCGCCGGTACGATCTGCTCGGTATTCAACCGCGTGTCGCAGAAAAACACATCCTTGCGGGTTCGCACCGCCATGACGATTTCTTCCAACGAGGCATTGCCCGCTCGTTCGCCTAGGCCGTTGATGGTGCATTCGACCTGTCTCGCACCGTTGAGGACGGCAGCCAGCGAATTTGCCACGGCAAGGCCAAGATCGTTGTGACAGTGGACGGACCAGACGGCTTTATCCGAGTTGGGTACGCGCTCCATCAGATCATTTATGAGTTGACCGAACTGCTGCGGCACGTTGTATCCCACGGTATCGGGAATGTTGATGGTCTGCGCGCCGGCTTTTATCGCGGCCTCCACCACCCGGCACAGGAAATCCGGCTCGGAGCGTCCGGCGTCTTCCGGTGAAAATTCTATATCGTCGGTAAATTGCCGCGCATACTTCACAGCCCATTCGGCCTGTGCAAGCACATCTTTAGGATCCATGCGCAGTTTTTCCTTCATATGGATAGGCGAGGTCGCTAGAAAGGTATGTATCCGGCCGGAATTTGCCGGTTTGACCGCTTCCGCCGCCCGATCGATATCACCCTGAATCGCCCGGGCAAGTCCGCAGATGGCACTGTCCTGGATTGATTTCGATACCGCCTGAACCGATTCGAAGTCGCCCCGGCTCGCGGCGGGGAATCCCGCCTCGATCACGTCCACCCTCATCTTTTCCAGGACCCTGGCAATTCTGATCTTCTCATCCCGGGTCATGGAAGCACCCGGGCTCTGCTCACCGTCCCGAAGCGTGGTGTCGAAAATTATCAATTGATCGTGCATAACTGTAGCCTGTCTCGTGGTCATAGTAGGTCACCGCTGATCCAGCGGTAAAGAAAAATATTTAAAAAAAAGGGGGGGGGAATGTGCGCCTAACGGCGCAGCAGGCCCAGAGACAGAGCGATGACAGACCCGCCGACCAATTTCCGGCCGGCGATAACTCGGCTGATCGAACCCTCGCCATGGCCCCGGCAAAACGTGAATACCGGTGCCTGATGATCTATGGAATTGTCCGGGTGGGAACGCATATTATCAGTGTAGCCGGTACTCGGGATGGATTTCAAGCCTGATCCGACTCGACCCGATTCTCCCTGACATTTTTTCTCGTTAGAAAAAAACGCTGGAAGAAACCGGAGAGAAAATAGCTGAAAAACACCAGGAACAGCATGCGCGGCGGATCGAGTGCAACCAATACGAATCCCAAAACCACGACGAGCAGCCGCACGAACGGGATTTTTCCCTTGAGATCCAGGTTTTTGAAGCTGTGGTAGCGTATGTTGCTTACCATCGCCGCCGCGGTTGCCACGGTAAGCAGCCAGGAAATCCAACTGACTACGCCGCCCTGTATTTCGTACTCGTACATCATCCAGACCCACGCTGCAAGCACCGCCGCGGCTGCCGGACTGGGCAATCCCTGGAAATAACGCTTGTCTGCAACCTTCTGCGTGTTGAAGCGGGCCAGCCTGAGCGCCGTGGCGGCAACGTACATGAATGCGGCAAGCCAGCCCAGCTTTCCCATGCCGCCCAGGATCCATTCATAGATTACCAGAGCCGGCGTCAGGCCAAAGGCGATCACGTCCGCCAGACTGTCGTATTCGACGCCGAAATCGCTCGTCGTGTTAGTCATACGGGCGATGCGCCCATCGAGGCCGTCCATGATCATGGCGATGAAAACGGCCATCGCCGCAAGTTCGAAGCGGCCTTTGGTGGCCTGAATGATGGCGAAAAAACCGAAAAACAGGCCTGCCGTGGTAAACAGATTGGGCAGTATGTAGATACCACGCCGCCCCGGCCGCATCGGGGCGGAATCGTGATCGTCGTTTGAATCGGATGAATTCATGTGCGTCACGCTTGTCGGGCCACGACGCTCAAACCGGCCGTCGCCCTGTCGCCGATTCCCACCTGAGCCGAACAGGTTTCGGGAAGATAGAGATCGACTCGTGAACCAAAGCGGATGAAGCCGTATCTCTGGCCCTTGTCTACATGGTCTCCCTCGTTAACATAACACAATATTCGCCTGGCGATGAGCCCGGCAACCTGCACCGACACAATGTCGTTTCCGGCATTGCCGCTTCGTATCCATATGGCGTTCCGTTCGTTCTGATGCGAGGCCTTGTCCAGCGCCGCATTGACGAAAAGTCCCGGGGTATACCAGATCTTTTTTACTTCTCCCGCTACCGGGGATCGGTTCGAGTGCACAGAAAACACGTTCATGAACACGCTGATCTTCAGTGAAGGACGATCCAGGTAAGGATCCGTTGCGGGCCCCACGAACACGACCCTGCCGTCCGCGGGTGAGAGTATCAGGCCGGGCTCCTGCGGCGGCTCTCGTTTCGGGTCCCTGAAAAACTGCACAACGAAGAACACGATCAACCACAGAGGCATGGCCCACAACCACCCCGCCCAGAGGGTGACAGCCACTGCCGCGAGCAGCGACAGCGCAATGTGCAGCCAGCCCTCCCGGGCGATGATGGGTTGAACTGAGATCAATTACCCTTGGTGCCTAAAGTGGTGTTTCAGAGTCTCCCTAATTAATCGACTTGTCGACGACTTTGTTCGCCTTGATCCACGGCATCATGGATCGAAGTCGGGAACCAACTTCTTCGATCTGGTGCTCGGCGGCTTGAGCCCTGAGCGACTTGAATCGATTGCCGCCGCTGGCATTCTCGTCCATCCACTCGCGCGCAAATGCTCCGGACTGAATCTCGCCCAGGATTTTTTTCATTTCGGCCTTGGTCTGATCGTTCACGATTCTCGGTCCACGGGTCAGGTCGCCATATTCGGCGGTGTTCGATATCGAGTAACGCATGTCCGCTATCCCGCCCTCGTAAATCAGATCGACGATGAGCTTTACCTCGTGCAAACACTCGAAGTACGCCATTTCCGGAGCGTAACCTGCTTCCACCAGCGTCTCGAAACCGGCCTGTATGAGCGAAGTCAACCCGCCACAAAGCACCGTTTGTTCACCGAAGAGATCCGTTTCGGTCTCTTCCCGGAAAGTGGTTTCGATGATCCCGGCTCGCCCACCTCCGATTGCGGACGCATAGGACAGGGCGATCTGCCTGGCACTGCCGGAGGCATCCTGGGCAATGGCGATCAGGCATGGCACACCTCCGCCCTGGGAAAATGTGGAACGTACCAGGTGACCCGGCCCCTTTGGCGCCACCATGAACACGTCCGTGTCCGGCCGCGGCTCAATGAAGCCGAAATGGATATTGAAACCGTGGGCAAATAGCAGAGCGGCGCCCGCTTTCAGGTGGGGCTCTATCGACTCCTGGTACAGACTGGCCTGAAGCTCATCCGGCACCAGCACCATGACAATATCGGCTGCCGCCACCGCATCAGCCACACTTGCCACCTCGAGCCCTGCCTTGCTTGCTTTCCGTGCGGACTCCGAACCCTCTCTCAGGCCCACCACCACGCCGATACCGCTGTCTTTCAGGTTGTTGGCGTGAGCATGGCCCTGCGAACCGTATCCGATGACCGCGACCCGTTTTGCCTGGATGATCGCCGAATCGGCGTCTTGATCATAAAAAACTTTCATGGACTTGCCCCCTTGAAGAATGGGTTTATGCGGAGTGCGCCCTACCGCTGCTCCTGATAAGTGAGAAAAGGGTCCGGTTACAGGCTCAGCGCGCGCACTCCACGCGCAATTCCGGTGACCCCGGATCTGACGACTTCGATGATTTCCGTAACCTCCAGCGCTTTGACAAACGCATCCAGCTTGCCCACCGTGCCGGTCAGCTCCAGGGTGTAGGTCGAGTCGGTCACGTCGATGATACGGCCCCGGAAGATGTCCACCAGTCGTTTGATCTCCTCGCGGGCTTCTCCCTTGGCCTTGACCTTGGCAAGCATCAGCTCTCTCTCGATGTGCGCGCCATCGGTCAATTCCTGCAGCTTTACCACATCGACCAGTTTGTTGAGCTGCTTGATTATCTGTTCGATTATTTCAGCGGAGCCCGCCGTAACGATGGTCATGCGAGAAAGTGTGCTGTCCTCGGTGGGGGCTACCGTCAAAGACTCGATATTGTAGCCCCGTGCCGAAAACAGACCCGCCACCCGCGACAAAGCCCCCGATTCGTTTTCCAGCAGAATGGAAATGATATGTCTCATCGCTAGCGTCCTTTCCCGCGAATCATGTGCGTTTCACGTTGAACCACCCGGGTCCGGGTGGCAACGCCGTCAGACTGCGCGGGAGTCCGCGCAAAATGCACGATATTTGGAATATAGGGCACTAGGCCAGCTCCCGCTCTTGTATCGGTTCGCCCGAACCGGGATTGAGATGCATCTCATTGTGCCCCTTGCCCGCCGCGATCATGGGATAGACGTTCTCGCTCTGGTCGGTAATGAAGTCCATGAAGACCAGTCGGTCCTTCATTGCAAACGCCTCCTGCAACGCACCCTCCACATCGCCCGGTTTTTCGATTCGCATTCCGCTGTGCCCGAAAGATTCCGCCAGGGCGACGAAATCGGGCAGCGCGTCCATGTAAGAGTGAGAGTACCTTCGATCATAGAAGAACTCCTGCCACTGCCTGACCATTCCCATGTATCGGTTGTTCAGGTTGATGATCTTGATCGGCAGGTCGTATTGTTTACACGTGGAAAGTTCCTGAATGCACATCATGATGCTGGCTTCCCCGGTGATGCAGCAGACCAGATCATCCGGGAACGCAAGCTGAACCCCCATCGCCGAAGGCAGTCCGAATCCCATGGTGCCCAAACCGCCCGAATTTATCCACCTGCGGGGCTTGCCGAATCCGTAAAACTGGGCCGCAAACATCTGGTGCTGACCCACGTCCGAGGTCACGAATGCATCTCCCTGGGTCACCTCATGCAGTTTTTCGACCACGTACTGCGGTTTGATGATCTTGCTTGTACGGTCGTACGCGAGGCTGTCCTGGGCCCGCCACTTTTCGATCTGATCCCACCACGCTTTGGTGCGGTCGGTATCAGGCTCGGCGTGCCGGGACTTGACCTCTTTGGCGAAATCCTCCAGCACGGACCGGGCGTCGCCGACGATTGGAATTTCAACTTTCACGTTCTTGCCGATGGATGCGGGGTCGACATCGATGTGCACGATCTTTGCGTAGGGAGAGAATTTCGCCAGTTCGCCGGTCACCCGGTCGTCGAATCTGGCGCCAACCGCGAGCATGACATCGCAGTCGTGCATCGCCATGTTCGCCTCATAGGTCCCGTGCATACCCAGCATGCCGAGAAATAGAGGGTCATCGTGCGGGTACGCGCCCAGTCCCATCAGCGTGCTCGTGCAGGGATAATGCAACATCCGCACAAGATCACGCAACGCGTCCTGGCCCTCCGCCAGGACCACCCCGCCGCCGGTGTAGATGATCGGTCTATCGGCGCGCATCAACATATCGACGGCTTTCCTGATCTGCTTCGGGTGCCCCCGGGATACCGGCGCGTAGGAGCGCATGGCCACGGTACGCGGATAGATGTATTCGGCAGTCTGTGCGGTTACATCTTTTGGTAGATCGACCAACACGGGTCCGGGGCGACCGCTCGCTGCCACGAAAAATGCTTTTTTCATCGTCATCGCCAGATCGTTGACGTCCTTGACCAGGAAATTGTGCTTGACGCAGGGACGCGTTATGCCGACCGCGTCCACTTCCTGAAATGCATCATCCCCGATAAGGTGTGTCGGCACCTGAGCGGAAATGATCACCATCGGTATGGAATCCATATAGGCGGTCGCGATCCCGGTCACCGCGTTGGTGATCCCGGGACCGGAAGTGACCAGGACTACACCCGGCTTCCCCGTGGCGCGCGCGAACCCATCCGCCGCGTGGCTAGCACCCTGTTCGTGGCGTACCAGTATGTGTTTGACCGCGTCCTGTCGATACAGGGCGTCATAAATGTGCAGCGCCGCGCCACCCGGGTAGCCGAAGATGTACTCTATTCCCTCGTCCTGCAGGCATTTGACGACGATTTCCGCACCGGTAAGTTCCAACTTTTTTGCCCCCCTGGGCTGTATTAAAACCCTTGATCGGATTGTTGACCCAATTCGGTTCATCAAAATACGGTCAACTCAAAGAAAGGTTTGTGTGAAAAAAAAAGACCGCGCCCGGGCCTCGCCACGTAGTATAAACGTGCGCTATGCTTCAAGTAAAACTGCACGTTACCTCATGATCATACATATTCATACATCTTATGGGCTCATAATTATTGAGCTCGTGTCCGACAGGTGCGAGTTGACCGTAAAGAATTTCGTCCGGTACGTTAACGATGGATTCTTCAATGGCACTTTGATCCACAGGGCCATCGATCACTTCGTCGTACAGGGCGGTGGCTTCGAGCGCGGATTGATCCAGAAGACGACACGGCCGCCGATCCGGAACGAAAGCGCCGACGGTCTCAGCAATGTACGCGGGACCATTGCGATGGCGAGGCTGCCGGATGAACCCGACTCCGCGACTTCCCAGTTCTTTATCAATATTCAGGACAACGTGCCGCTGAATTACCGGTATTTGAGTGCAAAGGACGCGGGTTATTGCGCGTTCGGCAACGTCACCCAGGGATTGCGGATCTTGGATCGAATCAGCGGGATGGGTACCCGAACCATTGGAAAACACCGAGACGTACCAACGGAAGAGATCGTTATAGAACGGATGGCACTATCTCGCTGACAATGGCCACTTACTTCATCTCGGATCTTCACCTTACCCCACAGCGAACGGTGGTCACTCGACTATTCTATAATTTTCTGGATACGGCCGCATTGGATGCCGAAGCGATTTACATCCTTGGGGACCTGTTCGAGTTCTGGGTAGGAGACGATGCAGTAGACGTAGTTGGCCAAACCGGGGTTTTCTCCGCAATCAGGCGGGTGACCGAGCAGGCGACACCGGTATTTTTCATGCCCGGCAACCGGGACTTCCTGGCCGGAAGTGAATTCGAAAGCAGCACGGGATGCCGGATCCTGACCGACCCGTCCCGAATCGAACTCGACGGGGCCAGGGTCCTGTTGATGCACGGTGACAGCATGTGCACCGATGACGCGGCGCATCAGCAATTTCGAGCCCTGGTCAATGACACCGCCTGGCGCCGGGAATTCCTCGAATTACCGGTGGAAAAAAGAATTGAACTCGCGCTCAGTGCCCGATCCCAGAGTGCTCTGCACACGTCAATGACGAGCATGGATATCATGGATGTCAATCAGGACGCGGTAGAGAGTGAAATAGCGAAGCATGATGTGCAGT
>JAHEIO010000279.1 GCA_024639325.1 Gammaproteobacteria bacterium
CAATGACTATTTTGGCACTCACATCTGCCTGCAACCAGTCTCCATCAAATGAGAGTTCGACGGGAACACCTGCGGGACCCGCTGCCGTTGAGGGGTCCACGACGACTATTGAGATTACGGAGCAAAATTTCGCCCATGCCGAGACCGCGAGGAATTTTCGAAATTGGGTGCAAAGGGGAGCCGACAAGCAGCTCGTTCACGTGCGAGATCTCCCGCCTCGAGGACGAGCTGCGGCAGTGGTACAAATGAATGAGGACACCTTGTATTCGGCCGCGATAGTCGAGGCAATTGACGCAAACGTACAATTCGCGATCCCGGACGTCGATGTCTATATGTCAGTGCAGGTCGTGAACGAGGGCGGCCACGGCCAGCACTACGTCGTTGGTGCGGGCGACTACGACTTGCCGATCGAAACGGATTTTGCGTTCCTGATCTTTCGGACGGGTACAGAGAAGGGATTGGATGCGTCACATCAAGCGCAAGACAGGATCGATACCAACATTCTCAATTTCGGAAGCTACGAGTCGCCGAATTACGACTTTGACAAAGTTGAAGAGTGGACAGCCAGGCTAACCGCTGAAACCCTGGGCATACCGTTCGAGTATACGCTCCCCCGGACGTCGGCGGACGTCACCGACCTCCATCAATGGAATCTCGAGAATGCCGCTGGCTGGGGCGGCTCGTCACCTGAAGTCGGTGTGTCCAATTTTTACGCGAGTTCTGTCCTCCTGAGCGCCGATGAGTGCCTCAGCACAACCTTCGAGGATCCGGAATCAAGATACTTCACGTCGATCACGGCCTACAACAGTGACCGCTACCTGATCGATGGCGTGAGAAGCATCAACTCGCACCACTGGGACACCAATAACGACGGCACGATAACGGTATCTTTCAATTGTGGTGACGACGCTCCCAACAATATCGACACAAACGACCAGGATTTCACGTTCTTGATGCGTTACTACGGTGTAACCCAGAAGGTAGTAGACGGAGAAATCACACCGGAATTGACCGTGCAGTAGGTTTCGGGTCTCGTCCGCTTCTGACCGATTGCAGAAGTCGCGACGATGTTCCTGCAGGAACACGCTTACACATCGCCTATCGGGTACGCTTTAGGACGGTAGGACAGGCAGTTCAATGACATTGTTCGGAGAATAGAAAATGAACCGTATCATTCCTGTAGTAATTTCGGCGCTGGCGTTGTTGCTGCCGATTGGTGCTCATGCCCAGCAAAAGTCGCTCTCGTCCACGCTCGACACCTACGTATTCCCGAAGGAGGGCCAGGACGCGGAGCAGCAATCTAAGGATGAAGCGTCTTGCTACGAATGGGCCGTTGGCAACACCGGCAGCGATCCGTTCCAGCTCACGAAAAAAGAGAGCGAGGACCAGCAAAAGGCACAAGCTGATAAACAGGCTGCACAGCAGGTTGGCAAGGGCGCCGGTGCGAGTGGCGCCGTCAAGGGCGCGGCCGCGGGAGCGCTAATTGGCGAGATTGCGAACGACGACGCCAGCGAAGGAGCAGCATGGGGAGCCGCGGTCGGAGCAGTCGCATCGCGCAGACGTGGTAGAGCTGCGCAACAGCAGGCTGTGGCACAGGCCGACCAGCAGGCCAAGCAGAGTCAGCAGGCGACAGCCGAGCAGATGAGCAATTTCAAGAAAGCCTTCAGCGTATGTCTCGAGGCCAAGGACTACATGGTCAAGTACTGACAGCCGGTGCTCGTTCCTGAATGGAGAACACGTAATGAATAGATTCCTGATTCTCGTACTTGGGTTGTTTGCCGCGGCAAATGCGTGGGGCGAGGACCTGTCCGACGTCGACGAGTTCCTGTGCTCGGTATCGCGCGTTATTCTGTGTGCCGAAAACGGCGAATGCTTTGATATGCAGCCGTGGGAAGCGGACGTCCCCCAGTTCGTCGTAGTCGACACAAAGAAAAAGATGATCTCGACAACAGATGTCAGTGCAGAAAATCGGTCGACGCAAATCGCTACCCTTGTGCGTACGAATGGGCAGATTTTTCTCCAGGGCATCGAAGCCGACCGCGCCTTTAGTTTCGTCATCGATGAGGCAACCGGGATTGTCACCGTTGCTGTCTCACGGGATGGGGTTTCGGTGAGCGTCTTCGGCGCCTGCACCGACGCGGATGTTAAACCAGCGAGCTGACGAATGAACACAAAGCAAAGAAAGAACATCGTGGCGTTGATCACTGTGGCGAGCCTGGTGGCGGGTCCGGCGCTGGCAGAGCCAGAATATGCGGCCGACGTGCCTGAGACTCTGGTTACGCCGGACGTCGTCAATACCGAGACGCTCGGCACGCTCGAATTCTTCGACGGGATGCCGCAACCGGAGACGGTCGAGACGCTCTACGACCATCTCGATCTCGTCCGTGGCATCACCGCCTTTCTAGACGGAATCCATGTCGCTTCGATGTATGGACTGCTGCAGGGCTACCGCGACGCCGGTGTTGCGCCCGGCGAGGTGCTTGTCCATGCGGGTCTGATGGACGCACGGTCGATCTGGCTGACGCCGAACACGACCACCATCTACGTCGCGGCACAGGTAGATCTCTCTGAGGGGCCCGTCGTCATCGACGCGCCGGCAGGACTTCTGGGCATCCTTGACGATGCCCACTTCGACTACGTGACCGATATCGGCGCCCTTGGTCCCGATCGGGGCAAAGGTGGTATGTACTTGATCGTGCCGCCCGGATACGACGGCGAACGGCCTGATGGCTACTTCACCTTTGAGTCGCAGACGTTCAATCACTGGCTCATTCTCCGCGCCTCTCCCAATGCAGACGGCGACACGACGGAAGCGATCGC
>JAHEIO010000112.1 GCA_024639325.1 Gammaproteobacteria bacterium
ATCGTGCGGCTGCGGTCCCTGTTCGGTGCCGCCATGCTGTTCGGAATATACAGCCTGTTGTGCGCCCTGATATTCGTGGTGCTCGATGCGGTCGACGTCGCGTTCACGGAAGCCGCGGTGGGGGCCGGAATTTCCACCATACTCATCCTCAGCACGCTGTCCATAACGGGCGCCCGCCTGGAGGTGAAGCACAGCAGGCCCCTGGTCCCGCTCCTGATTACCGCGGCCATCGGTGCGGCGCTAATTTATGCCTCGCTCGACATGCCTCTGGTCGGCGACCCCAACGCGCCGGCCAATCTGCATGTGGCGCCGGAATATATAGAAGGCACCCGAACCGAGGTCCAGATCCCCAACGTTGTGACCGCGGTGCTGGCGAGTTATCGAGGATACGATACTCTCGGCGAAGTGACGGTGATATTCGCCGCGGGTGTCGGTGTGCTCTGCCTGCTGTCAAGGCGCAGACCAAGACGGAAAACGACGCGGCGGAGGTCCTGATCGGTGGAACACCACATTGTTTTAAGAGTCGTGGCCAAGTCCTTCATCCCGGTGATCCTGCTGTTCGCACTGTATGTCCAGTTTCACGGGGACTACGGGCCCGGCGGCGGCTTCCAGGCCGGCGTGATATTCGGGTCCGGCATCATCCTGTACGCACTTATCTTCGGGCTGCAGACCACCAAGAAGGTGCTGCCCCAGAGCGTCATCCACCACATGACCGGGATGGGGGTATTGTTGTATGCGGGGATCGGCGTACTGAGCCTGATCAAAGGCGGTAATTTTCTCGATTACAGCGTCCTGGGAGCCACCCCCGCGGCCGGTCAGCATATCGGCATCATGCTGATCGAACTGGGTGTGGGCGTGACCGTCGCCTTCGTCATGGTCAGCCTTTTCTACTCGTTTGCGGGTTATCGCCAGAAGGACCTGGATGATCCAGCGGCCGAAGATGACGACGAGCAGGACTGGATTGAGGAGAGCGATCAGGAATGACCAATATCGGTTTGTACAACTACTGGATCGTATTCCTCCTGATGATGACCGGACTGTACGTGGTCATCGTGAGCACCAATCTGATCAAAAAGATCATCGGATTGAACATCTTCCAGACGTCTGTATTCATCCTGTATATCTCCATAGGAAAAGTGGCGGGAGGCACCGCACCGATCCTCGCCGAGGGATACAAGGTCTACTCGAACCCGCTGCCCCATGTGTTGATACTCACCGCAATCGTCGTCGGCGTTGCGACAACGGCACTGGGACTTGCTCTCATCGTGCGGATCCACGCCGAATACAATTCGGTGGACGAAGAAAAAATTTATCAGAACGACCCCAGCGATTAGACTGCGTTGATTAGTACCCACTTACCCGTCCTTCAGGTAGCGATCCCGTTGCTCGCAGCGCCGGCTTGTGTTGTATTCCGCCAGGCAACCGTGACCTGGCTCCTGGCGCTTTCGGTGAGCTGTATTTCGCTTCTTATTTCGATATCTCTGCTCTGGCAGGCATTCACCACCGGTGAAATACGCTACGAGTTGGGCGGATGGGCCGCGCCGTGGGGCATCGAGTACAAGGTCGATGTTGTAAATGCCTTCGTACTCGTGATCGTTTCCGGCATGAGTTCGGTAGTACTGGTGTACGCCAGGGAGAGCCTCCAGCACGAACTCGGCATCAGGCGCATCCATCTCGTCTACACCGGCTGGCTGCTGTGCCTGACCGGCCTGCTCGGCATTACCGTAACCGGCGATGCATTCAACGTCTTCGTGTTCCTCGAGATCTCCTCCCTGTCATCCTACCTGTTGATCGGCCTCGGTCCCGACCGCCGTGCGCTGACTGCGGCTTTCCAGTACCTCGTGATGGGCACTATCGGCGCCACCTTCATCCTGATCGGCATCGGCCTGTTGTACATGATGACCGGTACGCTGAACATGACCGACCTGTCTCAACGCATTCCCGCCGTCTCGCACACTACCACGATCCATGCCGCGTTCGCGTTCCTGGCACTGGGCATCGCCCTGAAGGCTGCGGTGTTCCCGCTGCACTACTGGCTGCCGAATGCTTACACCTACGCGCCGTCCGCGGTGACCGCCTTCATGGCGGCCAGCGCGACCAAGGTGTCGATTTACCTGCTGCTTCGGTTCTTCTTCGACATTTTCAGCGAGTCCTTTTCGCTGCGCACGATGAGGTTGAACGAGATCCTGCTGATCACGGGCGTCATTGCGATCTTCAGCATGTCCCTGGTAGCCATTTACCAACAGGATATCAAGCGAATGCTCGCCTACTCCAGCGTTGCCCAGGTTGGCTACATGGTGATTGGCATCGGACTTGCCTCCGCCACCGGCATCATGGCGGCCATCCTTCATTTGTTCAATCACGCTCTCATGAAAGGCGCCCTGTTCATGGCCCTGGGCTGCATCTTCTATCGACTCAAAAGTCTGGAATTGAACGATCTCGCGGGCATCGGAAGGACGATGCCCTGGACGACCGCGGCATTCGTGGTAGGGGGGCTCAGTCTCATTGGTGTCCCATTGACCGTGGGTTTCGTCAGCAAGTGGTACCTCATACTCGCCACTCTGGAACGCGGCTGGTGGTGGCTTGCGGTGCTCATCGTTGCCAGCTCACTGCTCGCGGTCGTCTACATCTGGCGTGTCGTTGAGGTGGCCTACTTCAAACCCGCGCAGGACACCGAGGTAAACGAGGCGCCGATGAGCATGCTGATCCCCACCTGGGCGCTGATTGCCGCCAATGTCTATTTCGGTGTGAATGCACAACAGACCATCCGCTTTGCCGGGCGGGCAGCCGCTGAACTCCTGGGACTGCCGTAGTGGAGATGCACACCGCGCTCGTGCTCACGCTCGTCATCCCGCTGGTCGGTGCCGCGTTGATTGCGTCCGCCCACAATCAACCCAACCTGCGGGAATCGGTCACCCTAGTTACCTCTGTTTTGCTGTTCATGGTAGTGCTTTACGTGCTGGGCCAGGGCGGCAGCAGCGCGGAAGTCTTGCTGGCAACCCCGTTTCCGGGACTCGACCTGAGCCTGTCGACGGAACCGCTGGGCTTGCTGTTCGCCACGGTCGCTTCCGGTCTGTGGATCATCACCTCGATTTATTCCATCGGGTACATGCGCGGCAACAACGAACAGAACCAGACGCGCTTTTACGTGTTTTTTGCCGTGTCTATCGCCGCGGCGCTGGGCATCGCACTGTCTGCAAACGTATTTACGCTGTTCGTGTTCTACGAGGTGCTCACGCTTTCCACCTACCCGCTCGTGACCCACAAGGGAACGGAAGAGGCGCGACGCGGCGGCCGCGTCTATCTCGGCATACTGTTGTCGACGTCGATCGGCTTTTTCCTGGTGGCAATCGTGTGGACCTGGAACGCGGCCGGCCACCTCGACTTCACCGATGGCGGGATACTGAAGGGACACATCGAACCCGCTTTTTTACCACTGTTGCTGGCGCTGTATCTGTTTGGTATCGGCAAGGCCGCCCTGATGCCTTTTCATCGCTGGCTGCCCGCCGCGATGGTGGCGCCAACGCCGGTCAGTGCGCTGCTCCACGCGGTCGCCGTGGTCAAGGCAGGTGTGTTCTCGGTGTTGAAAATCACCGTTTACGTCTTCGGCATCGAGTTCCTGTATGAAACCGGAGCGAACCGGTGGATGATGTGGGTTGCCGCCACTACGGTGATACTGGCGTCACTTGTGGCTCTGACCAAAGACAACCTCAAAGCCAGGCTGGCGTATTCCACGGTGAGCCAGCTATCCTACATCGTACTTGGAGCGATGCTGGTGAATTCCGTTGCCGTAGTCGGTGCCGGAATGCATATCGCAACCCACGCGCTGGGAAAGATCACCCTGTTTTTCTGCGCCGGTGCGATCTACGTCGCCACTCACAAAACGGAAATCAGCGACATGGACGGGCTCGGCAGAACCATGCCGATCACCTACACGGCCATGCTCATCGGCTGCCTGAGCGTGATCGGTCTTCCGCCAACCGGCGGGATGTGGAGCAAGTGGTATCTTGCCCTGGGCGCGCTGAACGCCGACCAGTGGCTCATGCTGGCGGTTCTCATGCTCAGCACGCTTTTGAACGTTGCCTACCTTCTACCTATTCCCATACGAGGCTTTTTGTACGGAGACAAATCAACGAATGCGGCGGGCAAAACCATCAACGAGGCTCCGATACCGTCGCTGCTGGCATTGTCGTTCACAGCGGCGGGCTGCATCGTTGCGTTTTTCTACGCGCAACCGCTGTACCACTTGATGGCGGGAATTTTCGAGCACTGAACCCATGAAAGACGAGAAAAAGCACTGGCTGGACAGGCCCGGCAACCTGCAGCGACTGCTCAGATGGTTTTACGTGATCTGCGCCCTGTTGTTTGCGGGCGACCTGGTGATTCACCGTCACGTCATCCATCCGTGGGAGAACCTTTTCGGATTTTATGGGATCTTCGGGTTCATCGCCTGCGTTGTGCTGGTGCTGGCCGCAAAGGAAATGCGCAAGGTCCTGATGCGCAAGGAAGACTACTACGATGATCGGTAGCTTGCAGGCCGGGGGACTCCCTCCCTTTGCGATTTTTTTCGCAGGCGCCCTGCTGTTAGCGCTGGCACCGGCGAGAGCACGGCCCTGGATTACACTGGCGATCCCCATCGCAGGGCTGATCAATATGACGACGCTCACCGATGGGACACACTACAACATCGCGCTGTTCGATGTAGGGATTATTCTGCTGAAAGCGGACACACTCAGCATGCTGTTTGGCTGGCTGTTTCATATCGCCGCAATTCTGGGCGCGCTGTTCGCGCTTCACGACAGGGACCTCATGCAGCAATCGGCGTCGACGGTGTATGCCGGCAGCGCGCTGGGCGCGGTATTTTCCGGAGATCTGATTTCCCTGTTCATTTTCTGGGAACTGCTGGCGCTCAGCTCCGTGTTCCTGATCTGGGCGCGGCGCACACCGAGGGCGTACTCTGCCGGTATGCGCTATTTGATCTATCAGGTGTTGTCCGGGGTTATCCTGATGGCCGGCGCGCTCATGTATTTGCACGACACCGGCGAGGTTGCCTTCACGAGAATGCAGCTCGACAGCGCCGCAACCTTTTTGATATTCATTGCATTTGGCATCAAGTGCGCGTTCCCGTTGTTGCATACCTGGCTCACCGACGCCTACCCGGAAGCGACGCCGACCGGAACCGTATTCCTGAGCGCATTTACCACGAAGGTCGCCGTGTACGCGCTTGCGCGGGGGTTTCCTGGCACCGAAATCCTGGTTTACATCGGCGCCCTCATGACCTGCTTTCCTATCTTCTATGCCGTCATAGAAAACGACCTGCGCCGCGTTCTCGGATACAGCATGATCAACCAGATCGGCTTCATGGTCTGCGGTGTCGGAATCGGCACCGAACTCGCGCTGAACGGCGCGGTGTCACACGCGTTCAATGATGTCATCTTCAAGGGATTGCTGATGATGACCATGGGTGCGGTCCTCTACCGCACCGGGAAAATCAACGGATCCGATCTGGGTGGACTTTACAAATCCATGCCCAAGACCACGGCCTTCTGCATCGTCGGCGCCGCGTCGATATCCGCGTTCCCCCTGTTCAGCGGATTCGTCAGCAAATCCATGGTAATGACGGCGGCGCTGGAAGAAGGCTACTGGGTGGTTTGGATCATGCTGCTGTTCGCCTCCGCCGGCGTATTCCATCATGCCGGCATAAAAATACCTTTCTTTGCCTTCTTTTCGCACGATTCCGGAATACGGGTCAAGGAGGCGCCAATCAACATGCTCGTAGCGATGGCTGCGGCGGCCTCGCTGTGCATATTCATCGGGGCCTACCCCTGGTTGCTGTATTCGATGCTGCCCTACTCCACCGGCTACAGCCCGTTCGATTCCACCCATGTTCTGGCCCAACTGCAGCTCCTGTTCTTCTCGGCGCTGGCGTTTACCTGGCTGAAGCTCACCGGCATCTATCCACCCGAGCTCCGTTCCACGAACCTGGACGTCGACTGGACCTTCCGCAAGCTTGCTCCGGCGTTCATCAACTGGTGCTATCGGGCCAGTCACAGGCTGGTCGTGCCGCTCCGCAATGGCGTTGCCCGCGCGTATGCCATGGTTGCGGACTTTGCCCACCGTTGGCACGGGGAACACAGCCGGCTTGGTGGCGTTCAGACGGTGGGTACCACCATCGCGATTGCCCTGTTCGTTTTCGCGCTGCTGCTCGTTTGGGAGCTACTGAGCACGCTCAATCGATAGTGATGAGAATCGTCGACCGGCGACTCATCCTGATGCTCGGGCTGATCGCTGCCACACCGGCAGTCTACTTGCTCGACATGCAGCGCGCGAGCGCCGGAAATTCCATTGACGGTTCTGCGCTCGTGCCGATCGTTGAGCCGCTCGTTATCGAAGCTGGCGCAACGAGTGATGAGTTCGACAGGGGATTGCTGTGGCGAATAGACGGCGGCACGTCGAGCCCAAGCTATCTATTTGGAACAATGCACGTGGAAGACACGCGTATCAACGAACTGCCCGCACCGGTAATGGATGCATTCAACAACAGCAACAGCCTGACCACGGAAGCATTGCTGGATGTCGAGCAGCTACTTTTGGTTGGAACCGAGTTACTGCTAACCGACGGCACCACGCTCGAGGAACTGATTGGTCCTGATCTGTTCGTGCAGGTCACGCAGGCTTTGGAGACACGCGGCCTGTTGCCGCAAATTGCCGCGCTGCTCAAACCTTGGGCTGTTGCAGTATTGTTGAGCCAGCCGCGCACGCAGTCCGGAATGTTTCTGGATCGTCGGCTGTACGAGCTGGCGCAGCAACGGGGAAAATCGGTATTTGGCCTGGAAACCCTCTCCGAGCAGCTCCAGATCTTCAACGCCATGAGTATAGATGACCAGGTCGCACTGCTCGAGGAAACGCTGACACAGATCGACACCATCCCTGAAATCATAGAAAAGCTCACCCAGGCGTATCTAGAACGGGACCTTGCAAAACTAACCGAACTGGCCAACCAACAGTTTTCCCAATCCCGGGCACATGCCAGGCTGAAACAGGGGCTCCTGTTCGACAGAAACAAGAAGATGATGGAGCGTATGCAGCCCCGAATCAGTGAAGGCAATGCTTTTTTCGCGGTTGGCGCCCTGCACTTGCCCGGACCGGAAGGTCTGCTCAGCCTGCTGCAACGACAGGGCTACGCCCTGTCGAGAATTTACTGACGGCTGGGAACCGAGTCGTCAACGGTGCGCCACACACAGGATGCTCCACTCTCCCTGTCGAGCAGATCGAGCCACGCTTCATGTGCGGCCCGTTCCTCCTCGTCCGCGTGAATCACCCTGAGTCCGGGCCGGTTTCCGACAGAGGCGTTTGTTGCAGGCCGCCTGTTGTCCGTGACTCGCTCATCCAGTAAAAGCGCGGTTTGTCCACCGGTCATCGCGAGGAACACATCCGCAAGGATCTCCGCGTCCAGCAACGCGCCGTGCAGGTCCCTCTGGCCGTTGTCTATCTCGTATCTCTTACACAGCGAATCCAGGTCGTTCCGCTGGCCGGGATGCATTTGGCGCGCCAACTGCAAGGTATCCAGCACCGTGCAGAATTCTCCTATGGCACCGAGCTCGTCGCCGATTCTTCTAAGTTCGAAATTTATGAATCCAACATCGAACTCCGCATTGTGGATTATCAGTTCAGCGTCCCGGATGAAAGAGAGGAAATCCCTGACCACATCGGCGAATCTGGGTTTATCTCTCAGAAAGTCACTGCTGATGCCGTGAACGGCCTGAGCACCCTCGTCGATATCCCGGTCGGGATTGAAGTATTGGTGGAAATTGTTGCGTGTCAGCCTGCGATTGATCAGTTCCACACATCCGATTTCAATGATGCGATGCCCTTCCGCGGTGTCCAGCCCGGTAGTCTCGGTATCCAGTACGACTTGCCTGACGCTCATTTTCGTACCTCTGATATCAGTTCATCGATGGCCTGGTTGGCCAACTTGTCTGCTCGTTCATTGCCGCTGTGGCCCGAGTGTCCTTTAACCCAGTACCACCGCACGTCGTGTTGTTTGGTTAGTTCGTCGAGCCGCCGCCATAAATCCTCGTTTTTTACCGGGGACTTGCTGGCGGTGCGCCAGCCTCTCCGTTTCCATTCGGGCAGCCACTTCGTAATGCCGAGACGCAGGTACTGCGAATCCGTGTAAACGTTGACACTGCTGGATTGCTTCAGAGCGCACAGCGCCTCGATTGCCGCGGTCAACTCCATGCGGTTGTTGGTCGTATGTGACTCGCCGCCGCGTAATTCCTTGTGATGGCGCCCGCTCCGCAGCAGCGCGCCCCAGCCTCCCGGACCCGGATTGCCGCGACAAGCGCCGTCCGTGTAAATCCGAACCTCAGCCATTTCTGGTTGCCGGCTCCGCCAGCCCGGTCGCGATGCTCCGCTTCCTCTTCCAGCGAGGCATCAGCGGTGTCAGTCCGATCTCTCTTTTTCGCACCACCAATATGTACACGGCTGCCCACATTGGCCACCACCGCGCGCCGGTTTTCTCGAGGAACACGAACTTGGCTCGCAGGCTGGAGGACTTGATCGGGGGCAGGAAGCACACGGAGCTGCCGCTGACGACATCGAATCCAAGCACGGACAGCCAGTCCTTGACCCGGGACAATCCAAAAAAGCGGCCGCACCACGGCGCCGGCCACTGTTTGTTCACCAGTTTCCCGAAGCTATTGCGTATCCCCCAGAGGCTTGCCGGGTTGAAGCAAACAAGCACAAGATGCCCTTCCGGGACCAGGACCCGGGCTGACTCTCTAAGTATTTGATGCGGATCCGCGCTGAACTCGAGTACGTGCGGCAGCATCAATACATTAACGGACTTCGTGTCCAAAGGCATGGACTCCGGCCGCGAATAGAGCAGTCGCGCGGATAACGGCCTCGTATCCCCGGCTGAATGCCGGTCCAGCGAATGGAAACGACGAATAGCGTTACTCAATTGTAAATAGTTGTTCAAATCACGCGCACCGTATTGCACGGCGACCGGCCCGTACAAATTGCGCAGCATGGGTTCCAACTGCTCTTGCTCCTTTTCGACCAGGGCTTTGCCCAGCGAAGTTCCGGTCCACTCATGGAACTCCCGGGTGTTGGAATCATGCAAGGACATAACGCTATTCTACCGTCCACCCCGGCAGCGACGATAGATGTTCCCATCACGCAAGACGAGTCGACGCTGTTGCTGATATTGACCTAAGGTTGAAGCCGAATTAGTATGCGCGTCATATGCGATTCCGCACGACACTCCTGACAATAATACTACTAATTTCCGGGTGCGCGACCACCACCTTTGAGAAATTGCCGGAATCTCCGCCGTCGCTGCCACACAACTCCATTATCGCCGACCGCGCCGGGCCGAGCCTGCACCACCCCCACTACCGGGTGAACGGCGGTTCGTTCGTAACCCCCTCCCAATACCAGGATATCTGGGACCGTATACGGGACGGATTCGGTATGTCGCCCCTGGACAATAAATTCGTCGGCGAGTACGAGAAATGGTACGCCGCAAGGCCAAAGTATATCGCCAGGGTTATCGAACGAGCTCGTCCTTACCTCTACTATATCGTCGAGGAAGTTGAAAAAAGGGACATGCCTATGGAGCTTGTTTTGCTGCCCGCCATAGAGAGCGCCTTCGTCCCTACCGCCTATTCAAGAGCGCACGCCGTGGGCCTATGGCAGTTCATACCGGCGACGGCGAGGCGTTACGACGTCAAAATGAACTGGTGGTACGACGGCCGGCGGGACGTCATCGAATCCACGCGAGCCGCTCTTGACTACCTGCAGTTCCTGCATGAGGAATTCAACGGAAACTGGTTCTACGCCCTCGCCGCCTACAACGCCGGGGAAGGCAGTATCGCGTCCGCAATAAAGAAGAACAAATCGAAGGGCCGGGACATACGCTACGGAAACCTGCGTCTGAAGTCCGAAACCCGTCGCTACGTTCCGAAACTCATTGCATTCAAGAACATCGTCAACGATCCTTCCCGCTACGGGCTCGATTTAAGCCCCGTTGCGAACGAGCCGTATTTTGCTGTCGTTGACACCGGCGGGCAGATCGACCTGAACGTGGTGCGTGAAATTTCCGGGTTGCACGCTAAGGACATGCGTCATCTCAATGCGGCGTTCAAGCGGTGGTCCACGGATCCCGACGGCCCCCATCGACTTCTTGTGCCCGTTCCGAAAGCTCCCGCGCTGGAACTGGCGCTGGCTTCACTGCCCGAATCAGCGCGGGTCAAATGGGGCAGTTACACCATCCGGCGGGGCGATACGCTGGACAAGATCGCACGGCGGTACGGAGTATCCGTTTCCGCACTGCAAAGGTCAAACCGTTTGAATGGAACCCTCATACGCGCTGGAAAAACAATGCTCATTCCATTGTCGTCGGGTTCGCGGAATGTCGCATTCGTAAGCTCCGGGGCACAGCAGGAGTCGCTCATTCACCG
>JAHEIO010000280.1 GCA_024639325.1 Gammaproteobacteria bacterium
ATGGCGGTCGGGTCGGCCTGCGCAACGACCTTTTCGAGGCTTGCTCAGTGTTCACTCACGTTACGGCCTGCACACTCGCTGGTTCACCTAAAGTGAACCGTTACATCAAAGGCTTCAGCTACTTCGTTACCTCCATAACTGCTCCGATTGCTTCCGGCTGGAGCAAAATCGCCGGGTGGGCCTCTCACCCACTGGGAAACGCCGCCTTAGCACGGCGCACGCCAGGTGCGGTCATTCAAGACGGCGAGCGGAACGGCTCCTGTATACTCTATCCGGACATTCCACTGCTGCGGACGAACCGCCGCTCACAATCCAGAGTCCCAGTCTACATTTGTAGAGTTACTCCACCCCAAAGATATTCTGAGACAGCGGGTTCCGTTGCCACGACAGCGCTATGTTTCAGTGGTTGGCTGACTCGCCAACACTGCAGCGCCTGTTACGTAGTTAGTACGTATTTCGGCGTCGATACATCAAATAACTGTATTTACGTATTTAAAACGGCACGGTCTTGTCACATTGCCGCACCGTGTGTATCCTTAAATTCCCCACCCTCTCCAAGTCCGTTTACCTGCTCTACTTTTCCCTATACGTTGCACTATATACAGGATAGCAATGACTTTACGACTAGCGGTATACGAGTCACCTCGATCTCTCTACGTTAATCTCCTTCGGATCTGTGCCGCAATATCACTGCTGGCAATCGGCTTGGTTGCCTTCGCCCAGGATACACAGGCGGTGGCGGAGTCCCCTGACTGGCTGCAGCTAGGGCTGGGTTTGTTTGGCGGGCTGGCCCTGTTTCTTGGCGGTCTGCAGTTATTGTCGGAGGGCATGACCAAAGCTACGGGACAGGCGTTGAAAACGGTACTGGCCAAGCTTACGACAAACCGTTTCATGGGCGCTTTAACCGGGGCCTTCATCACCGGCGTGCTCAATTCCTCCACTGTGACCACGCTTTTGGTAGTGGGCTTCATCAGCGGCGGTATGATGACGCTCGCCCAGTCGGTGGGCGTGATCATGGGCTCCAATATCGGCAGCACCGTAACGGCTCAACTACTGGCCTTCGACCTGGCGGCTTACTCCCTGGGCCCCGTTGCGATCGGCTTTTTCATGGTGTTCAGTGCCAAGCAGGACAAAGTCAAATACTACGGAATGATGATCATGGGAATTGGGCTGGTGTTCTATGGCATGGGTCTGATGAGCAGTGCGATGGTACCACTGCGCACCTTTGAGCCCTTTCTGGATATGCTGAAAGGCCTGGAACAACCCCTGCTCGGCATTATCGCTGGTGCGGTTTTCACCGCCATTGTCCAGTCTTCTGCAGCTACGGTCGGGATCGCCATTGCCATGGCGAGCGAGGGGTTGCTGGCGCTGCCAGCGGGGATCGCCCTCGCGCTTGGCGCAAACATAGGCACCGCGGTAACCACCGCGCTCATGGGCATCCTCAGCAGTAAATCCACTGAAGGCGTACGGGCATCGGTAGTACATGTCGCGTTCAACGTATTGGGTGTTCTGTTGTGGCTGCCTCTGATCTGGCTGCTAGTGGATATCGCGGTCTGGATCTCACCATCCAGTCCAGAGTTGGTAGGAACAGCCAGGGCAGCGGAAGAGGTGCCCCGCCAGATCGCCAACGCCAACACTTTCTTCAATATTGCCAATACCCTGTTGTTCATCGGTTTCGCAGGCTGGTTTGCCCGGCTGGCAGAATGGCTGGTTCCTGAACGCCCTCCCAAGGAAGGGATCATAATCGAACCGGAATTTCTGGATGAAGCCGCCCTCGCGGCGGCATCGGTGGCGCTACAACAGGTTCGCCTTGAGCTGGGGCGAATGGGCCAAATCACCCTCGGCATGCTGCAGGACGTCAAGCCTGCGTTCGAGACTCGTGACATCCGTCATCTGGCGGATATCGCCCGCCGTGACGATGAGGTGGATATTCTGGAAGCAGAAATCCTCAACTATCTTGGAAAACTCAGGCAGGGATTGCTCTCTGAAGAGGAAAGCCTGGAGTTTCAGGGGCTGCTGATGGCTGCAGACAATATGGAAAACCTGGCCGACGTCGTCGAAACGGATCTTGTCCACCTTGGACGTAAAGCGGCTACACACACTGCTAGATCGGGAGACGAAACCCGAACACTTCTGCTTGAGTTTTATACAACCGTGGTCGATTCGGTGGAATTGGCGATTCGAGCAATTCGCGATAACGACCAGCGCGCTGCAGAATCGGTGATGTTGCTTAAGGACAGCATTCGCGAGCAGTCGGAGCGTCTGTTGGCGCGTAAAGCACAGAGGCTTACGGCTGATGATCACGATTACCTTGAACTGGTACGGCAGGAGATGTCGTTCGTGGATCACATGCGCCGCATCTACACGCTGGCCAAGCGGATTGCGAAAGTGGCACTACCACCGGTGTTAGCACAACAGGAGTGACCCGATGACGGCCATCCCTGTCAGTGGTTCGGTATTGTGATTCACAGTACCAAAGACCGTCCTCATGGGTTCTTACCCGAATGGCCGGATAGGGCAATTTGCGGGCGTAGCGCACTCTGGTTGCGACCGGCAAGAATGGCTCAGGTCCAGTCAATCAGACCGGTACTGATATTGCCTGAGCTCGACTGGCGGCTGTCCGCGTCATAGCGGACCGAGAAAACTGGCCTCGAACACCTGGATATTACTGCTCTTTGTCCGTCAGCACCCGGCCACGAGCGGTCAGTTAGAGAAATGGAGCAAGATTCATCCAAAAGTAGCAAATCTAAACTCACGACGTGGTCCGTTTAGCATCAAGGATGATTAATATTCAATCGTCCTCTTCATACT
>JAHEIO010000281.1 GCA_024639325.1 Gammaproteobacteria bacterium
CCAAAAGGACTTAAGCAGGATCAAGTATCGCGGTTGCGTAATATCTTCGCAATGTTGATAGCAGCTCCGAATATGGATGGCGTTGCGGGACCGCCCGGGTGGAGAATCCACCAACTAAAAGGCGACCGCGCCGGCGTGTGGTCGATCTCCATCACCAGAAATTGGCGTTTAACTTTTCGTATCGAAGAGGACGCCATTGTAAATTTGAATTTAGAGGATTATCACTAATGGCAAGGAAAAAGATCAAAATCGGCATGAAACCGCCGCATCCTGGCGCGTTTCTCCGAGAAGAAGTTATAGACGAGTTGGATTTGTCGATCTCAAAAGCTGCAGATGTGCTTGGCGTGCGCAGGGCCACACTCTCGGACCTTTTAAACGAAAGGGCGGCATTGTCACCGGAAATGGCATTACGTATTGAAATGGCGTTTGGGTTATCTACTGAAACACTCTTGCGAATGCAAGCATGGTATGACAGTGAAGCAATTCGTAGCTTAGCTGGTGAGTTGAATGTGCAGCGCTATAAACCGAAACATGTATGAGTGTTTGAGATTAGGTTTTTAACCACACGGGAACTGGAGAAAACTACCAAGCGCTGTCCAATTACAACTTCAGTTCGCACACCGGGTTGCTTGGCCCGCGCGTATTTGGCCTCCGACTCAGAACGTAGGAGTAAAGGGTGCGTTCTAGTTGTCCCACGGAATTGTCGTTCCCGAAAACTCATATTACATATTATCACGCCGCTAAACGTTCGTAATGATGATGTAGGCCACCGACTTCTGGAAATTGAACGACCTTTCCATGAGCAGGTGGCTGCACTGATCGCGACTCAGGACTATCCATACCCAGTGACAGGTGCGTGCGCCAGCGATGATAAAAATAAAAATAGCGGATCAAGATTCGTTTCAAATGACGCTCGTTCAACACGATGACATGGTCCAGGCAATCTCTCCGGATGCTGCCAATCATGCGTTCCACAAATGCATTCTGCCAAGGACTTCGTGGCGCAGGGAGCACCTCTTCGATGCCCATGCTTTTAACGCGCCGCTGGAACTGGCTCCCATAGATCGCATCTCGATCCCGAAGGAGATACTTTGGTGCCGTATCCCACGGAAAAGCTTCAATGATCTGCTGACCGGTCCACTGAGCGGTTGGATGCTCCGTGACATTGAAGTGCACGACCCTGCGACGATGGTGCGCGAGGACCACTAAGACGAAATACACCTTGAACCTCACGGTGGGCACCACGAGGAAATCGATAGACACCAAGTCCGTGACATGATTCTTCAGAAACGCCTTCCACGTCGACGACGGTGGCTTCCTGGGTCGTACCCGGTACTTCTCCACGGTTGATTTAGCGACTTCGATGCCGAGTTTGCGTAGTTCTCCGACAATCCGCGGCGAACCCCAGCCCACATTAGCCGCAGACATCTTGCTGATCAACGCCCTGATTTCTTTGGATACCGGCGGTCTACCGGGCCTACCCCGCTTGCTCAATTTAGTCCAATGATCGCGAAAGCACTTACGCTGCCAGGCAAGCACGGTCCTTGTCTGGACAAAGTTAAGAGCACCCTGCCACCCTGACCAGCGGCGCGAGAGCCAAGACCAGAGAATACGGTCACCGGAGCTAATCCGCAGGCGTTTAGTTGTTCGCTGATACACGGTGAGCTGGTGTCGTAATGCGACGATCTCGAGTTGCAGTGCGAGCCGCGAGCGAAACAGGGTGGACACGAATGCTAATAGCGCACGAATAATGGGTTTCATGATTCTGGATTCTCTTCGGCAGTACCGATGACCAAAGATTTCAGATTGACGGCTCTCCTGAAAAAGGTCAAGAATATCAAACTGTACGAATTATCGGGAAGGACAGTCAGCGTTACACGCTGCTGTCACGGCGTGAGAACCTGAACCTGGACGGGCGACGGGCCCTGAAGAAACTGCTCCAGGTCAACCGCCGCCTGAATACGGCCTACGTTCTCAAGGAAACCTTCGGACAACTCTGGGACTACCGCACCGAACGGGGTGCTCGTGCCTTCTTCGAGCGCTGGAAAGACTCTCTGAAGTGGCAGCGGCTGCAACCGTATCGGAAGTTCGCTGACATGATTGAATCCCATTGGGAAGGTATTGCTTCTTATTGCCATCCAGACAACAAAATCAGCCTTGGATTGGTGGAAGGAGTTAACAACAAAATCCGGGTCCTGCAACGACGGGACTATGGCTATCGGGATGAGGAGTACCTCAAGTTGAAAATCGTTGCTGCATTTCTTCCATTACTACCCAGAAATGCCAATATCAACCCACACGTTTCCGCGTAGATCCATTCTTCTTTTACGCCGAGCGGACCGCCAATTAAAAAACCGGGGGGGATACTTCTCGAGGAGCTGATAAAGTAGCGTCTGCTAGCCGACAGCTCAATGGTCCTCCACCGCTTCCGATGTGACGAATGCAGACGGCTTGATAATGAGCACGGAGCAATCGAGATTCTTTGCGACAGCCTCTGCCGTGCTGTCGATAATCAATCCGCTGATGCCGGCATGAATGACCCCGCCGACTACGACCAAGTCTGCATTCATCCCGCTTGCCATTCGGATAATCTCGTCCCGATGGCTACCCTTGACAAGATGACATACTGGTTTAAACGCGGGCAATGCGTTGGTATTCATCGATTCGCGAAGTTCGGACAGATAGGTATCCAGGGCATCCCTGTTTCTCTGTTGCTCACTTGCGACATAATTTTCCGCCTCAAAGTGCAATGGAGAACGCGCGCTTCTTAGATGCTGCTCGCCGTAGGCCTCCCAGACGTGGACTATGT
>JAHEIO010000113.1 GCA_024639325.1 Gammaproteobacteria bacterium
CCTTCGTCATCGCCGCCGTCAACGTCGTCTTGCCGTGATCTACATGACCTATCGTCCCCACATTCACATGCGGCTTCGTGCGCTCAAATTTTTCCTTAGACATGAACTCTCTGACCTCTTTTGTCTATCTTTATTACCAAAATCAGCGTCGCCAATACGTCCAAAATGTCAAATTGACTGCTGCCATTTTTTCAGCAGTTTTACTGGTGCCCACAACTGGACTTGAACCAGTGACCTCTCCCTTACCAAGGGAGTGCTCTACCATCTGAGCTATGTGGGCAAATCAGTTCTAGGATCACCGCTTCCCTCAGCCCCGACATCGGTCTTCTGTTTGGCTTTTGTGGAGCGGGTGATGGGGATCGAACCCACATCATCAGCTTGGAAGGCTGAGGTTCTACCATTGAACTACACCCGCAATAGACGGGGGCAGGAGCTGCCCGCAAACTCCGATCCAATATTTCACCGGTTTCAACGTCGATTTCGACCCACTCATCGATTCCGCAGCTGGTGGAGGGGGGAGGATTCGAACCTCCGAAGGCTGAGCCAGCAGATTTACAGTCTGCCCCCTTTGACCGCTCGGGAACCCCTCCGAAAAAGGGCAAACAGCACATTTTCTAATAAATTAGCAATCATGTCAATGACTTACGATCTCGAACTCATGCCGATCATGTGGTGTTTGCGGTTCGATTCGAACCAAAAAATGCATAAAAAAACAGTCTACATTGACACTCAAATTCGCCCCGGGGCCCGTCCGCATTTTCCGGGGGCGCTTTATAACATGTTGGCGTGGCTATGTGGAGTGCCTGGATGAAATTTTTCCGCATGATTCGAGTAAAAAATCAGGCCGGATTCTAATTCCACGCCCCGATGGTCGTTTTAGCCTGCAAAATGCAGTAAAGATGCGCTAATCTGGGCAGTTAAGCCTTATCGACACCGCCTCCATGGTCCGTTATAAAACCAATGCCCTGGTCCGCGCACTGGCGCCGCCCCCCATTGCCGAAGTGCAGGGGTGGATCCGGAATAGAAGCGATTCGAAACGCCCTCCCCTGCTGGATGTTTCCCAGGCGGTACCTAGTTACGGACCGGCGCGGGGCTTGCTGGACCACCTGGTGGAGCGCCTCGATGATCCCGCGACGGCGCTGTATACCGATATTTCCGGGCTTCCCGCACTGCGTGAGGCCATGGCGGAACACATCAGCGAGGACTACGAGGGCACCACCACACCCAACCAGATCGCAATAACATCGGGCTGCAACCAGGCATTCTGCGCCGTCATGGACGCGATCGCCCGGCCGGGAGACGAGGTGATCCTCATCCTGCCCTGGTATTTCAACCACCAGATGTGGCTGCAGATGCGCGGCATCGAAGTGCGTTGCGCCCGATTCAATCCGGACGGAGAACCCCGATGCAGCGATATCGCCGGCTGCATGACGGACGCTACCCGCGCAATCGTGCTGGTCTCGCCGAACAATCCCACCGGCCAGGAGTACAGCCCCGCGCTGCTTGACGAAGTATTCGAACTGGCGAGGCGACACGAAGTGGCGATGATCATCGATGAGACGTATAAGGATTTTCGCTCGAACCCGGGCCCACCCCACGGTCTGGTTCAGAAATCTTTCTGGCATGAAACGCTGATACAGCTGTTCAGCTTTTCCAAGAGCCTGGCCCTGACGGGCTTCCGGGTGGGCGCCATTGCGGCGAACGCCGGTCTGATCGGTCAGGTCGAAAAGGTGCTGGACAATGTGTCGATTTGTCCGTCCCATCCCGGGCAAATTGCGGCGCTGTACGGGCTGCGCCACCTCGACGACTGGCGCAGGCAAAAAGCCGACATCCTGCGCGGCAGGGTCCACCGTCTGAGGGAGTGCTTCAAACGTGGCGACCTTGAATATCAGCTCGGTTTTAGCGGTACCTATTTTGCCTACGTCAAACACCCGTTCGGCGAGGTGGCCGGCGCATACTCGGTGGCGCGGCGGCTTGCGGAAGAGTTCGGTGTTCTCAGCCTTCCCGGAAGCATGTTCGGGCCAGGGCAGGATGCTTATCTCCGCTTTGCTTTTGCCAACATCGGCAGCGACCAGATTCCCCTGCTGGTCGACCGCCTCGCGGCCAGCCAGGAATTCTAGCCACGACCATGCAAACCGTCGGGACCATTCGATCAGCGCTATCGAATCAGCACTCGGGCAAACGTCAGGAGGCCGCGCAATGAAAATCGGTAAAATCGAAACTTTCTGCGCACGATTCGTTGGTTTTGTCCGGGTGACACTTGAGGACGGGGCACAGGGCTGGGGACAGGTATCCACCTACAATTCCGACATTACCTGCACGGTTCTGCACCGGCAGGTTGCGCCCTGGGCGCTGGGCGCAGGCTGGGAGGATCTGGACGACCTACTGGACACGATCACCGAGCGTGAACACAAGTTCCCCGGCTCCTATCTGCGTCGCGCGATGGCCGGGCTGGACACGGCAATATGGGATCTCCGTGGCAAGCACGCGGGTAAAAGTGTTTGTGAACTTCTAGGCGGCAAACCCGGTTCACTGCGCGCCTATGCGTCATCGATGAGACGCGATATCACTCCGGCGGATGAAGCCCGGCGTTTTCTGGAATTACGGGATCGTTTTGGATTCGATGCATTCAAGTTCAGGATAGGCGCCGAGTGTGGACGCGACGTCGACGAATGGCCCGGCCGCACCGAGGAAATCATTCGGGTCGTGGCAAACGCAGCTGGAGAGGGCGTCTCTCTTTTAGTCGACGCCAACAGCGGTTTTTCACCCAAGCGAGCCATTGAGGTTGGTCGGTTGCTTGAAGACCATGGCATCGAGCACTTCGAAGAACCGTGCCCATACTGGGAGCTGGAGCAGACCAAGCAGGTGGCCGACGCGCTCGATGTCGACGTGACCGGCGGCGAACAGGACTGCGATATCCCGACATGGCGCCGTATGATCGGGATGCGGGCCGTGGACATCATACAACCCGACGTCTGTTACCTGGGCGGTATCAACCGGACCCTGCGCGTTGCCAATATGGCGCACGAAGGCGGCTTGCCGTGCACACCCCACTGCGCCAATCTCTCCCTGATAACGCTGTTTACCGCCCACGTACTTCTGGCCATTCCGAATGCGGGCAAATATCTGGAGTATTCCATCGAGGGTCCGGATTATTACCCCTGGCAGGAAGGGTTGTTCAATCACACCCCCTACGCAATCGAGGACGGACACTTGACCGTCACCGACGCGCCGGGATGGGGAGTTGATATCAGCGACGACTGGCTGAGCCGGTCGTCCTACCGGGTCAGCGAGTTTTCCGGCTCAGTGCGGACGTAGCGTCCACTAACGCTTGCGCCTTCGCGCCGGATTCGATCAGCGTCCCGCCAGATAGTCGTCGAGCGCTGCAACCGGGAAGGCGCCTGCGGCCTGCGTGAGCAGGTCCGAATCATCCAGTCCCTTTGCTTCGAATGTCAACAGCGAGCCGCTCTTGAGCATCACCGACAAGGACGCCGACCCATCAGGATCATCAACCAGCGTTGCCGTGCGGCCGTCCAGCCTGAAGGTCGTTGAATTCTCCTGGCCGCCGAGGGCGTTCACCATCTGCAGGAGAGCCGCCATACCGCCTGCCATGGATGCTCCGCCGGTCAGGGCTACGTCGATATTGTTTCCATCGCCGCTATAGACCCGGCTCATATTCGTGAAGCCAAGGACCGTCTGACTCTTGGTCTCCTCACCCTTGAGGCTCAACAGCTCGTCGGGAAAGTAGCTTTTGACCTTCTCGAAATGCAGTTTATCCAACTCTCGCCGCATCCACTGCAATTCCTCCATGGCGCTCGTGTACTGCTCCTGGTCTATGTACTTTTTGAGGTTCTCGAACAGTTCATCGATGCTCTCCGCATTCACCTGGCCGGAGAAGATCATGCACACAACGCCGATCGAAAACAGACCGGCAATTTTTTTGAATTTCATAATTCCTTCACTCATCTAGCCCGCATGGTAACAATTAAGTATGTCGTTTTCCTGTCAAGATCAGGGTTCGGGGCAGGCTGTGCGTTGGCGCAATATGCGGGCTAAACGAGGATCCGCGGGCAGCGCATGATGGACCCGATCAACCCAAAATCATGCTTGTGTTCGTATTCGCGCGGCAGAACAAGAGCCGCGCAGCCACGGTTTCGCACGGCGGCGATGACCGACTTCTGATCGGACAAGCGCAGCACCTGGCATTCCCACTTGCGATTGGACGGCATTTTACTCTTTTGCTCCTCGATGTCATTATCATCAGCCTCTTCACCAGCCAGTATCACGACGTCGAGCCGGTATGTCTGACCCAGGCTCGAAGCCAGCGCCAGTGCACGCCGGGTACGCTTCGTGCCGTCATATAAAACCCATACCGGTTTATCCCACAGCCGGGAAGCATCCTGTCCGGGCAGAAAAGATCCAGTAGCAATATTCCCGAAATATCGTCGAACCGCATAATCAACGAATACGATATCCCGACTGCGCGCCATCCGTTCGGCGATGCCGACGCAGTGTCCACGCACTACCTGCATCGAAACACTGATCCGCCGCCTCTTCGATTCGTCCTGTAGCCATTTCCGCAGTTTACGAGCTTCCGCTTCCAGGGCACGATCCAGGCTCTGCGGGTTCAGCGGTCTGATGACACCGCTCGACCGGTCCAGCTCTTTCGCGAACGGCAACTCGGACAGTCTGGCCAGATTGACGTCTTCCACGAACAGCGCCATCAGAGGTGCCTGAAATGACGACGCAAGCTCCACCGCCGCTGCCAGCGCATCGTCGCTTCGAAGAGGCGAGTTGATCGCGACAAGCACGCGCTCGACCATACGGGCAGTGGGGTGGTTCACGCTTCCTCTCCCCCGGCGCTCGAATTCCGCGCAAACTCCCTGCGGCGAACGGCTAACTCGATCAGCGTCTTCTCCGCCATGCCGTTGACGCTGTCCGTTGGCAGATTGCCGTTGTCATCACGATCTCCAGCGGGCACGCCTGTCAACAACTCGATTGCCCCGTTGACGTCGTCCACCGAGTGAACATTGAATCTTCCTTCAGAGACCGCGGCCACGACGTCCTCGCGCAGCATCAGGTGGGAAACGTTGGACGCCGGAATTATGACGGCATGACTCCCGTCCAGACCGGCTTGCGAGCAGACGTCGAAAAAGCCCTCGATCTTCTGGTTGACGCCGCCAATAGCCTGCACCTCCCCTCGCTGGTTGACCGATCCGGTCACGGCAACAGACTGCCGTATGGGCAGATGCGACAGCGCTGAAAGCAGAGCACACAACTCGGCGAGCGAAGCGCTGTCGCCGTCCACTATGCCATAGGATTGCTCGAACACAATGCTGGCCGACATCGACAACGGATACTCCCTGGCATAGGTGGAGGCCAGGAAGTTGCTCATGATGAGCACCCCCTTGGAATGGATTTTTCCGCCCAAGCGGGTCTCCCGCTGAATATCGAGGAATTTGCCATCGCCCAGCCGTGTGGTGGTCGTGATGCGCGAGGGAAGCCCGAACGAGAAGTCGCCAAGATCAAGTACCGACAAGCCGTTTATTTGTCCGACCGTTTCTCCTGCCACATCGATCTTCACCAACTCGCGCCCGATCGCCTCGTAGGCGCGCTCCCTGATACGATCATGGCGGTAAATCCTGGCATCTATGGCAGCCTGCACATCGCCGCTGGAAATTTGCGAAGCCTCCCGGGCACCGGCGGTGTAATCCGACTCCCGCAGCAGGTCTGAGATTTGTCGGACATTTACGGAAAGTTTCGATGCATCTTCCGCCAATCTCGAACTGAACTCGATGACCCGTGCCACGGCCTTGCGGTCGAACGGGCGCAGCTCTTCCTCCTGTGCGATGCGCGCGACCAGACGCGCGAACGGCATAGTCGAGCCCCCATCGCGATCGACCTCTTCGCTGAAGTCAGCGATCACCCCGAACAGATCCGCAAAATCCGGGTCATAGTGATTCAACAGGTAGTAGAGCCGCGTGTCCCCCACCAGGACGACTTTGACGTCCAGCGGGATCGGTTCCGGCTCCAGCGAGGATGTATTCATCAACCCGTAGGCCTTTTCGAGCGGCTCGATTCGAATCAGGCGCGAGCGCAGCGCCCTTTTCAGCCCTTCCCACGCAAACGGCTGCCTCAGCACCCTGTCGGCGTCCAGGACGAGGTAACCGCCATTCGCACGGTGCAGGTCACCGGCCTGGATCAGGGAAAAATCCGTCAACAGCGTACCCATCTGCGCCTGGTACTCAATGCGGCCGACCAGGTTGGAGTACGTCGGCAGATCCTGGTAGATCACTGCCGCCGATGCCTCGCCATTGTGATCGACAATGACGTTGACCTTGTAGCGTCGCAGCGCTTCCGCGGTGCCCGATCTCAAGGGGAAAAACGCTTGAGGCTCCGTCTGCTGCCTGAACTCGCGGACATGCTCGACGATATCCTTTTCCACATCCTCCAGGTAGCGACACACCTCCGGCAAGTCGTGGTGATTCTTCCTGACACCACCGATGAGGTGTTCAACGGCGTAGTGGGCAATTTCCCGATCGATCTCCTTTATCTTCTCGCGAGTTTCCTTTTGCCAAATCGGAAACTGGCGGATGACCTTCTGCAGACGTTCCTGCAGTTCTTTAACATCAGCCTCGATCTGTTTTTTCTTCTTATCCGAAAGTTTTGAGAAGTGATCAGGATCGATTACTTCTCCACCGGCATCCAGGGGGGCAAACGCAAAACCGGATGGCGTATGAAGAAACCTGACGCGCCGTCGCGTCGCCTCTTCATCCACTTGTTGCAGCATCTCGTCGCGACGCGCGATGAGATCCCGTTCGAGGTCCGCGACCCGCGTCTGGTATTCCTCCGTTTCGAAAGCCGATGGGATCGCGGTCCCCAGATCTTCGATGAGCTGCTCCATATGCTGACAGAACCGGACGCCTCGACCGGGCGGCATTTCGATCACGCTGGGTTTGTGCGGATGCTTGAAATTCCAGACGTAGCACCAATCCGAGGGAACGGGTCGACTCGAGGCCTCGCCCTGCAGAATACGCGTAACGATTTCGTGCTTGCGTATTCCGGCCGGACCCAGGGCAAAGATGTTGCAGCCGTGGCCCTTGACATGGATACCGTAGTTCAGCGCGGACAGGGCCCTGGACTGGCCCACGACCTCATCTAGTCCAACGAGATCGGCCGTGGTTTCAAAGTCCAGAGTACCGGCGTCGCAAGGGGTGTACAGGGCTTCCGGTTTCAGGGGATTGCCTAGGGACATGACCATCGTTCAAGTTGTAGCCGGTTTCAAACATAATCGATTGTAGAGGAACGACATTGATGTGGATCAAATCCGCTCAAGGTGCTCGATACTGCGGTGAAGTTCAATCGTCGATCAAAGCCATGGCGAGCGGTTCGTCGCGATCGTATATGTCGTTTCGGAAATGCGGCAGTCCCGCGCCGTCGATCCAGACCGTCCAGTACATGATGTGCACCGGAAGCCGGTCGCGAACCGGGGCTTCGGTTTCCTGGCCGGACGCCAGCACCTCTCGAACGCGTTCACGAGTCCATCTTTCATCCCCCCGCAATAAATAGTCTGCGAGATCCATGGGCTTCTCGAGCCGCACGCAGCCGTGGCTGAATCCTCTGGATTGGCTGGTAAACAGCGAGCGGGCCGGAGTGTCGTGCAGGTAGACGTCGAATTCGTTGGGAAACATGAATTTCACGCGGCCGAGCGCGTTGGTGTCACCGGGCAGCTGCTGAAAACGGTAGCGGAAGTTTTTTTTGGTCACAGTGCCCCAATCGATGCCGCGGCTGTCGACGATTTCAGCGTCGTGCCCCCATCCCGACAGGATCCGCATGTTCTTCTCCTGCAGATAGGATGGATCCTGTTGAAGCGCCGGCAGGATCTCGTTGACCGCAATACTCCAGGGCACGTTCCACGATGGGTTCAGCACCAGATATGCCATGCGATCGCTGAAAACCGGGGTCTTGTGGTAGGGCTTGCCGACAATCGCCCGCATCGACAACACCTTGCGATCGGCCTCCATAACATCCACGCGGAATCCCGCGATGTTGACCTCGATGCGGCGGCTTCCCAGGTCGGCCGGCATCCAGCGCCAGCGCTCGAGATTTACCCGAACCTGCCGCATCCGTTCGGCATAGGTCTTGTTGAGCCACCGCCTGGTTCTCTCGCCCACCACACCGTCCGGTTCGAGGCCGTGGCGAAGCTGGAACTGCTTTACGCGCGCCTCCAGCGCAATGTCGAAAATCTGCGACGGATCAACCTCCGGCTGATCGCCACGCCATGCCGCAAGACGCTTTCGCAACAAGGACACCTCGGCGCTGTGGTCATCGAGCCTAAGCAGGATAGAGGGTAGGCGGGGCAACGGGAGGCCAATGCTGTTCCCGAGTTCGCGCAGCAGCACCTTCAACTGCTGGTAGCGGGGATCCCGGGGAGCCAGCAATCGGTAAGCAGGATCGAGCGCCCGAGCGTCGCCGGAGCGCGCCCGCCATACGATGGCCGCCACGTCCTGCTCACGTGGTCTGGCCTTCCAGCTGTCGTACAGTTGTTCGGGCTGCACCTTGCCTCTAGTGAGGTGCCGGGCGTAGGTCAGGGCGCCGTCTGTGAGCAGCAGGTCAAGCTCCGCGCTGCGCTTCGCCTCCGCTATTCTTCCTTCGGCGATTCGAGCGGAAATGGTTGGGAGATGATAATCCCTGGTATCCAGCCCATGATCCTGCGCGCCGCCGAGGACACCGACCAGCGCTCGCCCGTGCGCCGTTACCTTCCCCGACTGCACCCAGACCGTTGCATAGTTGCTGCGCGCATAAAAACCGTCGAGCAGCTCCGACGAGGACAACCGCTTTCCATCGATAGCCGAATCGACTCCTTGTGCGATGGCCCGGAGCCGCGCCTGGATAACGTTATCGTCACCCGTGGCGGCCGCGCACCAAAAAAGCAGCAAAGCGGGGAAAATCCAGAGCCCCAAAAGGAAATCCCATGAACGACGATTTAAAACGTCAGCTGGTCGTCGCACTTCTTGGGCTTGCGGTGTCATCGAGACTAATGGACCTCAGGGGTATTGGGGATCGAACCAGAGTATACATAATGCTTCGACGCTTCCCCCGGCAAGATGCAGACCGGCGGAGCAGCGAAACAAATGACCCAAATCAATGTCAACCGGGCGAACATTTGTCACAATGGCATCGTCTTGAATACTCAACCAAGTAGGTGGATTTATGTCGTCATATGCCTGGATTGTCGTAGCGGATTCTGCGCGGGCACGGATCTTTTCCGTGGCGAGCGCATCGGCCCCCTTGAAACCAATGGAGCAGCTGGTGCACCCCGAGGCCAGACTGCACGATAAAGACATGAAGTCCGACAGACCGGGGCGCGCATTCGACAGCCACGGCGACGGACGTCATGCCACGGGAACGCCCGTCAGCCCGAAGGAACAGGAGTCGATACGATTTGCGAAAACGATCGCCGAGCACCTGGATCAGGGGCGAATCAATAACGGTTTCGAGCGTCTGGCGCTGGTGGCCGATCCACGTTTTCTCGGCCACATCCGTAAGAGCATCTCTGACGAGGTGGAAAAACTCGTCACCCTGGAGATCGACAAGGACCTCAGCAAGGCGGAAGACGGCGATATACGGAAACACCTCCCCGATCGTCTGTGAATTCGGAATACTGCGTGAGTGGTCATCCGGGCCGGCGCTAAGCCAAACCGGTCCTGCGTCATCGCTCGGGATACTTGTGCAATACGCGGGCTAGCGCATATCTTCCGGGATCGACGTCGAAGTGAAAACAGGATCCTGATTGGCAAAATCCAGCACGGCTCTCAGGTTGTCGTAGGGTTCGATGTCAATCCGATTGCGGAACAATCCCCAGTCCAGAAAACAGGCGACCCTCAGTATGCCGTCGCTGAGCGCGTAGTTTCCCGGCCCGACGCGGCCATCGAGCGCCGGCAGTCCGGATTCGACGCGCTGTGCCTGCCTGCCCAGGTACGGGCTGTGCTCAGGCGTCAGGCCGTCCTTACCCAACTGAAACACATTGACAGCGGCGTCGAGAATGGTATTGGTGGTGCAAAACAGGTCGTATTCGTCTATATCTGGGAAGAATTCCTCGCCGGCGCTTTCCCTGGCAAATTTGATAATCGAACATGAATCGCCGAGCACCCGGTCGCCATCTGACAGATACGGAATCTTGTGAACAGGAGATTGCGCCGTCAGGCTGTCCATGTCCCCTGTAACGAATTCCCAATCGAGCCTGCACTGCGTGAGCGCGACCCGGCAATGGCGGACGAAAGGCGAGGTGACGGTTCCGTACAGTTTCATGAATATAACCCCGGTGTGATTTGCGA
>JAHEIO010000114.1 GCA_024639325.1 Gammaproteobacteria bacterium
TCGGTCGTGTGCTGATCGCGCGAGGCCGCGATGCCGCCGATGTACCAATCAGCAACACGTTCGGCCCAAATACCTTGAAGAGCTTCAAGGTCTGGACTGATGAGGTACACGGCGCTGTCGCTTAGCCACAGCGGCCCGAGGCGACCTGTGAGATTTTTTGTTGCTGCCCCTTGTTTTCTCATTCATCCGGCGCACGTCTGTTCATTTCTTTTTCAATCGCCTTTTTTCTGAAAGTTGATTCTGCATTGAAAAAGGCAACACACAAAGCATAAAACAATAACGCCAATACCCCATGCTATGAGTATCCTTCCTGAGACAGTATACTAAGTACCGATTTCAATCGGTTTCGGTAATATTACACAAGCGCTAACTAGTTCCTGTCCTGAAAATGCTTGGGTCGTTGCTAGGAGCGCAGCGACGCGGCAAGCCAGCACCACATTTAGACAGTTTATTTCACTGCATTGCTTCGCTACGCTCGCAATGACGGGTATTCTGGACAGGAACTAACTAGTAGACTGACCCCTCAATTACCTGTGATTCGGTCATTCGATCATTAGGCATTAAGCATAAATAGAGACTACCGCGGAAGATATCGATCGTGAGCAAGATAAGCAAAATTCCGGCACCCGTTCATTCAAGGCAGACCGTTAACGAGGCCTTTACAACGATTTTGAAGCACAATTTCGATTATTTGCCGCAATGGGAGGATGCGGCTAGATCCTGGCAGGACATAGAGGGAGTGCATCAAATGCGGGTGATTTTCCGGCGTATGCGGTCCGCCACCGCCACTTTTCGATCCGCAGTGCCGAAGGAATCCACGAGTTACTGGGCCGACGAAATGCGCTGGCTGGCCGGCCAGCTGGGGGAGGCGCGAGACCTGGATGTTTTCATTGACGAGGCGCTCGGTGCGGTGCGGGGAAAACTGAAACTGCCTGGCGCAGAAGAGCTCCTGACACTGGCCGAGAGCCGGCGCGCCGAGTCCTATGAAAAGGTGCGGTCGATGCTTGACGGGGAGCGCTATGCGCAATTCAAAGATGGCTTCAGCGCCTGGTTGACGGACAGCGGGTGGGCGGTCGGCGAGACCGGCAAGAAGAAGCGGGCGCGATTGAACTCGGATATCGTTCCGTTCGCCCGCAAAGCCCTCGACAAGCAGGAACGCCAGGTGCTGTCCCATGGTGCCCACGTCGATGTCAACTCTGCAAGCGAAATGCACCAGCTTAGAATCGAGTGCAAGAAAATGCGTTATGCGGCCGAGTTCTTCAGCCCGATATTTTCCGGGTTGGACTTGTTCATGGGTCATATGCGCGGTTTGCAGGACCTGCTGGGCGTCATGAACGACGTCGCTGTGATGGGTGTACTTTTGGAAGATCTAATCGCAGGCAGCCCGAATCACCAGGCGGCGGAATATGCCGGCGGCGTCGTGGGCTGGCGCACGCGAGAATACTATGAACTACTGCAAAGCTTTGACGATCGCTGGAATGAGTTCGTCCAGGCGAAAAATCCCTGGTGGAAGAAATCGGCCATCATAAAATAGTCAAGATTAGGGCTATTAAAATTCGATATCGAAATATGCAGCCAACGCGTTGGTTCGTACGCTGGAGCAGCCGACTGCCGCGCCTAATCTTAGCCCTAGTTTTTATGATACCCCTCTCGCCGCTTTCGGCTTCCGATGCGGCCAAGGAAAAGCGATGGGCCGAACAGGTCGTCGATCAACTCTTCGACGGCGAAGCGATCTGGCTCGAGGCTGGCGGGATCAGTTTTCTTGGGCTCCATACCGCTGCGGCATCAGAGCCAAAAGGCGCGGTCATCGTGCTGCACGGCATTGGCGTGCACCCCGACTGGCCGCAGGTGATCAATCCGCTGCGCGTCGGTCTCGCTGAATCGGGATGGGATACCCTGGCCGTGCAGATGCCCATACTGCCCAACGAAGCCGCGGCCTCGGACTACCTGCCCTTGTTCCCCGAAGTGTTACCGCGGGTCGACGCCGCACTGCGATTTCTAGAGGCCAGGAACTCGGGCGCTGTTTTCATCGCCGCGCACAGCATGGGGGCGTCGATGGCTATACACTATCTGGGCAGTCACCCCAGCCACGCTATCGCGGGTCTGATTGCGATAGGCTCCAGTACCGGGGGTATGGGAAGCCTGGACGAGTCGGCGGAGGGGTTATCCGGTATCCAGATACCCATACTGGATCTCTATGGCGAGTACGACCTGGATTCCGTGTTGACGGGGGTGAGCACGCGCGCTCGGGTCGCGGCGGCGTCGGGCAATGACGATTTTACCCAGACCGAGACCGCGGGCGCCGACCACTTTTTTGACGGCTACGAACAGCATCTGATCGATGTCGTGTTGGCGTGGCTGGAGGCAAGGCGCTGAACCAGGGCTTGCCGGGCCGGAACCGAATATCAAGCTTGATTGAGTGAATCAACGGGACCCGTGGCTCCCCCGCGGGAGGTGCTGCCGCTTGCGAACTGGCCTTATCGGGCGGCAACCAATGCGATCTCTACGGCGAATTGCGAAGTGGCAAGCCTCGGGGATTCGACGCATGCTCGACATGGCGCATTACCTCCCTTGGCCCAGGCGTCCCATACGTCGTTCATCTCGTTGAAATCCTCCATGCTGTTGAGCCAGATCGTCGCGGTCAATGCTCTGGATTTATCGGTCCCCGCTTCGGCAAGCAACTCGTCGATCTGCGAGAGTATGGCCCGGGTCTGATCCGTAACGCTCGCCCCTGGCGCGGCGAGAGCAACCTGACCCGCGAGATAAACGGTGTCTCCATGGATGACGATCTGGCTCATACGGTCGTTCGTGTGCAGGCGTTCAATAGACATGGTGTACCTCCGACTGTGATTTGATTGGTGTTTTTCGAGTGAATTCGTTATTGCGCATGAGTGCCCGCCTCCTCGGGCATTCAACCGGCGCCTTCAAATGCGGCTGCAAATTCTCAGTGACTCGTACAGGGCTGCGTGCAAATTTCGGCTTGCGACCGCATCGCCCACCCGGTACAGTCGATACTTGCCGTTGGCGTTTCCGACCTTGTCGACCAGCCGGCCGTTCGCCAGGGCATCCAGGTCTATCTCGCCGCGGTTGATGGAATCGGGCTTGAGTTCGAAATAGACGTCCTCCAATGGAAGCACACCGTGCTCGACCACAACGGTATCTACGACGCGGGTCTCGGCCGCTCCGCCGTAGTCGTTCTTGATCACGGCCGATAGACGATCGCCGTCGAGACGCACCTCGAGCAGCCGGGTGTTCAAGGTCGTTCGAATACCCAAATTGGCGAATCCTGCGTAGTACACCGCGGCGTTGCTGATACCGAGCTCCTCCCCCACCGCCCGGTCCGGCGTTATCAGCTCGACGCTGGCGCCGTTTTCCGCGAGCGCCTGGGCGCAGGAGAGCGCCTGGTGATCGCCATGATCATCGAATACGATCACTTCCTTGCCGGGTTGAACCTGACCGGTGAGCACGTCCCACACGCTCGCGACGAGATGCGATCCTTCGCAGACGCCGGTGTCCGGAAGGCCCCCGGTAGCAACGATCACGACGTCGGGTGCAAGCCCCGCGACGTCGGAAGCTTCGGCATAGGTGTTGTAGCGCACCTCGACCCCCAGGTGCCGGATCTCATCGGACAGCCAGCGCACGATACCGATCAGGTCGCGCCGCCACGAGGCCCGCGACGCAATCGCAAGCTGCCCCCCGAGATCGTTCGAGGCTTCGAACAGCACCACGCTGTGGCCCCGCGACGCGCAGACTCTCGCCGCCTCCAGGCCGCCCGGTCCGCCTCCGACGACGACGACCTTGAGCGGCTTGCCGTCGCCGGTGGTGATCACGTGGGGCATGGTCTGTTCGCGGCCGGTGGCGGGATTGTGCAGGCATAGCGCCTCGCTGCCCTGATAGATGCGATCGATGCAGTAATTGGCGCCGACGCAGGGGCGGATCCGTGACTCCTCTCCCCGAGCGAGCTTGGCGACCAGTTGAGGGTCCGCAATGTGCCCCCGGGTCATACCGACGAGGTCCATGGCGCCTTCGCGCAGCGCGCGCTCGGCCAGCGAGGCGTCGTGGAGTCTCGCGGAATGAAACACCGGACGCCCAACCGCCTGCTTGAAACGCGCCGCATCGTCCAGGTAGGGCCCGAAGGCGTGGGTCATCGGCGGTATAGCGTCGGGAAAAGACCAGTTGGTCGCCGGCGTCCCCATCCAGATGTTGAAAAAATCGACCAGCCCGCTCTCGGCCAGAAGCTTCGCGGCCGCAATGCAGTCTTCACGGCTCAGCCATCCCTCGAGGCGCTCGTCGGCGGGAAAACGCACCCCGACGATATAGTCGTCGCCGACCTGTCGGCGCACCTCCGCCAACGCCTCCAGGGTGAACCTGAGCCGGTTCTCGAGGCTACCGCCGTACTCGTCGTCGCGCTTGTTGATCGCCGGGGTAAGAAACTGGTTTGTGAGGTGCGAAAACACGGAAACCTCGCAGCCGTCCAGCCCGCCTTCCCGGCAGCGCCGCGCCGCCTGGCCAAAATCGGCGACGACACGTCTGATATCCGATTTTTCCATCGCCTTGGGAAAGGCGCGATGGGCCTTGTCCCGGATGTGAGAGGGCGCGATCGGTACGAACCAGTCACCATGATCCCAGACGGTTCGGTGTCCCATGTGGGTGATCTGGCACATTAGCGCGGCGCCGTGAGCGTGGATGCGTTCGGCAAACTCCCTGAGATAGGGAATGATCTCGTCACGCCCCATGAAGAGTTGCCCGAAAAGCGAGGGAGAGTCCAGCGAAACATTCGACGAGCCGCCAAACATGGTCATGGCGATGCCGCCCCTGGCTTTTTCCTCGTGGTACCTTTGATAACGCTCCTTTGGCATGCCGTCATCGGCATACGCCGGACCGTGGGGTGCGCTGATAATGCGGTTCCTCAGGGTCAGGTGCTTGAGCGTGTAGGGCTCGAACAACGCCCGGTAGACCGGAGCCGATTCACTTGTCATGGGTCATAGCATTCGATTGCGTTTTTTGACTAAACAGGCCCGCACCGGACCTGGCAGGTCGGGCAATAGTACAGGCCGCGGCTGGAAAGGGTGATTTTTTCAATGGGGGTACCGCAGATGTGGCACGGTAGTCCCTCTCGCCTGAAAACCCAGAAGCGATGCTGCTGGAAGGGGAGACCCTGGCCGCGGAGCGCCTTTGCGAGTGCTCGACTTACCGTGACGCCGTGGGTTTTGTAGGAACGCCGGCTCACATTCAGGGTTGCGCGAGCGAGCCGATTGCGCGCGGCCCTGTCCAGCGCGGCCGGTTTGTTCGTCGGATGCACCCTGGCGGTAAAGAGAATTTCGGAGCGCAGGTAGTTGCCCACGCCGGCCATGAACGACTGGTCGAGGTACAGCGAACCGACGGAGCGGCCGCTGAATAAGGCATCGTTCAAACGCTTCGCGACATCGGACGCGGAGATTAGATCATCCAGAATATCCGGGCCGATTCGATTGAGGAACGGGTGCTCCTCGATCTGCCGGTCACTCAACATCTCGATGTCGGACGCGCTGTAGAGCAGCGCGCTGTGTGAGCGGGTGTGCAGCGCGACGCGAAGACTGCGCCCGGTCTCGGGCGGATTTTCGCGGGTCGCCGTATACCAGACGCCGTATAGCTGATTATGGCTGTAAAGCGTCAGACCGCTATCGAAACGAGTCAGCATCGCTTTGCCGCGTGTATCGATCGAGGTAACAACACTGCCTCTGAGCTTCCTCGCAAATCTCCGAAGGCGGGGTGGTGCAAAGTAGGCATCGGTGATCTCATTCCCGACCAGCACCTTCGCGACACGGTCCGCGGCCAGCCTGATCTCGGGACCCTCAGGCATCCCGGGCCTGCCCCGCACGAAATATGAAGAGCTCGTTGTTCATTGCTCAGAAAAGCGACGACGGTGCCGGCTGGGACACGATTGCCGGCGTTCCCGGGCGAAACACCCGACTGAGGGTTTGCGCCTGACCCCGCCATTGGCCGGTCGTTGCCGCGCGTCTTTCCGCCGTACTGAATACGGCATAGCTGAATCGGCCATAGTGGGAAAGCCGTCTCATCAAATCGACCAACCCGGCGTCATTTCTCGCGGCCATCCACATAACGGTTTTTGAGTCACCCCCGATAGTTACCGTGTCAACGAGAGCGATGACCTGTTGCCCATCCGGTTCGTAGCTGACGCCGTCGATATCCATTCCGGCACCGCTGATCCGGTACTCGTTGTTACTTCGGGATTGAAACCAACTCCTCGCCCAAGGGTGGCCCCAGCCAAGCAGCAAAACAGCGTCGGCACCGTTTGCCGCGTCGGATGCGGCCTGCGTGAACATCCAATTTGGATTCTGCACATCGAGCTCTTTGGCAATTTCGTAGAACGACTCGTCTGCCGCCGATATTACCACCTGCTCCGCGGCAAACAACTTGCTGAACGTAGTGGGCTTTTCGCCCTCATCCAGCAGGCGAAACAGTTCGATCTCGGGATCCACGTCGATGCGGGCGGCGGGCGCATCGAGCTTCAAGGTGACCGATCGAGTCGAGCCGTCCAACCGAAAGGATTGCGTCGTCACGCTGCCGACAGCGTCGATCACCCTCACCGGCACCCGCAAACGCCAGGGCTCATCACCGGACTGACTGATCACCGCGGTGACGGCATGTTTTCCGCCCTGCCTGCGGGACACGGCGGCATCCAACCTCAGTGCAGGCGCCCCTTCGCGTGTGAGCCACTGGGAAAAAAAACCGTCCAGCGCGCAATCACACGTACGCTCGAATGTCTGCTGTATATCTCCAAAACCTGCGTAGCCATACCTGTGGCGGACATAGAACTCCCGCAGACCGGAGATAAACAGCGCGTCACCGAGCTCGCGACGGAGCATGTGAAACAGGAACATTCCCTTGCCGTAACCGACTGCCTGGGTAGCGCGATCGTGCCTGCCGACAAAGCGGTACAGCGGGAAGTCGGATCCCCTGGCGGCATAGTCGTGCCACGCAATCAGCGTATTCAGACGATACTGTCGACCTTCACCGCGGCGTTCACGCATCAGGTAGTCGCTCAGGTAGGTGGTCAGGCCCTCGCTCCAGTTTGCTCCTTCGCCGTCGACGAACACGCCATTACCCCACCAGTTGTGCATGATTTCATGTGGATACGATGTGTGAATTATGAACGGCAGCCTAATGATGCGTGACCCAAGCAATGTAAACCCGGGCATCCCCCAACCGGTCTGACGTGTGTTCTCGACCAGGGTGAAGCCGTGGTACGGATATGCGCCAATCGCCCTGCTGTATTTTTGGAGGTGTTCCAGCG
The DNA here is from genome assembly GCA_024639325.1 of Gammaproteobacteria bacterium. Classification (GTDB taxonomy): domain Bacteria; phylum Pseudomonadota; class Gammaproteobacteria; order Arenicellales; family JAANXG01; genus JAHEKE01. Next base: position 7,298 of record JAHEIO010000114.1, read on the forward strand.
TTGCATCCAGATAGGCGTTCGACAGTTCGTCGTCCCGGTCGATCAACATGACGCGCGCCTGATAGTCACCGGCCTGTTTTGAATATGAATGCCAGGGGCCGGCGACCAGGTAGATACCCTGCTGGGGGTCATCCTGAATCCATGTCCTAACCGCGCCCGCGTCCCGCGAGTCGGGCACGCCCTGGGTCAGGAAGCTCCAGCCGGACGGGCCGTCTAGGGCCAATTTGAATCGGACGCGGTGGTTGCCACTTTCCGGATACCATCCATCACCAGGCATCCACAGGATATAAGGCCATTTCGAGTCGTCGACCCTACCGCCGTAAACGATGTCGATCCGAGTGGTACTTGATGGCACCTCTATGTTTCCGTTACCGTTTCGTCCCTGCACCTCGACAGGTTTGGTATCGAATGCAAGTGAACTAATATGCCATCGGGAACTCAGAGATAGATCCGGCAGACCGAGTGTGCCGGCCGGGTCCGATTGCGACAAAACGATCCGGTCCCGCACCGTGACGGATTGGGTGCCCTCATCGATACTGAGAAAAAGATCGTGGTTGATTACGGGCAAATCCGCAAGGGCCATCACGGGAAACAACAATATAATTGGAAAAAAACGTTGAACTACAAACATATGTTAAATTCGGTCTGGTTGGTTTCTTTGTTTAGTGCGTTTTCCTGCGCGGCAGTTCAAGCCGCCGGCGATCTCACTCCTCGCATCCGGGCCGCCGACAGCGCGCTTCCAATCATCGAGCCGCCGGCGGTTATATACGTCGGTGAGCTGCACGACCAGTATTCCTATCATCTCAATCAGCTCGCCGTGATCAGTGCCCTCAGGGAGCGCGGTCTCATCGTCGCGATCGGACTGGAAATGATCCAGACGCCCTTCCAGCAGCCGCTCGATCAGTACACCGGCGGCGGCATCGATTTCGAAAGCATGCTTGAACACACGGAGTACTTCAAGCGCTGGCGATACGACGCCCGGCTCTACGAACCGATTTTCGAGTACGCAAGGCAACATCAACTGCCGCTCGTCGCTCTGAACGCACCAATTGAACTGACCGATCGGGTGAGCAACGTTGGCATACCGGGTCTCGACCGGGAAGATCGCGCCGCCCTGCCCGAAAGTCTGACCCCGCTGGCGCCACAGTACCGGTTGCTGCTCGAGCAGGTGTTCGAGGAACATCAGAAATCCGGCGACACCGGCGTGGGATTGGATCGTTTCATCGATGTGCAGAGAACATGGGATGAAACCATGGCAATGAAAAGCGCCGATTTCATCCGCGCTCACCCTGATCATATTCTGGTCGTGCTCGCGGGTGTACAGCATGTCGCCCACGGCTATGGCATCCCGGCACGCGTCGAGAACGCAGTGGGCCTGCCCGGCACAATCGTTCTTACCGAAAATGAGCGTGAACGCCTGCCCGATGGCGCCGACGTGTTTCTGCAAGCGGGCGATGAATCCCTGCCCGAAAGCGGCCGAATGGGCGTACTCATCGACACCTCCGAATCGGGAGCCGTGATCAGCGGCTTTACCGAGAACAGTCCTGCCAGGGACGCCGGTGCCGAGAAGGGTGATGTCATAGTGCAGGTCAACGGACGGCCGGTGCACCGCTTTGAGGATATCAAGCTGGCGCTGTGGGATCGGCTGCCCGGTGACCCGGTCCAGATGGAAGTTAGGCGTGCCGAGGGCACCGAGACAAAGTTGTCGTTCGAATTACGCTAGTGAGAAATACGGTTTAGAAATAAGCCGCGAGCTGAAGAAACAGTCCCGGCCCGGTTGACAGAAACCGGCCGGATTCGCCTCCCGGTATCCCTCCAAACTCGGTGCCGTCAGGCCCGATGGGTATGCTCAACGAAGCCAGCAGAACGATGTCCTGGCGAACATCGGCCTGGGCAACGGCCTGGAACAGGGCACTGCCGTCGGAGATATTGACGAACAGGCCGGGCGTCACCAGCAGCAGGGGCGTCAGCTCTATCGTCGTACTCGCGGCAATGTAGTGCCTTGCCAGCGTAAACAGTTCGCCGCGTGCTATGCGCATTATCAGGTCAGGATTGAGTTCGAGCGCCTCGCGGCTGTAGTCACCGTTGCCCTGGCCGAATCCGTTGTAGAAGTACTCGACAACGCCGCTCATGTTCCTGCCCCAGCCGGTCCATGAACGCGAGAAGCTGGTTACGAACTGCGCTATCGTGTCGTCGTCGGTATGCGTAATGACCAGGTCGCCGCGCCAGACGGCAGCGCCGATTTCCCGGTTGCCGCCGACGGCTGCCACCTGGTCAGCGTAATGCTCCGCAACCAGCAGGTCGAATTCGCCGACGCCGCGGAAAGCGTGATACTTGAACGCCAGCGTGCTCGCATCCGTCGCGACGTCTTCCGTTGCGAGGTCCCTGCGAACCACCAGCACGCCCTGAAGGTCATCACCACCGTCGAAAGCATATTGACCGTAAAGCATGTCGTCGCCGGATTTATACTCCCTGTCCACGGCGGCCGGGTCGAACGGATTGAAGAAATCCATCGGGGTGTATATCAAACCGTTACCCCAACTAATCGCCTGACGCCCGACGCGCAACGTTGAATCTTGGCCGGTGCGTCCCAGCCAGAGGCGATCGAGCCGCTGCACTAGAAAGTGGTCGTCGCCTTCCGCGATGACGCTGGTCAGGTCGAACAAACGCCGGCGATCAGTGGGCACACGGTTGGCCAGGAACAAACGTTCCTCGAGCACGTCGCGCAACACCTTTAGGGTATCGCCTTTGAACGAAACGACCTGGTAGTCCGCGCGGGCGGACCAGTCACCGCGCCTCCAGCCCAGGTTCAGCCGCACATCGGCGCTGTGATCTATGGTACCGGCACCAACCGCTTCGAAAAAAACGCTGTTGTCCGGATTGGATGTGCCGTTGAACCGGTACTTGAAATGTCCGGTGAGACCATAGTCACTTTGACCGTGCGCGGCGCCGAATCCCAGCGCCAGAACCAGGCTCAGTGCAAGGCTAG
>JAHEIO010000004.1 GCA_024639325.1 Gammaproteobacteria bacterium
GTCGAGCCAGTGAGATGCATAGCCGGTGCTATGGATCGAATGAAGCCCAAGTACATCGGGGCCTGGACCAGCCAGCGCCGGGATAGGCGTTTCCAAGACACACTGCTTTTTGGACAAATCCATAGACCTCAATGTTTGCGATTCTTAACGAGGTTCTATGGCCGCCTGGTCAGAAATGCGGGTTAGATTCGTGCGACGGTGTAACAACCAGCAGTTGTAGATGAACGTTGCTTCACCTGGTCGTAAGGTCATGATCATGCAGGACTTGTCAGTTGAGGCGAGTTCGTTAGAGGTATCAAGCGCGACCGGATGCAATTATTCGAATTCAGTGCCGATTGCTAACGTTTGTCGGGGTATCAATTTTGCGCATCCCGGCCCGCCGATTCCCGGCCCCATTAGGTTTGTTCAGAAGCCTCTACAAGCGCTTGCAACCCTTGAAAGTCGGTTTTACCAGTCCCGAGTAGCGGAACTTCTTTGACTACCATCACCTTCGCAGGCACAGCTATTGCGGCAATTCCGTGTTCCCTAGCGTGAACATCGAAGGCCTCTCGGGTCGCTTCCGGATTGCTGGTGACCAGCACCAGCTGCTCACCCTTTTTTGGGTCCGGCCCGGCGACAACCGCATGCTGGTGATCAGGCCATAGGCGCTCGACTTCTCCCTCGATCATTGCCAGCGAAACCATCTCTCCGGCCACCTTGGCAAATCGCTTTGCGCGGCCCTGAATGGTTATATAGTTATGTTCGTCGACAGTGACGATGTCGCCGGTATCGTACCAACCGTCTTCCGGCGGCTGCACCTGGCCCGGGTTCTCGGCGCGCAAATACCCCACCATCACATTGGGACCGCTGACCACCAGCTTACCGCCAGTGGTGATTCCGGGTACGTCCTCGAGGCGATACCGGATTCCGGGGGACAGCTGGCCGACTGATCCTTTCTTGTTGTTCATTGGGCTGTTCATCGCCAGTACAGGTGAGGTTTCGGTCGTACCATAACCCTCGAACACACGCACCCCGTAACGCTCGCCGTAGACCCTGCGGGTCTCGTCCTTGAGCTTTTCCGCGCCGGCAAACACATAGCGAATGCTGTAAAAGTCATACGGATTGGCAAAACGTGCATAGCCGGTAAGGAAGGTGTCGGTGCCGAACATCAGCGTTGCATTGGTGTCGTAGACCAGTTCCGGAATAGTGCGGTAATGCAGCGGCGACGGATACAAAAACACCTTTATCCCGGACAGTAGCGGCAGCAAAGTACCGCAGGTGAGACCGAAGGAATGGAACAGAGGCAATACATTGAACACAATATCCTGCGGCCCGAAGTCGATCATCGATGCCACCTGATAGCGGTTTGCCTGCAGATTGATGTGGCTCAGCACAACCCCCTTGGGCGAACCCTCGGTGCCCGAGGTAAACAACACCACCGCGGCGGTCTCCGGATCACGCCGTCTGCAGCTGATGCGATAGGCCGTTCGCGGCATGAGGGAGGCCAGCAGACTTCGTAATTTAGTGCCGGCACCGATCGCCGCGCTAACGTCTTCCAGGTAGCGCACGTTGACTCCCGCGCCCTCGATGGCCGCAATCATTTCCTGCAGTTTGCCCTGCTCGACAAACTGCTGTGAGGTGTAGACCGTTTTAACGGTGGCCGATCCGCAGCCGCTGACGACATTGCGAACACCGCTAGAGAAATTGAGCATGGTCGGCACGCGCCCATACGCGTGCAAACCGAAAAACGCCACCACGGTGGCGTTCACATTCGGCAACAGCACCCCTACCCGCTCACCCGCTTCTGTTTCGGCGGCCATAACGCTGCCGAGAGCAAATGAGCTCGTGATCAGCCGGCGAAATCCGATCGGGCTGCGCTGGACGTCCTCAAGGACCTTGTGCCGGGAACCGGTAATCTCCCGAGCGTCGAGCAGTGAGTGAAACAGCGTGCGGCGGTAGTCGCTGCTCTCGAACATCATATCGGTCATCAGCACAGACAGCATTCGACCCGCATGTGCCCGACGCGCGCGGCTGCGCAGTTCCGGAGGAATGGATAGTGACCGGGGCTCCAGGAAAGTCACCCGGATCTTTGGGAACCAGCGGATCCTGACCTTGCCCGACAGCCGGGAAAACGGGCTGTACTGGGCACCATCGAGACGCACCGGCACGATCTGCGCCCGTGCCTTGTCGGCAACCATTCCCGGGCCTTCGAAGATCTTCATCAGTGCACCGGTGACCGTGATGCGCCCTTCCGGAAAAATCACCACCGTTTCACCATTTTGAACCGCTTTGATCAAGGTGCGGGTCGATAATGGGCTGGTGGGATCAATCGGTATCGTGCGTGCCATGGACAGGAAGAACTGGATAAACCGGTTTTTGGCGATATAGGTGTTGATCGCAAAAGTCATGATCCGCGGTGCAAACGCGGCGATCAGCACGGCATCGAGGAACGACTGGTGATTAGCCACCACCAGCACGCGTTCGCCGGCCCTGCCAAGATTATCCAGGCCATTAACCTCGACCCGGTAAAGCATCTGCAGCAACCATGCGACAAATGCCTTGACCAGCGCACCGGGGAGCAGCCGGGTAATGTAGATTGCGACGCCCAGATTGAGCAAACCGATCACCAGAAACAACTGAGGAATACTGAGACCGAGCGCCAACAGTAACGCGGTGCCAAGCGCCGCGGCCACCATGAACAATGCGTTTAGAATATTGTTCGCGGCAATATTTCGGGAGCGGTGCGCATCATCGCTATGGTGCTGAAGTATGGCGTCCAGCGGGACGATATAAATACCACCGGCCACCGCGATCAGGCCGATGTCCAGTAGGATACGCCAACCGGCAAACTGCTCCAGAAACACTCCCACGGTTGCGGCTCCACCCGGGAGCCCCCCGCTGCTGGCAAAATACAGGTCGACGATGAACACGGACATTACCAGTGCGCCGAGCGGCACGAAGGTTGCGTGTACCTGGCCTTTTAGCATGCTGTTGCACAGCAGCGAACCAATCGCCATGCCAATGGAAAAAGTAACCAGGAATAGGGACGCAAGGTGCCCACCACCGCCGAGAACGTGTTTAGCAAACGGTGCGATCTCCGCTAGAAACGCCGCTCCCACCAGCCAGAACCAGGATATGGCCAGAATGGTCAGGAAAATATCCCGCTGACCTGCAGCGTACCGGATCAAATCCCAGGTCGAAGTAACCACGTTGTAATTGATCTGCAAGTCGGGGGCTGCCGGTCCGGTAGACGGAATAAAGCGTGCCGCCACCCAGCCAGCCAGCGCCACCACGATGATCCCACCTGAAACAATGTAGATTCCAGCATCCGTGAGGATCAATTCACCCGCCACGGTTCCGAGCAAAATGGCGATGAAAGTGCCGGTCTGCACCCACGCGTTGCCGGCGATCAACTCCTCGGTCTTCAATTGTTCGGGGAGAATGCCGTATTTTATCGGTCCGAAATAGGTCGACTGAGCACCCATCAGGAACAACACCCCAAGCAGAAACCAGACACTGCCGACCAGAAATCCCGCTGCCGCGAATACCATGATGATAATTTCTGTAAGCTTGAGGATGCGTATCAGCCAGGCCTTGTCGTATTTGTCCGCCAGCTGCCCTGCATGGGCAGAAAACAGGAAAAATGGAAAGATAAAGATCCCGGCAGCAGCGGCGACCAGCAGCGGAGCCTCCAATCCAGTCCCTTGCGCCACTGAAAAGGTAACCAGGAACACGATCGCGTTCTTGAAAACATTGTCATTGAATGCACCCAGGGACTGGGTGATAAACAACGGCAGAAAGCGACGGCCGTGAAGCAGGTCGATTTGATTGGGAGTCATCGGAAAATGATACTCAATAGCGGCAGCGGGAGTGCTCCGATTGTAATACCATAACGGGGAGAAGCCGAGCGCCGCCCCCGCTATAATGCAGCAAGGGTGGGCGAACCGGAGAAGCCAGGTACGACAAACGCGCCGGTGAGGGCATGTTCCTCCTCGAATGCTCTCGGCAACGGTATAAATCACTCACCTCTGCGAGAGAACTGGCTGCTTTTTGGCGGGAGATATTCACGAATGGAGACCGGATGCTGATGGGAGAATCAACCTGGCAACACTTGGCATGTCCATTGTTAATGAGCTTGAAGGTGTGAAAGGAACACGCCAGGCGTTGGTTTGCGAGGTGTGGGCTGTGACCGACGGGCCAAAACCAGGTTTATACAGATAAATCCAGCGGCATCCTGTATCATACTTTTTTACAGGCGGACCGGGGGCAATCCAAATACACCCCTGGCACCCGGCCCTCGAAGACCAAACGTGATCAGGAAATTCATCGACAAATTTTTCGGTGGAGGTGACCAGGTATCCGGACCCGATTCGGCAACCAGCGTCATCTATCAGGATTTTGAAATCAGACCGGCTCCGGCAAAGGAGTCCAACGGTTGGCGGGTTCAGGGGACGATCGTCAAGGAATCAGGGGACGATTCCAGAGAGCATGTATTTATCAGGGCGGACGCCTGTATGGACAGGGAATCTGCCGTGGCGCTCACCGTTCGAAAGGCCCGGCAACTGATCGATGAGCGGGGCGACAAACTATTCGATTGAGAAATCGGCTCGGTAAACGCACCCTGTGGCGCCCGCATTGCTTACTTCTGAGCAACCAGGTAGGCAATATATGACAAACAGCGTTCCCCTCTCTCCTCCCGGGTAAAAATCCCGTTTCCCGACTCGCCGTCGTCGTCCGTCCCTTCCCAATAGCAATCCACCCGGGAAAATCCCGCGTCATCCAGTATGTCTTTGAGTTCAGTAAGACCCCACAGCCGCCATTCGTAGCTGAATATCCGCTTCATCTTGGAACCGTCCGGAAACTTGAAGTGAATGTGCAGTGTCGCTTCGCTTGACACCGGCCAGTATTCATCCTGATCCCAAACATAGGTGAATCCCTGTTCGATCTCGGATTCCTCTTTCACTTCGTCGAACAGTTCCGGCCCGCCATAGAGATCGATGACGAATATACCGTTCGCGGCAATGTCCTCGTACGCCCGCGTAAAGTAGTCCAGCATTTGGGGCCGGGTCTTGAATATCCAATAGGAAAAGTTCTGGGCACATCGAATATCCGGTGCCTTGTCGCTGGGCTGCCTGGCGTCTTCGAGGTGAAACGTCATGCGCTCCACTGCGGGACCGAGCTGTGCGAAGTGCCTCGACTTGCCCCACTCCACCGGCTCCGGATCAATATCGAAACCTTCAGCCGTATACTGCTTACCGCGCCCGATCCAGGTTGCGCTGAGCAGGCCCGTACCGCAAAAATCCTCTCTGAAATGCGTGGCTTTCTTATTTGTTAGTTCCCGGTAGACCTTGGATAGAAATTTGATGTCCTCATCCGGTGACTGGACCGACCACTGGTACAGTTCATACTTGTCCGCCGTCCGTGCGGTTAATCGGTTTTTGTTTTTGCTCTTCTTTGATTTCTTCTTTTCTTTCGTGCTCACTGCGCGGGCCCTGGTCTGGAATCGATCAAACTTGCAAGGGCGCGGAGAATAACGCTATACATGCATTTACTCAAGACAGCAGGGACCGCGGTGCAAGAGCCGGGCAAACACGCCCGGCTGCTCCGGCGCAATGCAGGGCGAAGTTGTGACAAAATAGCCAAATGAAATACTGCCCGAATTGTGCAGGTACCCTGAATCTTGCCGTTCCCGATGGGGATACTCTGCCGCGGCACGTCTGTCCGGACTGCGGCATGATTCACTATCAAAATCCTAAAATCGTGGCGGGTTGCATTCCGGTATGGCAGGACAGTGTCCTGTTGTGCAGGCGTGCCATAGCACCTCGCTACGGCAGATGGACCCTGCCGGCCGGTTTTATGGAGAACGGGGAAACCGTCGCCCAGGCCGCGTCACGGGAGACGGTCGAAGAGGCCGAAGCCAGGGTCGTGGACCTCGAGTTCTACGGCCTGTTCAACATTACGCACGTGAACCAGGTATACATCATGTTCCGGGGAAGGCTGGAAACGCCTGAGTTTGGAGCCGGTGCGGAGAGCCTCGAGGCGCGACTGGTGCAGGAACATGAGGTCCCGTGGGATGAGCTCGCGTTCCCTGTCATCCACCGTACCTTGAACCTGTTTTTTGAGGATCGCAGGCGCGGCGCATACGGCAGTCACATGTTCGACATCAAGTCCATCAGACAGTCGGGTTAAGGCCAGCAAGCAGATCATGGATCATGCTCCGCGCCCGAATCGAATATCCCCCCCCGAACAAATTGAAATGGTTGAGGACATGGTAAAGGTTGTAGAGTTTCTTCCTTGTCTTGTATCCATCGTCCAGAGGCCAGTCGGCGTTGTAGGCTTCATAAAAAACTTTGCCGAATCCTCCGAACAACTCGGTCATCGCCAGATCCGCCTCCCGATCACCGAAGTAAGGTGCAGGATCGAAGATGACGGGTTCACCAGCGGTATCCACGGCGAAATTACCCGCCCATAAATCACCATGCAGCAAGGATGGTATCGGTATATAACCAGTGAAAAATTCGTCCAACCTTTGCAGCAAATTTTCACCGGCCGACAATGTTTGCCGACCGATACCATGATCGTATGCCAGTCGCAACTGGGGACCAAGTCGCATCTCCCTGTAGAAATCAATCCAGTGATCACACCAGGAATTGATCTGTGGCGTCGATCCGATGGTGTTGTCGAGATGCCATCCAAAACGATCGCTCGTTGCCCGGTGAAGCGTCGCGAGACCCCGGCCGAGGGCGGAGTGCGTTTCGGTGCCGGCGGCGCCGGCAAGATCGATGAACTCAAGAACCAGGTATGCGGTATCCTGCCAGACACCGGTGCAGATTGGAACGGGTATCCGCAGCGCGCACGCGGCCATCAACGCCCGCAGGCCCTCAGCCTCCACGTCGAACATGTCGGACAGACTGCTGCTGTTGAGTTTGACGAAAAACCGAAGCCCGTCGTCACCCTGCATGACTTCGGCCCGACTGATACATCCCCCGCCCAGCGGTCGATGATTCTCCAGGTAAAATCGCCTGCCGGTGGCCTGCTGGATGTGATCCGAGATGTTGCAGAATAAATCCGGCATGAATATCTTAGTTACGCGTGTTCTCTGTCAGGTCGGTCGAGATTAATGCGCTAAACCCTTGAATTCGAAAGATGTGTTAGCAAGCTTGCCGCGGAGATTAGCCATTACTTATGCACATTTTTTTTGGTTCGCACACGCTGCTCGGAACATCGCCCAGATGTTGGGGCCCGGACTCAGATCTTCACTTCTAAGTATATGATTTTACGAATATTATTGTTTCCCTTCAATAAATCTGTTGTTATCGCTATTGTTTTTCCCGCGATCAAAGCCAGGGACCTTGCCGGAGTTATACACACAGTTATCCACATGAAATCAGACCTTCTCTGCCGTCCATGCAGCGCTATCCTGGCGCTGTATGGTCCAGGCCCCACTGAACATGGGCTTCATTCGATCCACAGCGACGGCTATGCATCTTGTTGGTTCGACGCATCCCGGCGATCATCGATACATGTTTTGCGCCATCGCTCGGGATCCCGGTGACAAATGCGGGCTAGAATCGCACGCGTCGCGCTTCCGGTTCCGCTCCGGCAATGCTTCGATTTTCTCGTCCCCCCTGCCGGTGAGCCGCCTTCCAGGGGAGCAAGAGTTCTAGTGCCGTTCGGACGGCGACGGCTGACGGGAGTAGTCATGGAGATCGTTGACTCCAGCGATCTGCCGTCGCATCGTTTGCGCCAGATCGAGCAGGTGTTGGACCCGGAACCTGTGTTTCCAGGGACGCTGTCCGATTGGTTGTCCCGAGTAGCACACTACTACCATCACCCAATCGGAGAAGTATTCAGCGCAGCCCTGCCCATCGCGCTTCGCCGGGGGCATCCCCTGAGCCCAGGTCAACCGAAGGTCTACCGCCTCACCGAAGAAGGGAAAACCGCCCGTCCCAACCTCGCATCAGCACCATTGCAGCAAAGGATATGGCGAAGCCTGAACACCGAAAATTGGCTCTCGCCAGAACGGCTGAGCCGGCTCGGGCACTCATGGAAACGAGCGGTCAACGTCCTAGTGGAAAAGGGCTGGGTTGAAATAAAAGTCCAACCCACAGCCGGAATTGAATTTTCCGGGTACTCTATTGACTTGAGTCCAGAGCAAACCCGGGCCGCCGACGCCATTCTGGACGCGCTTGGATCCTATCGTAGTTTTGTACTGTTTGGCATCACGGGAAGCGGTAAAACAGAGGTCTACTTCAGGGTTATCAGAGAAGTAATCGAGCGTGGCCAGCAGATTTTGTTCCTGGTACCCGAGATCGCACTTACACCGCAGCTGGTGAAACGGTTCGAGGATCATGTCGGGCGGAGTCTCTCGGTAATCCATTCCGAACTGCCGGCGGGTGAGCGACATAGGAACTGGGCGGCGGCGCGCGAGGGCCGTGCAGCAATCGTTCTGGGCACCCGATCAGCCGTCTTCACCCCATTGTTGAAACCCGGTCTCATCATAATCGATGAGGAACACGACCTGTCGTTCAAACAACAAGATGGACTAAGATATCACGCCCGGGACATCGCCGTGTTCCGCGCAAAACTCGAGGATGTTCCCGTCGTGCTGGGTTCGGCGACACCGTCCTTTGAGTCCATGTCCAATGTGCAAAAAGAGCGATACGATATATTGAGGTTGAACAGTCGCGCGCTGGGGGCGCGGCTGCCAGACATCGAATTCATCGACATGCGGCGCGTCCCCGTGCACCACGGCCTGAGCCGGCCTCTGGTTAAAGCCATCGAATACAGGCTCGAAGCACGGGAACAGAGCCTTGTGTTCATGAATCGCCGAGGCTACGCCCCCGTACTCTATTGCGCAGCTTGCGGATGGCAGGCGCAGTGTCTGCACTGTGACACCCGGATGGTCTTCCACAAAAGGGAAAACTCGCTGCGATGCCATCACTGCGGCTATATACAGATAGCCTCGATGTCCTGCCCCGCCTGCGCGGGCACTGAGATGCTCCCTCTGGGCGAAGGAACGCAGCGCCTGGAAACGCACCTGCGGGAACTGTTCCCAGACGCGAGAATAGTCAGAATCGACCGGGACAGCACTCGGCGAAAAGGGGAGCTCGCTCACAAGCTTACCCAGGGAGCCACCGGGGCCGCCGATATCCTGATCGGAACACAGCTGCTGTCCAAGGGGCATCATTTCCCCAAGGTGACCCTGGTCGGCATCATCGATGCCGACCAGGGCCTTTACAGCGTGGACTTCCGTGCTACCGAATACCTATTCCAGCAGATTATTCAGGTCGCGGGCCGTGCGGGCCGCGCCGACAGTCCTGGCCAGGTGCTGATTCAGACAGTACACCCGGAACATCCCCACTTCGAATTACTGCGTGAACATGATTACGAAGGATTTACGGCCCTGGCCATGAACGAGAGGAGTCTCGCTCAGGCGCCCCCATTCTCGCATTTCATCCTGATCCGCGCGGAAGCGACAAAGCCGGGTATGGGATTGTGCTTCCTGGGACAGGCCAGAAACATAGCGGCGGCTGTGGAAAACGAACTTCGAACGGGAATCGAGATCATGGAGCCGGTGCCCTCTCCGATGGAAAAACGAGCGGGGCGCTATCGCGCCCAGCTGCTCTTGAGCGGGCGGAACCGAACGGCCGTGCATCGCTTTCTGGATAGCCTAGTCGCCCAGCTGGACGCACATCGACTGGCCAGGAATGTGCGCTGGTCCATTGATGTTGATCCCATGGAAATGTACTGACGTGGATAACCACGCGCTTCGCGACAAGATCCTGATCAACCTGCTGCTGATACTGGCGGTCGCCGTGTTCGCAATCGGGATCTGGGCACCCATTCTGACGCTGAAAAAGCTCATTTTCATGAGCAACACCTTCTCCGTCATATCGGGTATTTCGCAGCTACTTGATGACCGTCAGTACGGCCTGTTCGTTCTCATCGCCGGCTTTACATTGTTGCTGCCCGTGGTAAAGATGGTAGTACTATTCGCCGCATTGAACGGCAGGCATAATCTGGAATCCCGGCGGCGCTATGTGGACTGGCTGTCGGTGCTGGGTAAATGGTCGATGCTCGACGTATTCGTCGTGGCGGTGCTGATCGCCAGCGTCAAGCTGGGATCCATCGCCAAAATTGAAGTGCATTACGGACTGTACGTGTTCGCCGCCGCGGTACTGATTATGATGGTGAGCACGCATCTAATACGCCTCCGAATGAAATAACTCCCCTAGGAGCCTGTCCGAGCATTCATGCGCCTAGCCCGCATATCTGAAGATCATTGATTATTTTTGGCCGCAAACGGTTAGAATCACCATCCTTTTGACCCGTATATCGCAGTGATTACGCACTTACAGGAAAACTTCTCCAGGGCAATACAGGAACTCAAGCAGGCCGGAGTGATTCCCAACGAACTGCCCACCGAGGTGAAATTCGATCGGCCCCGGCAGAAGTCCCACGGCGATATGGCGACAAACGTGGCGCTGGGTCTGGCCAAGGCGGCAAAGCGAAATCCACGGGATCTGGCGCAACTCATCATCGCCGCGCTGCCACCGTCAGACCGGGTGGAGAAACTCGAAATCGCCGGTCCGGGCTTCATCAACGTTTTTCTGAAACCGGCATCGCAATTCGAGATCCTGAAGACCATCCGCGAGCAGGCGCAATACTACGGGAACTCCGACACCGGTCAGGGTGAGACCGTACTGATCGAGTTCGTATCAGCCAATCCAACGGGTCCACTGCATGTCGGACACGGGCGGGGGGCCGCCTACGGGGACGCCCTGGCGCGGGTCATGCGCCGGGCCGGATATTCCGTGCAAACGGAATATTACGTCAACGACGCGGGCAGGCAGATGGATATCCTGGCCGTCAGCGTCTGGCTAAGGTATCTGGAACTTTGTGGCGAGAAGTTCGAGTTTCCCGACAACTGCTATAAGGGCGACTATATCTGGGATATTGCCGCCACGGTTCACCGCGAACAAGGCGACCGATACCGGCACCCCGCAAAGGACGTGCTTCAGGAAGCGTCTTCTCCAGATCCCGAACAGTCGCTCGACATGCTCACCGGGACTTTACGGTCCCGACTGGGCACCGATGGATTCGAGCGCTTCCTTCGAACCGCCCTAAACACGCTGGTGGACGACATCAAAAGTGATCTTTCCGAATTCAGGGTCGAATTCGATCGCTGGTTTTCGGAGCAATCCCTCTACGACGGAAAAACCGTAGAGCAAACCATTGACAAGCTGCGTTCAGCAGACCACATCTATAAAAAAGACGGCGCGCTGTGGTTCCGTGCCAGCGCATTCGGAGACGAGAAAGACAGGGTGGTCGTTCGGGAGAACGGTGTCCCCACATACTTCGCCTCGGATATTGCCTATCATCACGACAAGTTTACACGGGGATTTCACAAACTTATTGACGTATGGGGAGCCGACCACCACGGCTACATCGTACGGGTAAAGGGAACACTGGAAGCCCTGGATCACAGTCCCGAAAATTTCATCGTAGCGCTGGTGCAGTTTGCGACGCTGTATAGAGGTGGCGAGAAGGTATCCATGTCCACCCGGAGCGGCGAATTCGTCACATTGAGGGAATTGCGCCAGGAGGTCGGGACCGATGCGGCCCGTTTTTTTTACGCGCAGCGCAAATCCGACCAGCATCTCGACTTCGACCTGGACCTGGCGAAATCCCGGTCGAATGATAACCCGGTTTACTATGTTCAGTATGCCCATGCCAGAGTGAGCAGCGTTTTCAGGCAAGCAAAAGAACGCAACATCGACACCAGCGGTCTGGACAGCGCCAATCTGGATCTGCTCGTCGAAGAAAGTGAAAAGGAACTTGCCCGCGTGCTTTCCGATTTCCCGGAAACCGTCGCCGCCGCAGCGCGCAAGCTGGAGCCGCATCACATCGTCTACTACCTTCGCGAGGTGGCGAATCGGCTGCATACCTACTACAACGCCCACAACGTACTCGGTGCCGTGAAGGATCTTCGCAGCGCACGTTTGTGCCTGCTCGATGCGACCCGGCAGGTCGTAGCCAACGGCCTGGATGTCCTGGGCGTCAGCGCACCCGAAAAAATGTGACTGCCCATCGAGATGGCCCAGGCTGCTCGCAGAAAGAAGTCTCGCAAAAAGTCGACTCGCAACAGGGGCGGGAACTCCTGGGGGATGCTTATCATAGGACTGATTTCAGGATTGGTGCTGGCTGTCCTGATCCTGGGAACCCAGGATGGAAGCAAGTCGGAATTCGGCAGCGGCCTGAAGACCTTGTTCGAGCGGACGTCGGCAACGACTCAGAAAAAAGCGGAAGCAAGCAAGACGGTTGGACAGCAGGCGCCCCGGCCCAAACTCGACTTTTACACCGTCCTGCCGAAGATCGAGCGAATAATCCCCGATGACCCGGCGCCGTCGCCGGTCGACGAGGCTGTAAAGCAGAATAAAGACCGGAAGTCATGGTACGTACTGCAAGTAGCCTCCTATCAGAGCTTCAACGATGCCGATCGACTCAAGGCCCAGTTGACAATCTCTGGCTTCGATGCCGTCATCCAGAAAGTCACGGTTGAAGACAAAGAGTACTTCAGGGTGCGGCTTGGCCCCTACGAGAGCCAGCGCAAACTCAAGAATGTAAAGCAGGATCTGGGGGAGCTCGGTTACGCGGGCATATCACTCAAGATTACGGAGCCGTAGTAGTCAGTCCGCGTCACCATGCTTCTGCACGCTGTGCAACATCCACTATAACAGAAGGGTCGTTTATGACTGACAAGAGAGTAATCTTCCTGTTCCCGGGACAGGGATCCCAGTACCAAGGTATCGGCAGCGATATAGCCGCCAGGTTCGAGTCGGCGCGCAGGACCTATGAAGAAGCAAGCGACACCCTTGGATACGACATATCAAAGCTTTCCTTCGAGGATCCAGCCGGGCAAATCAATTTGACCCGCTTCACCCAGCCCGTACTCCTAACCCACCATATGGCTTGTCTGCGGGCGTATCAGGAACTCGCCGATGAACCCATAATTCCCCACGCTGCCGCAGGACACAGCCTCGGCGAGTACTCCGCCCTTGTCGTCGCTAACGCGCTGTCATTCCCAAGCGCGCTGAACCTGGTCAAACAACGCGGTGAACTGATGGGTGAATATGGGGAAGGGGAAATGTCGGCGATGCCGGTAGATCTGGAAACCGCGAAGAGCTGGGCTGACCGTTATTTTTGCGGCATCGGCGGCATCAACCTACCGGCGCAAACGGTTGTCGCCGGAGCGGCCCATGATCTGGATGCGCTGGAATCAGACTTCGTCGCGGAGAATCCGCGCAAACGTTCGGTTAGACTAAAAACGGAGGGTGCGTTCCACACTTACTACATGGTGGAAGCAGCCCGCCGTTTTCGCGGCGCACTGGAATCCGCGGACTTGACCGAACCCGGCATCCGCGTCCTATCGAACTATGCCGGGCGGTATCACGAACAGGAGCCTCGACTCATCAAGGCGCACCTCTTTTTTCAGCTATTTCATCCCGTAAACTGGATAGGGTGTATCCGTTCGGCGCTTGCCGACGGCATCAACACGTTTATGGAATTCGGCGGCGGGATCGGCAAAGGTGAGGTCCCGGCCGACAAGCGGCCCAATCTGGAGGGCATGATTAAAAAAGCGACCCGGGGAGCGGAAATCGAAATCGAGTATTTTTCCGCAATAAACGTCGATAGCGTAGAGGCGGCGGCTCGCCTCGGCTGATCCCGACCCTCGGGCCGGGTGGACAGCTTGCAGCCGTTACGCAATGCGGGCTAGCCCGCACCCGGGTGCGCTTCACGCCTGCTCGATCTCGATCAGAGTGCCGAGAAAGTCCTTTGGATGCAGGAACAATACCGGTTTGCCGTGGGCGCCGATCTTCGGCTCGCCGTTACCCAGAACCCGTGCACCACGTTCCGTCAGGTGCTGTTTCGCGGCCGATATGTCCTCTACTTCATAGCACAGATGATGCACGCCGCCGTCGGGGTTGCGCTCGAGGTGCTTCCGGATCGGCGACGCGTCCCCCAGCGGGTATAACAGTTCGATTTTTGTGTTGGGCAGCTCCACGAAAACCGTAGTGACGCCGTGTTCAGGCATGTCTTTTGGCTCCGACACCCTGGCGCCCAGGGTTTCCGCATAAGTTGCAGCCGCCGCTGCCAGATCCGGCACTACTATTGCCACGTGATTCAGTTTGCCTATCATGGGACCTCCGCATTCATGAACAAATCGATTAGTTTCTCTGCCGCTACCGTTGCTGGTATCTTCAGCCCGACCACATCATTCTCCAGTCTATCGACACATCGAGCCAGATCGGGGCTCTGCCGCATTCTGCCAAGGAGCAGATCGGACACTTCTTCCCACAGCCAGGCCCTGGCCTGTTGGCCGCGCCGCATCGACAAGATGTCGCTGTGACGAATGATATCGCGATAACGCTGCACTGTGGACCAGACTTCCTCGATTCCCAGACCTTCCACAGCCGAAACGGTATTGGCCACCACGGTCCAGTCGGCAGTGCGCGGTTTGAGAAGCTGCAGCGCGTGCCGGTAGTCGGCCGCGGTGTGCTCGGCCGCAAAGCGCAACTCTCCGTCAGCCTTGTTGATGATTATGATGTCCGCCAGTTCGGTCACTCCCCGCTTTATCCCCTGCAGATCGTCTCCGCTCCCTGGTAGCAGCAACAACATAAACATATCCGTCATCCTCGCGGCCGCCGTTTCAGATTGCCCGATACCCACGGTCTCCACCAGAATGAGATCGAAACCTGCCGCCTCACACAACAGCAGCGCGTCGCGGGTGCGCCGGTTGACCCCGCCCAGGACCCCACCCGTGGCAGACGGCCGTATGAAGGCGTCCTCCCGGCGAGCCAGATCCTGCATCCTCGTCTTGTCACCAAGGATGGCGCCCCCGGTGACGGGTGATGACGGATCGATTGTGAGCACGGCTACACGTCGGCCCTGCTCCAGAACGTGGAGCCCGAATGCTTCGATGAAAGTAGATTTTCCAACGCCCGGTACGCCGGATATGCCAATTCTGAATGAGGACCCGGTATAGGGCATGATCGAGGTCAAAAGGCTCAGCGCAGACTGTCGGTGGTCCGCCCGGGAGGATTCCACCAGCGTAATGGCTCGAGCCAGTGCACGGCGATCCCCCTCCCGCAGCTTACGCGCAAGCTGCTCCACATCCTGTGGATTCACCGGCCGCTACTCGAACCGGAGGATCGGTTGATCGACAACCAGGCTGTCCCCTTCCTGGCACAGGATTTTCTCTACCACGACATCTTGAGGAGCTCGCAGTACGTTTTCCATCTTCATGGCCTCCACCACAGCCAGTTCTTCTCCGTCCTTTATCTGATCACCCTCGCGCGCCTTCAGTTGAACCAACAGGCCCGGCATGGGAGACAACAAGAATTTCGACAGGTCCGGAGGAGCCTTAACCAGCATGTGGTGGTTCAGCTCCGCCCCTTTGTTGGTCAGCACCATGACGCTGACCACCACGCCGTCATAGATCATTCTGTATTTTACGCCTTCCGGTTCGATCTGCATGCAGACCTCGTCCCCGTTGATCAACGCGCTAAACAATGGGCGGCCGATGCTCCAGTCGGTGGTGACCCTATAGGTCCGGCCCCTGTAGATCACATCGTAGCCGTGCGCCACCGGAATGATCTTAATCGGATGGTAATCGTTGCCCATTACGACGACCCGGTCCAGAGTTTGTTTCTCGGACCCCGCCCGAGGTGTCCTCCCGCTGATCCTGTTCGCTCGAAGCCAGTGTACGTGGTGAATCGTGCCGGCCGAAACGACGAACATCGCGCTGTTGGAATCATCGATCCCGGGGTCGCTGTAGCCCTCGGGGTACTCGTCACTGATGAAGTTAGTGCTCAGATCTCCTTCCATGAACCTGGGATGGGCCATCAAAGAATTGAGAAAGCCGATGTTGTGCGATATGCCCCTGATGTAATACTGGTTGAGCGCCTGCCTCATATACCCGATGGCTTCCTTTCGGGTACCGCCATGGGTAATCAGCTTGGCGACCATCGGATCGTAGTACATGGAGACCTCGCCGCCCTCGAAAACTCCGGTATCTACGCGAATCCTTGCGCTTTGCTGTGGAGGCTGGTACCGGATCAGGCGTCCGGTTGACGGCAGGAAACCGCGTGCCGGATCTTCAGCGTAGACGCGTGTTTCGACCGCCCACCCGCTGAGGTGGACATCGCGTTGATCCATCGTCAGCACCTCGCCCGCCGCGATACGAATCATGAGTTCGACTAGATCGAGGCCCGTGACCATTTCAGTCACCGGGTGCTCGACCTGCAGGCGCGTATTCATTTCCAGAAAAAAGAAATTCTTGTCGGTGTCCACGATGAATTCGACGGTTCCCGCAGATTGATAGTCCACCGCTTTTGCCAGGCTGACCGCCTGCTCACCCATGGCACGGCGCGTATCGGGGTCAATGAAAACCGAGGGCGCCTCCTCGATGACCTTCTGATGCCGTCTCTGAATCGAACACTCGCGTTCCCCGAGATAGAGCACTTTACCCTGACTGTCGGCAATGATCTGGATCTCGATATGCCGCGGCTGTTCGATAAACTTTTCCACGAAGACGCGGTCATCCCCGAAGCTGCTCCGCGCCTCGTTGCTCGCGCGTTCGAATCCATCCAGGCATTCCCGGTCGTCGTAGGCGACACGCATACCCTTGCCACCGCCACCGGCGCTCGCCTTCAGCATGACGGGATAGCCGATGTCGTTGGCGATGCTGACAGCCTTTCCGGCGTCTTCGATCACACCGGTATAGCCGGGTATAGTATTCACCCCGGCCTTCTGGGCGATCTTCTTCGATTCGATTTTGTCACCCATTGCCTCTATGGCGCGGGTATTGGGTCCAATGAAAACGATGCCCTCGGCTGACAATGCCTCGGAAAACTCCTTGTTCTCGGACAGGAATCCGTATCCGGGATGGACGGCATCGGCGCCGGTTTGCTTACAGGCGGCGAGAATATTGTCGATTACCAGATAGCTCTCCGACGATGGCGCGGGGCCGATGCCGACCGCCTCGTCTGCCTTTTCGGTATGCAGCGCGTTTTGATCGGCGTCCGAATAAACCGCAACGGTTGCTATGCCCATTTTTTGCGCAGTTCGGAATACCCGGCAGGCTATCTCGCCCCGGTTCGCAACCAGAATTTTGTTGAACATGTTTTTTTATCCGGTTCCGAGGCTTACAGAGGGATATTTCCGTGTTTGCGCCAGGGATTTTCCAGCTTCTTGTCTTTCAGCATAGACAGGGAGTGGCAAATACGAAGACGGGTGTCACGCGGCATAATCACGTCGTCAATGAATCCACGCCGTCCCACTATAAACGGGTTGGCGAACTTGCGCCGATACTCCTCGGTACGCGCGGTAATCTTCTCATCGTCGCCGATGTCTTTCCTGAAGATGATCTCTACCGCGCCTTTGGGGCCCATTACCGCGATCTCCGCAGAGGGCCATGCGAAATTCACGTCGCCCCGGAGATGCTTGGAGCTCATCACATCGTAAGCACCACCGTAAGCCTTGCGCGTGATGACGGTAACCTTGGGAACGGTGGCCTCGGCGAAGGCATAAAGCAGTTTTGCGCCGTGCTTGATGATGCCCCCATACTCCTGTGCCGTACCGGGCATAAAGCCGGGCACATCGACAAACGTCAGAACGGGAATATTGAACGCATCACAGAACCTGACAAATCGGCCCGCTTTGATCGAGGAATCGATATCCAAGCACCCTGCCAGCACCATCGGCTGATTCGCGACCACGCCGACCGTAGACCCTTCCATCCTGACGAAACCCACCACGATGTTCTTTGCGTAATCCGGCTGCAGTTCGAAAAAGCTGTTCTCGTCAGCGACCTTGGTAATCAATTCTTTCATGTCATAAGGCATGTTGGGATCGGTCGGCACGAGGGAATCGAGCGAAGGCTCTACGCGATCCATTGGGTCGCTGGTGGGCCAGACCGGGGGGGGCTCATTGTTGTTTGCCGGCAGATAGTCGAAGAACTGGCGAAGTGACAGTAGCGCCTCAATGTCGTTGGCCAGCGCAAGGTCCGAAACGCCGGATTTGGTCGAATGCGTGATTCCGCCACCGAGTTCCTCGGCGGTGACCTCCTCATGGGTAACCGTCTTGACCACATCCGGGCCGGTTACGAACATGTAAGAACTGTCAAGAACCATGAAGATAAAATCCGTCATTGCCGGCGAATACACTGCGCCTCCGGCACACGGCCCCATGATCATGGAGATCTGGGGGATCACACCTGATGCGAGCACGTTCCTCTGGAATACGTCCGCATAGCCACCAAGCGATGCGACGCCTTCCTGGATTCGCGCCCCGCCTGAATCGTTCAACCCGATAACCGGTGCGCCGACCTTGATGGCCTGGTCCATGATCTTGCAGATTTTCTCCGCATGGGCCTCGGACAGGGAGCCGCCGAACACCGTGAAGTCCTGACTAAAAACGAAAACCACGCGGCCGTTGATAGTCCCGTATCCAGTAACCACTCCATCCCCCGGAATGCGATGATCCGCCATCCCGAAATCGACGCATCGATGTTCGACGAACATGTCCCATTCCTCGAAACTTCCGTCATCGAGCAGCAGCTGGATACGTTCTCTAGCGGTTAGTTTACCCTTGCCATGCTGGCCATCGATGCGTTCCTGACCACCGCCCAGTCGGGCCGCGTTCCGCTTCTCTTCCAGTTCCCGAATGATTTCTTGCATATCTACTCCCGACGGCCGTCGTTACAACGGTCCGAGATAAGGGCTTGCGTTGTGCTAGGCTGAATCCGCGCTCTTCCGATGCTGCCTGGACTGCTCGATCAGGGAAAGAACTTCCGTGGCGGCCTCGGTGATGTTCGTCCCCGGTCCGTAGATGGCCGCAACGCCCTTCTCATAAAGTGCCTGATAGTCCTGCGGCGGGATGATGCCCCCGCATACCACGAGGATATCTCCGGCACCCTGTCGTTTCAGATCGCTCAGCAGCTGGGGCACCAGGGTTTTGTGCCCGGCGGCTTGCGAGGACACACCGATCAGATGCACATCGTTCTCTATTGCCTGGCGAACCGCCTCTTCGGGCAATTGAAACAACGGACCAATGTCGACGTCGAATCCGAGGTCGGCGAAGGCCGTTGCTATGACTTTTGCTCCCCGGTCGTGTCCATCCTGGCCCAGCTTCACCACCAGCATCCTGGGCCGACGCCCCTCTGTTTTCGAAAATGCCTCTACGGCCTCGATGATCTTCATGAATTCTTCGTCGTTCTTGTAGGCTGAGCTGTAAACCCCGCTTATCGAGCGTGACACGGCCCGATGGCGGCCCCAGACCGCCTCCATAGCGTCCGAGATCTCACCGACACTGGCGCGCTGCCGCGCAGCGTCGACGGCGAGGGCAAGCAGATTGTCCTGGTTTTCCGTGCCCCGCTTTAGGGCATCCAGGGCGGCCTGGCATCGCTGCTCATCCCGCCCTTGGCGCACCGCGTGCAGTCTCCTGATCTGAGCCTCCCGAACCGCCGTATTGTCGATGTCACGAACCTCCACCTCGGGTTCGTCCTCCAGCTGATACCTGTTGACGCCGACCACGACTTCCTCGCCCCGGTCCACCCGCGCCTGGCGCAGCGCGGCGGACTGCTCGATACGAAGTTTGGGCATCCCGGATTCGACCGCACGCGTCATGCCGCCGATCTCCTCGACTTCGTCGATGAGCTTGCGCGCTGCCGACGCCAGCGATGCGGTCAGGTGCTCGATGTAGAAGGACCCCGCCAGGGGATCGACTACCCGGGTAACGCCTGTTTCCTCCTGCAGTATCAGCTGGGTGTTTCTCGCAATGCGTGCCGAAAACTCGGAAGGTAGGGAAAGCGCTTCATCGAAGGAGTTTGTGTGCAGGGACTGCGTCCCTCCGAGGGCCGCCGCCAGTGCCTCTATGGTCGTCCTTACGATGTTGTTGTACGGATCCAGGCTTGTCAGGCTCACGCCCGACGTCTGGCAATGCGTCCTCAGCATCAGGGAGCGCTTGTCGGTCGGTTCGAACAGTTCCTGCATCAGCGTGGACCACAACATCCTTGCCGCACGCAATTTCGCGATTTCCATGAAAAAGTTCATGCCGATGGCGAAGAAAAAACTCAGGCGAGGAGCAAACCGATCCACGTCCAGGCCGCCGGCAAGCGCCGCGCGCACATACTCGATCCCGTCGGCAATGGTAAAAGCGAGTTCCTGCACGCAGGTCGCACCGGCTTCCTGCATGTGGTAACCCGATATGGATATCGAATTGAACTTGGGCATGTGCTGCGAGGAATAGGCGATGATATCCGCCACGATGCGCATCGACGGCTCCGGTGGATAGATATACGTGTTGCGCACCATGAATTCCTTGAGGATATCGTTCTGTATGGTGCCCGCCAGCTTCTCCGGCGGCACACCCTGCTCTTCGGCTGCGACGATATACATAGCCATTATTGGAAGCGCCGCGCCGTTCATCGTCATCGATACGGACATACGATCGAGCGGAATTCCGTCGAACAGCATCTTCATGTCTTCGATGGTATCGATTGCGACCCCGGCCTTGCCTACGTCACCCACTACACGGGGGTGGTCCGAGTCGTATCCGCGGTGGGTGGCCAGATCGAACGCAACGGACAATCCCGACTGTCCCGCGGCAAGATTTCTGCGGTAGAAAGCGTTGGACTCCTCGGCGGTCGAGAAACCGGCATACTGGCGAACCGTCCAGGGGCGCCCCGCATACATGGTCGCGCGAGGGCCTCTGATATAAGGCGGGAATCCGGGCAAACTGTCGACGAATTCCAGTTCCGCAAGGTCATCGGCCGTATAAAGCGGTTTCACTGCGATGCCTTCCGGCGTCTCCCAGGTCAGTTCGTCGACGGATCTGCCCCTGAGTTCTTTGGCGGCGAGATCCCGCCAGTCGTTATTTACATTTTTTGCCGATGTCACCGGGTCATCCTCCTTGCGATGCAGCGCCCGAATGCGCCGCTTTATGCGGTGCCGGAGCGCGGATTAGAGTTGCGCATTATACGCGAGAGAGAGAAATGTTGCAGTGCCGCAATATCGCCGCGTGGTGGAGATGACGCGGTGTGTGTACAGACTCAGGCCGTTGAACTGGTCCGACTTCGACGAGGGGGTAGACAGATGGTTCAGTCTCTTTCTGCCAGCCACCCGCCGATGGCGGGGGGTATCGTCTTCTGTGATTTTCCACTGACGTAGATACCGATGTGACCGCCGTCGAAGGTAAGCTCCTGATAATCCGCCGATCCGACGAGGTCCTTAAGCGCCCGGGATGAGTCTGGCGGAACTAGGTGATCCTGTGTGGCGTAGACATTCAACACGGGGATATCGATTTCCCCAAGTTCGATGGATCTGTCTCCGATCCTCAACCCGCCCGCTATCAGACCGTTCTTGTGGAAGAATTCCCTGACGAACTGGCGGAACGCCTCTCCGGCCTGGTCCGGGCTGTCGAAGATCCATTTCTCCATCTGCATGAAGTTCCTCGCGCTGTTTTCATCCTTGATTATGTCCACCATGTCGACATACTTCTGGCCCATGAGTTGAAACGGCTTCAGGTTCAGGAAGGTCCAGTTGAGCAATTCACCCGGTACGTTACCCAGAGTATCCACCAGGAGATCGATATCCACGTGTTCAACGCTTTTGGTCAAGATGTTGTCTGCTGTCCTGAAATCCACGGGGGTTACCATCGTAACCAGGTTTTTTATCTTTTCCTGATGCGTCGCTGTGTAACAAAGGCTGAAGGTGCCCCCCTGACAAATACCCAGCAGATTGATTTTCTCTCTCCCGAGCGATTTTCGGATAGCGTCCACACAGCGGTCGATATAGCCGTTGATATAGTCGTCCAGGGTGAGGAACCTGTCCGCCCGGTCCGGGTAACCCCAATCGATGAGATATACATCCATTCCGGCATCGAGCAGCCCCCGTATCATCGACCGATTCTCCTGAAGATCGGTCATGTAGGGCCTGTTGACCAGTGCGTATACGATCAGCAACGGCACCCGTGGAAGCTTATCCAACTGATCCGCGGCTTTGTATCTGTAAAGAACGAGTTTGTCTTCGTCATATACGGCATCGCGTTCGGTCACACCCGTTTCCAAATCCCCTAGCCCGCTGAGTCTGCTCAGGCCCGCACCAAGCTTCCGCGCAAAATCGGCCATCTCCCTGGAGACCTGTTCCGGATGCAGTTGAAACGGGATCCGGGTCACCCTAAGCTGCCCATGGTCGATTGAGGTGTGTTGCGGTTCAACGTTTCTCTCCTCGCAGCTTTATTTTGTTCACCGGTTTTTTTTCGTTTCACCGGCGCCCTGCTTTCGTATTGCTTTCTTTGGCGAAGTTTTTTTGCGACCAGGCGCTTTCTTCACGGCGGTTTGCGATCTTCCCCTGGACAATCTTTCGATCCTGCCGCAGAGTTCGGTTACCTGGCGTGTCAGGTCCGCTTCCCGGCGTTTCAGCATCTCAACCCGCTGTTCGAGATCTTTGGAGGTACGCCTCGCGGCCTGGGATCGAAGATTTATGGTATCCATTTCCCGCCGCGTCGGCATGTTCATCATGTCGACCCAATCATCCATCATCATTGCAGCTTGCTGTTTCAACGCCATCAGCGCGTTGACCCTATCTCCATGCAGTCTGGCGTACTCATCGGTCATGGTGCGGGCCTGATACACCGCCTCGCTGCAGTCCACCCACAGATCGTAGAATTCCCGGACCGTTTTGAGCGGCTCCGCTCCGTCTTCAACTCGCGCCGTCAAACGCTCGCGCATCGAATCGAGCGACTCCTTGCTCATTTCGACAAAAAAATTGTTATAGCTCTGCTGGGTCTTCAGGTAGTCGAGCGTCAGCCGGTTTAGCTTCTGCATACCCGCCTGGGATTCGCGCGTATAGCCCAGCCCGGGGATAGACAAGAGCTGTTCCCACTTGGCCCGTGGATCAAATGCCGGTTGTCCGCCAACCGCCGCAAGCTGGTCGCTGGAAAATCCGGGCATCGAGGAAACCATGCTTTGCCAATTGGCCAGAGGCATCTGCCAGAAAAGGTTCCGGGCCTGATTCGTGGACGGCGTGTCGAAAGCCTGATTCAATTCATTGAACATACGGTCCAGACTGGCCTGCCAGTCCGTGCCGGTGCTGTTGCCCGGATCGAGTTTTGCCAGTTCCTCCCCCAACTGGAAAAAAGAATGACTCTGCGCGGCGATTTTCTCGAAAACCGGGAGCGACGACGAGTCACCCTGCCTGGAAAACTGCCGCCACCAATCCTCGAGGGTACTTTGCCAGGGCTGGTGTGACAGCAGGTCCCGCCAGGATTCAAACCACTGGTCGCTCCAATTACTCATCGCGCGTAGTGACTAAAGGGGTCCGGGTGAGGCGCCGGACTGTAGCAAACATAATTGTGCATCGCAACAAAACACGTTATGATGATGTTAATACTACATTTTTTGGGGATGGTTCAGGATGACCACCTTGAGAACGGGCGTATGAGAATCATCAAGAAATACCCTAACCGGCGCTTGTACGATACGGAACAAAGCCGTTATATCACGCTGGTGGATCTGCAACAGCTGGTATTAGAGGAAGAGGATTTCCAGGTCATAGACGCCAACTCCAGCGCTGATCTCACCCGGAATATCCTACTCCAGATCATCGCTGAACAGGAAAGCGGTGGAAAACCCATGTTCACCGCCGACATTCTGATGCGGATCATCAGATTATACGGAGATTCCGTGCAGGATACGCTTACCCAGTATCTCGAAAAAAGCCTGAGTCTGTTCGATGAGCAGCAGCGAGCACTGCAGGATCAGATGCGGGGTGCTCTGCATGAGAATCCAATGACGTCGCTGATGACCGAGCTGACCAAGAAGAATCTCGAGATATGGCAGGATGTCCAGGACAGTTTTTTCAAGGCCTCGGCCATGCCCGGAAAATCCGAAAAAAAAGAAGACAAACCGGAATAACCACGATCTACCGCGCCGTATAGCGGCCCAAAGCCGTGGAAATCAGACTGACGGTTTTTTAGATTTCCTTGATGGAATCGCCTAATGCGGGCTAGCCCGTCAAAATCTTAACGGAATATTCGAAAACGAGGCTTGACAACGGAAAAGCAAGGAATTATGCTGCACTGCACAAATTGCTGCACTGCACAATAAACTACTTTGTCAACTTTGTTATCGAGAGGTATACCGGAAAATGCAGAACGACTACTTCAAATCGCTAAATGAATTCAGCGCCAATGCGATGGAAGCGGCTAAATCATTGGGCGAAATTAACAGCAAACTCATGGAAAAGACCATTGCACTGCAGATGAAAGCCGCCGACCTGATGGTCGAAGGCAGCATGAAGCAGGGCCAGATGGTGCAGGAAACCAAGGAAGTAAAAGACTACCTCGCCAAACAGGCGAGCCTAGTCGAGGAGTATGCCGAGAAATTCGTTGAATTGGCGAAATCAAATGTCGAGCTGGCTCAGGAAGCCGGCGATGACTACAAGGCCTGGGTCGAGAAGAACATGAAAACCGCCGACAAGGTGGCCAAGACTGTCGCCAAGAAGGCACCAGTCAAAGCTGCGTAAAGCGGATTCTTAGTGCCCTCTGGTGCGCTTCGGCGCAGCAGAAAACCCGCACCTCGAGAGGGGTGCGGGTTTTTTTTGTTGGTCCGGTGATTTCAATCATCGCCCGGGTCATATAGACTGAATTGGGCAAAGGACAAAAAAATACAACAGGACATGGGCCAATCCTCATCGCGCAGCATTCTTCTGGTCGACGACGATCAAATCATTTTGGACACCCTGGGCTACGGCCTGCAGAAGTCGTCCTACATCGTCACGCAATGCGGCTCTGCGCGAGACGCGCTTGAACAGTACACCAGCTCACCACCGGATCTCGCCATTATCGACATTGGCCTGCCCGATATGAGAGGCACCGAATTGGCAGAGCAGTTGCTTCTGTATCGGTATCGCCCGATCTTGATCCTGTCCAGCCACAGTGAACCGGAGTGGATCGACCGGGCAATCGGGTCCGGCGCCATCGGTTATCTGGTAAAACCCCTGACCCCGTCGCAGCTCATCCCAAGCATCGAGACGGCGTTGGCAAGATTCGGTGACATCAATCAAAGCATCGCCGGCAATTTCGCCAAAGGGGATATATCGGAGTCTCAGCTACGAGCGGCGATGGACCAGTTTTCTTTCGGTATCGTGATCATCGACCAGGATCGTCGGATCATCCTATGCAACAGCGTTGGGCAAAGGTTCCTGGGCGACGCCAGACTCCTCAGGAACGCCAGTGGTAAATTGAAAACCACCGTGAGGAACGATCAGCTGACGGCCCTGCTTGATCAAAGCCTAGGCGAAATCAACGGCCATTCCGCACCCGCCGCGTTCTGCATGCACGACGACATAAATGAAAAGACAACCCAAATATGGGCGACACCGCTGCATGTCCCGGGGCACGGCACGGAACAGACCGCGATCGTGATCATCAACGACTCATCTCACAACACCGCTGTTCCATCATTTCTGTTCAAGAGCATGTATGGATTTACTGAAAAGGAATGCAAGCTGGCACACGCTCTGACAAATGGCGTGTCGATTAACCAATACTGCGAAAAAGTGTACGTCACGCCCAATACCGCGCGTACGCACCTGAAATCCATCTATCGCAAAACTTCGACTAATCGACAGGCGGAACTGATCTGTCTCCTGTCCCGTTTATATATCAACCTGACCGATGGGAACGGCGAAGACTAGCCTGTATATCCTGTTTGACGCCAACGATTTGGCGTGATCCCGCGAAGACCTCACCGGTCCGGCCATGAATCGAGAGCACGTCGCCGGCGTGTACGGTGTGGGCGGGGTCGCCGTTGGCGTCCACCAGGATAGCCTCTGCCGGAGCCACCCGCAGTTCCGCCACGCCCAGGACCGCGCTGTAGGGTCTGTCTTCGATGCCATGCACGGCGACCGCGGCGTGCGACGTCGAGCCGCCTCGAGCCGCCAGCAGCCCGCCCACTGAAAGGATCAACGGAATTTCGTCGGGAACCGGATTTTCCAGAACCAGCAGCACCCCATCCACTTCCTGACCGGGGTCGTGCATCGTCTCTGTGAGACGCTTGACATCCGCCTCGTCGAAGGCGACCAGCCCGCGGTAAGCACCGCCGCTGATGCCAATGCCGCGCCCCCCTGGCGCGCCCGGGTCGTCGAACGTACGGGGACTGTACTGCATTTCCACCTGTGCGCTACGTGCCTGCAGCACGCTCAGCACGCCGCGGTCAACGGTGAATTCGATCTCCGCATCGGAGCCGAGGTAGCGGCGCAGGCGAGCGCTGATGTGGTTCAGTTTGCGTTCGAGCATCGGCGCCAGGGAATGCAGACGCTGCACCGGCTCAAAGGATTTCGCCGCCGTCAGCCCCCCCACCAGGTCATCGCCACAGGCACTAAATTTCACATCTCCGGTGAACGCGCGAAATCCGCAGACCTGCATGCGCGTCTTGGGAATCACACCGGTGAGTGACATGCGCATCTCGTCCATTCCCGGCTGTAATTCCTCTGTATTAGACCGGTTGCCCGATGCCATCTGCTGCACGATCGCCGCCGTATGCCATCCCTCGCTCAGATGCTTGATGGCCCGGTAGCGGCGCGCCCGTTCCCGGTTCCAGGAGGTGTGCACCGCCCCCAGGGCGGTGTGCAACTGATGTTCAACGCTGCCAAGAATCGCCTCCAGCTGATCCGCGTAGCCCGCATCCCGAATCGCGTCCTTCGAAGATTCGACCACCTCGCGCATGGCCACTCCCGAAAGCTGGGTCTTGAGCGCCGCATTGTTGCGACGCTTGGCTTGTTCGACCAGACCCAGTGGCTCGAGGTCCAGTTGCCACACGGCCGAGGCATAAGACACCAGGAAGCGCCGGTAGGCATCCCATGCATACCACTCGTCATCGCGTGCCAAGGCCTCCGCCACCGCGTCGGTCATGCCGACGAAAACCACCGTCGCCAGCATGCCCGGCATCGAGAACACGGAGCCGCCGCGCACGGCGAGCAGCAGCGGCGCATCGGCATCACCGAGATGCAAGGGTGTCCCCTCATTGCGAGCGATGTCATCCTCGAGTAGCTGTAAGTGCCGCAATACTTCGCGCTCGAAGCGCCTCCGGTCGCTGTTGTGCAGGCCCAGACGCGGCAGCACCGTCGGGATAATGAAGCCGTCTCGCGTTGGGATGCCGAGATAGGCAATGTAGATCAGCCCGCTGCCTTTGCCCCCGTAGCGCGCCTGCAGGCTGACGGATTCCCGGTTCTCGACCCGGTCCACGATATCTTGCGTGTGCGACAGGTGAACGAAGTCCCACGGTCCCTCACCGGCACTCCCTTGACCCGCCCAGGACAGATCACTGCCGCATTCAGAGATATATTCCCGCGCCAAGTCCGAAAAGTGCACAAGGCTGTTCAGGTCATGCATCGTGCGCTGGAAGTTGGCCAGCACCCCACGCATTTCGTCGTCTGCATAGCCCAGCTGCCCGGCCATGACTTCGTAAGCTTCGCTGACACGTTTCACCAATCGGTGGTAGTTGCGTTGAATCTGGGCAAGCACGTCGAGCAGTTCGGACGGCGCCCGCTCCGCATTGACCAGCATCACCGACAGGTCCCACAGTTCGCGCGAGAACAGACCATCCTGCTCCAGGCTGCCGGCACACAGGTGCACGATGCGCAAACACTCTTCCAGTGCCACACCCCGCTCCATGTAGCCCGAAGCGACGTGTCTCAAGGCGAGAAACCCCAACTCCTCCAAAAGACAATCGAGCTGATATAAAAGATAGCGCTGGCTGGTGAAGACGCCGCTGCCGACCAAGGACTCGAGTTCGCGTCGCAGCGCACAGCTGCGTTCGAACGCATCAAACGGTGCGCCACCTCGATAACGTTCGAGCAGCTCGTCTAGCGAGGCAAATAGGGCGTCCTGGTGGTGATGACGCATCCCCCGGCAGAACGCATTCACCGCCGTGCGCGCGTCGCGTTCGACCTCGTCGGCAGGAAATCCGGCTTCGTCTGGCATGACCTCCTGCAAATGCTTCAGGCTCTTTTCAAACGGCTCGCGGACATCGTCCGGCCAGGCGCCGTCCCTCAGCTTGCTCGCAAAGCTGCCTAGACGATGCTGATAGACCCACCGGTTACCTGCCCGAATGCCATTGGCAACCAGGGATTCGAGCTCCTCGTCCAGGATTTTTGTCGATTCGCAGCGCACCAGTTCGTCCGCGTAAGTATTGCGCCACTCGACAAGGCGCTGCGCAATTTGCGAACTGTCCAGGAGCTGCTCGAGATTGACGATGACACGCTTCACCAGTTCCAACGCCCCGCTGCACGATCGGGCAGCTTCATCGGCCGGGCCGGGAACCTCCCTGGCCGCGTCCGGAAAATCCGCTTCGCCGGTCTGCAGCCATTGCCGGTATGCGCGCGCCAGGTCGAGTGTGTGTTTGCCCATCGCATGGTGCGTGCTTCTTCGGATTTCGTTGGTTATCGCACTGCCGCGCACGTGCACCTCGGCAAGATCGATCGTATCCTGCCAGACTTCGTCGATCAGCTTGGGCCGCGACACCAAACCCGAGATACTGCGGACAAGTATGCGTGTCGGCAATCGCAGACGGGATGCAAATGGGCCGTTCATGAATTCTGCCAGCTGGTCGCGGACAAGCCTGATTTCGGGCCGGAGATTCTTGGCGCCCGGCATTCCGCGGTACGACGCGCCGCAAAGCCGCGCCACCATGAAACGCAATAGATACACTGCCTCGTGGCGGCTGCCGCAGGTATTCAGGCGCCTGAGTACGCCGGCCAGATCGCGCAGGCGGGCAACCTGAATGGCGGGCATATCGTCGATCTCCAGGTGATAGATATCACGCTCGAGGTCAATGGCGTCTCCCTGCAGTCCAGCGAGTGCGGCAACCAGGGCATCCGTGATCAAGGTTCCGTGAGGCAGCTGCAGCTGCGCGATGAGATACTCCGAATTTCCTTGCAGCGCGTATATCGACAACCTGCCGTGCGCATCGTAAGGTACTATCAGCGTATCTCCAGCTCTGAAGACTCGATGATTGGCGACTTCGAACAGCCTGTAGCGTTGGCCAAGGAAGGTCATCGTTTGCAGGTAGCGGCGCAACGCGCAGTTGTGCTCGTCCTCATTGCCCCGTGGGCCATAAGCGGCGAACAGCGCGCTATTCAATGCGCTGATATGCTCACGCTCTTGCACACTGAAAGGTTCCTCTTTGCCGGGAACCGAATTCACCATCGGGATGCGGGGCGCGCAGATACCGAAGCCATCTGGTCGGCCTTTACCAGTGATGTTCATGGCATCGATCCCCCGTACCTTTTGTCACCCATATACAGTATAACGTATAGGGGAATATCGATCGGAGTTTTGAGATCCCAGGCCGGATCGACGAAATCTGCCGTTCACCCCGCGATTAGCATGAACCGATTAACGAGATTTCGTCAAAAGCACTGTTCGCAGCGGACGCCGGCATGTCCCTTCGCAATGTGCGTGCCAGGCGGGCCAGCTGCCGGTACAAATAGGCCCGAAAAGATGGTCAAATAGATCACGAAAATTTCTTCAAACGAGCTAGAGAGGCGCGCATGTCGGAAGCGGAAGTAGCACAAAAGTCACCGTATGTTCTCGAACTGGATGCCGGCACTTACTGGTGGTGCCGCTGTGGCCGATCCGCGAACCAGCCGTTTTGCGACGGTTCGCACAGGGAAACCGGTTTCACGCCGGTTCGCCTGGATCTGGAGGGACGTAAAAAATTAGCGCTTTGCGGATGCAAGCGAACGAACAACTCACCGTTCTGTGACGGCAGCCACAACAAGATCGATTAGTCCGATAGCCCATATATGAAAAAGCTGTTGCTGTCCGTATTGTTGCTGGGACTGACTGCCGTCGTGGCCGTGGTGCCCTACTGGTTTGGGGTGGAGGCGGAACGAATTTTTGAACGGCAGATGACGCTGCTGGATTCCAGCAACAAGATCAGCGTGGTGGAAAGCCGATTTCGCCGTGGCTGGATGCGCTCCGTGGCCGAGACCACGTTTGCCATCCGCGATTACCAATTAACCGTGCTTGCGGTGCACACCGTGGACCACGGCCCGTTGCCGATCAGCAATCCCGTCAGGTATCTCCTGGCGCTACAGCCACTTCTGGCTTTGATACATTCGGAACTCAGCATCCCGGGCGCGCGTGCTCCGGAAGCGGAACAGCCTTTCGGCACCTTGTCTACCACCGTGAATTTAGACAGCACGACCAAAACCCGGATCGAGATTCCAGCCGCGGATGCCCAGTTGGAAGACGCCGCAACAATGGCCTGGAAGCGAATCCAGGGTAGCGTTGATTTCGAACCTTCCAACGCGTCTTGGCAAGGGAGTATGGACCTAGGTGGAATCGACTGGTCGCAGCACGATTACAGTTTCAGCCTCGGCAAGTCCACCCTCACGTTCCTGACCTATCCGGGCAGAACCGGGCTGGCTATGGGAAACTCGACTCTGGTCACCGAATCACTGCGGGCGCGTATCCCGGATTCGGAACACCTGTTCGAGTCCAAAGATCTGGTTGTCACCTCGACGGCGACGGAACAGGGCCAGAATGTCGAATACAAGATGTCCGGCGAGTTCGCTTCCGCCCTGTTGCCGACCCTCGAGCTTACCGGTGCAACCTGGCACCTTTCGGCGCACGATCTGGATCTGGATACGCTGACCGATCTGAACGACCTGAGTGTCGATTCAGCCATACCGCTCAACAAAGTACTTGCGCTGGTATCGAAGCGCAACGCAAGACTGGATTCCGGGCTGACACTGCGGACGGATTCCGGACCATTGGCCGCTACGGCCAGGGTAAAATTGTCGGGTGACGGTAATTCTTCTAACCCGCTCGCGCTGATTGGCGCACTCGACGGCGACATACAGCTCGAAGTACCCGCTGCGGTGGCGGAACTCGCGGCACTGGCGGCGGTCAAGAAAGAACTGTCGGATCTGGACCCTGGCGGCCAGCAGCAACCGATGTCCGCGCAAGACGAAGAGTCGTTGATGAATCAAGCGGTACCGGCAAGGCTTCAGTCGTGGTTGGATGGGAATTTGTTGACGCAGGAAGGCGACCGCTATCGGTTCCAGGCCTCCATCAGAGAGGGTTCCGTAAGCCTCAACGGCAAACCGTTTAACCTGCTGTCGCTACTGCGTTGAAACACCAGTTTCCGAGGATCGTCTTGACTCTGGGTGAACCCGCGGGGATTGGTCCGGACATCGCAATCAGGCTGGCGCAATCATCGATTCACTGCAGGCTCGCCGTCATTGGCGACCCGGAGCTGCTGGAGACCCGGGCCGCGCAGCTCGGACTGCCCATTACCCTCGACGAATGGCGGCAGCAGATCGCGGAAACTCAAAGGCTGGCGGTGGTTGCGGAGCCTCTTCGACGTCCGGCAAATCCCGGAAGACCCGACACTCAAAACGCTGCCCACGTGCTGCGCTGTCTCGACCGGGCGATAGACGGCTGCATGGCGGGGGAGTTCGATGCCATGGTCACGGGCCCCGTGCACAAAGGGATCATCAACGAGGCAGGAACGGGATTCACCGGCCATACGGAGTACATAAGTGAGCGCACCTGCGGTGATTTACCGGTCATGCTGCTGGCGAGCGGCACTCTCCGGGTGGCCCTGGTAACGACGCACGTGGCGCTGAGCGAGGTCAGCGTGTTGATAACCCGGGAGAGAGTCGAGAGGGTGATCCGGGTGCTCATCGATGACCTGCGTGACAAATTTGGTATCACCCGACCGCGTATTGCCGTATGCGGCCTCAATCCTCACGCCGGCGAGCAGGGACACCTGGGCAGGGAGGAAATCGAAGAAATCACCCCTGCAATCGAGGTGTTCAGAAAATCGGGAATCCAGGTATCGGGACCACACCCGGCAGATACGGTATTTCTACCCGGGGACACGGATCGGTATGATGTGATTCTTGCCATGTATCACGACCAGGGCCTGCCTGTACTCAAATATCGGGGATTCAGTGACGCCGTGAACGTGACGCTGGGTGTCCCCTTGATTCGCACATCCGTGGATCACGGCACGGCGCTGGAGCTGGCCGGACGAGCCGATATTGATTTGGGAAGCGCGCGGGCGGCGTTGGACCTGGCAATTTCCCTGGCGCAAAACCGTATGGATAAGCAAGCACGTTTGGGCCGGGATAAGAAGCCGTGAGCTTCCCGGTCGCGCGCAAGTCACTCGGTCAACATTTCCTGCATGAAAAAAATGTGGTCGAGAACATCATCCGGGAGTTCGATCCCCGCTCGAGCGATATCGTGGTCGAGATCGGGCCGGGTCTTGGGGCCCTGACCTTCGACCTAATCCCAAAGGTAGGACAGTTGCACGCGGTTGAACTGGATCGAGGACTGGCACAAAGGCTGGAGATCGAAACCACCGCTCATGAGCATGTCCACGTGCACCATTCGGATGCGTTGAAAGTGGATTTTTGCGCCTTGTGCCCCGGTGAGGCCATTCGACTGATCGGTAATTTGCCTTACAACATTTCCACACCACTGCTGTTTCACCTGCTGCAATACCGGCATTGCATTCGGGACATGTGGTTCATGCTGCAAAAAGAGGTGGGCGAGAGGATCGTCGCCGTACCCGGGACAAAGCGTTACGGCCGCCTATCGGTCATGATCCAGCAGTGCTGCCGGGTGGAACTCATCCAGCGCATCGGAAGCGGTGCGTTTTCACCGCCGCCGAAGGTAGAGTCCGCGGTCGTTCGCCTGACACCTTACGAAACCTCACCCTATCCCGTTGACGATTACGGCGCATTCGAACGCGTCGTTCGTGCCGCCTTTTCACAGCGGCGCAAGACCTTACGTAACGCATTGATGACCTTGATCAGCGAGCAACGGATTGCCGAAACGGGCATCGACTCAACCCTGCGCGCGGAGCAGCTGTCCGTCCATGACTACGTCGAACTCAGCGGGCTATTGTAACCGTCGGTGCCGGTGGCGGATAATGCGCGGCTTAATGCACATAAGCACATGGACTGGCTGAACCCCGTTTCGAGGAGCGTTTTGCTGCGCGGACTGCTTACTCTTGTCATTAGCTTGATACCTGTCCCTGCATTACCCGGATACTTCAACTGCTCGGTGATCTATGACGAGTTCGAGCATCTGATGAACAAGCAATTTTTGATGGAACCGGATCGCTTCGTTTCCACGATGAACCAGCGGCTTTCCAAATCGGAGTATGAATCCCTGCAAAAAGGACGATTCCTGCTGTACGAGGAATCGGCGGACATGGGCATCGCGGTTTTCCGAACCGATGAAAATCTCAGCGGTAAATTGTTGTTCAGATGGAGCGATCCGCTCGCCGATGGCGAGTCGCATCTGGTGATCGAGCTGGCGGTCATTCTGAGCCGGGTGGAGGATGGTTATGGCCCGAGGCGGATCGGCCCATTTAGAATCAAGCCGGGTTACGGACTCGATCTGGATACGGGCAAGTACGACAGCCGGCTCGGCCAGTCCCCGGAGGCCGAATCAGAACGAATTTCGGTTGATGTGCGCCATGGTATCGACCCAGGAACGGGGGAAGGCACCTTCGAAGCGGCAAACGGCGCCCTGCTGTACTTCCCCGTCGAATCCATGTGCAGCGAAATCAGCCAGTAGGAACCTGGCCGGCAATGTCATCCATTGCGGCCTCGATCCATTGCTCCGCCTCCCGGCTGACCTGTTTTGCGCGCTTGCCTTCGATGCGGATCATCGGGCCAACAACGACCCGGATAACTCCGGGCTGTTTCAGGAACCCGTGGCGCGGCCAGAACTCGCCGGAATTGTGGGCCACCGGCAGCACTCCCACCTTCGCCTTCACCGCCAGCATGGCGCCTCCCGGGTTGTAGCGGCCCCTCTGTCCGGGTGCTACGCGCGTTCCCTCGGGAAACACCACCACGAACCTCCCGTTTTCGAGACGGTCGATTCCCTGATCTGCAATACCTTGCAGAGCGTGCCGTCCGTCGCGGCGATTGATGGCGATGGGTTGGGTCATCGCCAGTCCCCAGCCGAAAACGGGGATCCACAGCAGTTCCCGTTTCAGCACCCACGCCTGGGGGGGGAAAATAGTCTGGAATGCAATGGTCTCCCATGCCGATTGGTGTTTGGACAGGATGACGCAGGGGGATTTGGGGATGTTTTCCGATCCCTCGACCTCGTGGCTCAACCCGCAGGTTACCTTCAGCCACCACATGATGAAGAATGCCCAGTAACCAATGATCCTGGACCGTGTCATCGGCTTCAGAGGGTAAACCGCAATAGCGACCGGAGCGAACAGAATAATTGTGGTGATCTGCCCGATCAGGAACAACAATGATCTGAGATGAATCATCGGCGGGGCTTGGTCAGGCCTGAGTTTGGTCGTTGCGAAGGAACTCGTTGGTGAACGTGGCCAGATCATCGTATACCGGGGTGTCCCTGAGCAGATCAGAGTGCGGCAACTTCAGGACGCTGCTTTGACCCTTGCCGGTTCTCACCAGCACCGGGGACGCCTTCGCCGCGCAGGCGGCTTCCAGGTCACGTATCGAATCACCGATCATAGGAACTTTATGCAGATTGATATTCAGCCGCTGTGCGACGTCCAGCAGCATGCCGGGTTTCGGTTTGCGACAGTCGCACTCGTCATCCGGGACGTGCGGACAGACCATCACGGCGTCAATAGCACCTCCCTTGCGCTGGATGTGCTCCAGCATACGGGTATGAATCCTGTTCAAGGTGTCCAGCGTCAACAGCCCCCGCCCAATCGCGGACTGGTTGGTGACGATGACAACGCGGTATTCCGCACGGCACAGCCTCGCAATCGCCTCCAGGCTGCCGGGTATCGGGAACCATTCCTCGGGTGACTTGATGTACTGGTCCGAGTCCTCGTTGATTACACCATCACGATCCAGGATCACGAGGCGCACTAGCGCACCTCATCATCGAATTGTGATACCCGTACTCGCCCGTCGACGACCCGGCTTTCCCGGTTTTCCAGCACTCCGATTTTTTGCCAGAAAGCCGTGCACAGGTCGAGGTCTGCCGAGATCGCGGTGCCGATCAGCAAAATCAGCAAATCCGCGCATTCCTCCGACAGGCTTTCCCTACCGCGACCTTTGGTGATGCACGCCGAAATTTCTCCAAGCTCCTCGGCCATCAGTGCCACCCGGTATGCCAGATCCTCGCCCCCTTCCTCGCTGAAACGGTGCTTGTCATGGAACGCCTGCACCGCGTTGAGCATGGACTCGAACGAATCCGCAGCCATGGCGTCTGCCGCACTCATGTTTCGATGCTCATTGTCACCTTCCCGGGGATTCCTGCAAGAGGGATATATCTGCAACCTTCAAGAACATCTGGTGCAATCGTCGCAGCAGCGCCAGCCGATTTTTACGCAGGGCTTCTTCGTCCACCATCACCATGACCTCGTCGAAGAATCGATCCACGGGTTCACGCAATGACGCCAATTGTTCCAGTCCGGCTTCATAGCGAAATGCCTCGAAATCGGCATGGATATCCTTGTCGAGCTCCAACAAACGGTTCGCGAGGTTTTTTTCCGCGTCGTCCACGACCAGCCGCAGGTCAAAATCATCGGGCACCTTATCTTCCGCCTTACGCAGGATATTACAGATCCTTTTGTTGGCGGCCGCGAGGTTTGAGGCGCTGTCCAGCATGCGGAACTTGGCCACGGCCCTTAGCCGTAGGTCGAAATCGAGCGGCTTAGGCGGATTGCCGGCAGCCACGGACGCAATTTCATCGGCGCCAAAGCCCTGATCCAAATAGTAAGACCGCAGCCTATCGTTAATGAATTCCAGAACCCTGTCGACGGTTGGTGAATCGTAATCCTCGATTGCTCCACTCGTTCGATAAGCAGCGGCGGCTTCGTCGAGCAGCGCCCGCAACCCAATGTCCAATTTTCTCTCGATCAACAACCGCAGCACGCCAAGCGCCGCCCTGCGCAGAGCGAAGGGGTCCTTGTCGCCGGTTGGTTCCTCGCCCGCTCCGAATATTCCGATCAGCGAGTCGATTCTATCGACAAGAGCCAGCACCGTCGCAACCGGCGTACGGGGCAGGTTGTCTCCGGAAACCCTGGGCAGATAGTGATCAGAACAAGCCCTGGCGACCTCCTCCGGTTCTCCGTCGTTGCGTGCGTAGTAACTGCCCATGACACCTTGCAAATCGGGAAATTCGCCGACCATGTCGGTAACGAGATCAGCCTTGATGAGCTGGGCCGCGCGCACGCACCGGGCGGTGTCTGCGCCGGCGCCCGATGCGAACGCTCGTGCGAGATGCTTCAGCCGTTCGACCTTGTCCGCCATGGTGCCCAGCTTGCGGTGGAACAGAACCTGACCGAGCCGCGTACCGTGTGCCTCCAGCGTAGTGCTTCGATCGGAATCCCAAAAAAAACGGGCATCGTCCAGCCGGGCCCGGAGCACCCTTTCGTTGCCCTGTCGGATGCGGTCCGGAGGGCTGGCTTCGATATTGCTGACGGTAATGAAACAGGGCAACAAGTTGCCTTCCTCGCCGTAAACACTGAAGTACTTCTGGTGGTCGCGCATGGAAGACACCAGAACCTCGGGCGGCATTTCCAGAAATTCGCTATCGAATCTTCCGATCAGTGCCGTGGGCCATTCCACCAGTCCGGTGACCTGCTCCATCAGGCCGTCATCCGGATGAATGTTGCCATTGTTTTCCCGTGCCAGCTCATATACCTGCTGTTCGATGCGCAGCTTCCGCACTTCGAAATCCGGCACAACCGCTCCCTGCTCGAGCAGCACGCGCTCATAGTCATCCGCGTGGGACAAATGCAGCGGTTCCCGGCAGAGGAATCGGTGCCCCCTGGTAGCGGCACCCGAACGAACGGATAGGATTTCCGTCTCGATCGCGCCGTCTCCGTGGAGAACGACCAGCCAGTGCACCGGCCGCACGAATTCGGACTCGAGATTCCCCCATCGCATGCGCTTGGGGATTGGCAGCTGTTTTAGGGCACGCTCTATGCACGAAGGAATCAATGTGTGGGCAGATTCGCCTTTGGTGAGCCGCCGGTGGATCAGCCATTCCCCCTTTTCCGTCTGAACGCGTTCCAGCGCATCGACATCCGTGCCACAGGACGTGGCGAAGCCTAGCGCGGCGTTGGTAGGATTGCCCTCGCCATCGAACGCGGCGGCCAGAGACGGTCCACGGCGCTCGACGGTCTGGTCGGGCTGCCGGGTCTCGACATCGGATACCCATACGGCCAGACGTCGGGGGGTGGCAAACCATCTGAATGAGCTCTGCGCCGTAACGAGCTGAACTTTCTTGAGCGCGCCATGGCAACCGGCTGCAAACTCCTCTCCCAGCCTACGCAGCGCCTTGGGCGGAAGCTCCTCGGTACCGATCTCGACGAGCAGACTGGCGCCGGTCGACTCAGACATCTGCGTCGCTCTCGAGCTTTCCCCTTGGGAAACCGAGTTGTTCCCGATTGGTGTAGTAGCCTTCTGCTACCGCTTTAGCCATTGCCCTTACCCGCGCTATGTAACGTGCCCTTTCGGTCACGCCGACAGCATGGCGTGCGTCCAGCAGATTGAACGTGTGTGATGCCTTGAGCACTTTTTCGTAAGCCGGCAAAGGCAGCCCCGCTTCCGTCAATTGCCGGCAGTCCCGTTCGAATGAATCGAAACTGTGAAACAGTTCATCCACGGCTGCGTATTCGAAATTGAACTTCGACTGCTCTACCTCGTTCTGGTGATAGATATCCCCGTAGCTGAAACCCGTGGTCCATAACAGGTCGAACACGCTATCGACCCCCTGCAGATACAATGCGATGCGTTCCAGACCATAGGTTATCTCACCCGTGACCGGACGGCAGTCCAGGCCACCCACCTGCTGGAAGTAGGTGAATTGACTCACTTCCATTCCGTTCAGCCAGACTTCCCAGCCCAGACCCCACGCTCCCAGGGTCGGAGACTCCCAGTCGTCCTCGACAAACCGCACATCGTCTTTGAGAAAATCAATGCCCAGCTGCGCCAGCGAGCCAAGATAAAGGTCCTGGAAATCGAGCGGGGACGGCTTGATCACCACCTGAAATTGAAAGTAGTGTTGCAGGCGGTTCGGATTCTCGCCGTAACGCCCGTCGGTAGGGCGCCGTGAAGGCTGCACATAGGCCGCTTTCGTGGGTTCAGGTCCCACCGCACCGAGAAAGGTTGCGGGGTGGAACGTGCCTGCGCCGACTTCCATATCGTATGGCTGCATGAGCATGCAGCCCCGATCGGCCCAGTAATGTTGCAGCGAGAGTATAAGGTCTTGAAACGTCATCGATTACGCTTGCTTGGGGGGCGGGAGACAATCCCGCCAGGGTGGGGAATTATACCCTGAGTGTTGATTTAAAAGAGATTTTTCAGATAAATCCGTTCGATGAATTCAGACGTTTCGAAAGTGTTAGACAGAAATCCGGTTTTGTTATATGGTTTCTTCCGATGGCTGGGCACATGCCCGAGTCACCGAGGAGGAGTAGGCCTAAGCGCCTGAGGCGTAATATCAGAGGAGCTCGCAAGGGCTCTTTTGATTTTCTCGACTTGTCCAAGAAATTACATTTCAAGCTGCCTGGACCAGCGGGTTCGACACGTCTTCTCTTGTTACCCTTTCCTAATGTCCTGTCGCACTGAAAACGTGCACGGTTTCAGGCTCTTTGCATTACAATAGTGCAATCGCGGCCCGCTCGATCCTTCACAACGCCCGTATCCCGCTATTCCCGCGGTCAACATGTCTGGCATGAAAACTGCTAGTTAGCGCATTGCACCAATTCACGTATTGCTCAAACACTTTAGATTCAACGAGGAAAATCAAATGTCAGCTTCTGACGTACTCAAGATGATTAAGGACGAAAAGATTCAATTCGTCGACTATCGCTTCACCGACACGAAAGGAAAAGAACAGCATGTCTCCGTGCCGGCCGGTGTGGTTGACGAATCAACGTTCGATGACGGCAAGATGTTCGACGGTTCGTCCATTGCTGGCTGGAAAGGCATCAACGAATCGGACATGATCCTGATGCCGGACAGCAAATCCGCCGTGATCGACCCGTTCATGCAGGACCGTACCCTGATCTTGCGCTGCGACGTTATCGAACCCGCCACCATGCAGGGCTATGAAAGGGACCCGAGATCCATCGCAAAGCGGGCTGAAGCGTACCTGAAATCAACCGGGATTGCCGATACCGCGTATTTCGGCCCCGAGGCCGAGTTCTTCGTATTCGACGACGTGCGCTGGAACGTTGATATGAGCGGCGCTTTCTACGAAATCGATTCCAGTGAATCATCCTGGAATACCGGGAAATTCTATGAGGAAGGCAACCTGGGACACCGGCCCGGCGTCAAGGGTGGTTATTTTCCGGTCCCGCCGGTGGATTCACTGCAGGATATCCGCTCGGCGATGTGTCTGGCGATGGCTGAAATGGGTCTCGACATCGAAGTCCACCACCATGAGGTGGGTACCGCCGGGCAGTGTGAAATCGGCATGGTGTTCAATGACCTGGTCCGCAAAGCGGATGAACTGCAGATCTATAAGTACTGCGTGCACAACGTTGCTCATCAGCACGGCAAGTCGGGCACCTTCATGCCCAAGCCGCTGGTTGGAGATAATGGCAGTGGCATGCACGTTCATCAGTCTCTTTTCAAGGACGGAGACAACATATTCTCCGGTGACGAGTACGGCGGCCTGAGTGAAACCGCCTTGTACTACATTGGCGGGATCTTCAAGCATGCCCGCGCGATCAATGCGTTCACGAACTCCACGACGAACAGCTACAAACGACTCGTGCCCGGCTTCGAAGCGCCCGTTCTGCTTGCCTATTCGGCACGCAACCGATCTGCTTCCTGCCGTATACCCCATGTCGCCAACCCCAAGGCAAGGCGGGTGGAGATTCGATTCCCCGATTCGGCGGGTAATCCTTATTTCACGTTCGTAGTGATGCTGATGGCGGGGCTTGACGGCATCCTGAACAAGACTCATCCAGGAGAATCCTACGACAAGGACCTTTATGATCTGCCACCGGAAGAAGAAGCCAGGGTCCCGACCGTCGCCCACTCGCTGGATGTCGCGCTGGAGGCTCTGGATAAGGACCGGGAATTCCTCAAAGCCGGTGGTGTGTTCGTTGACGATACCCTCGATGCCTATATCGAGCTCAAGATGGCAGAGGTGACAAATCTGAGAATGTCGTCCCACCCGATCGAGTTCGATATGTACTACAGCAGCTGACAGGCGCAACCGCTCTCGCCCCCTCGTTGAGGGGGCGCTGTAACCGTATTTGCACTAAAATGGTGCGCTGATAGTGTCGACCGTAACTGTGCAGTAATGGAGTCCGAACAAGAGGCGCGAACGATCCTGGATCGTCTCAACACCGCGGTATTGACCTGCGATGATCAGATCAGGGTACTGACCATGAACCCGGCCGGTGAGTCGATGTTCGGCATCAGCGCCAAACAAGCGTATCACCGGCCCTTGTCGGCGCTAGTACTCGTTGAATCCGGTGCACTACTCCGGCCGGTGGACAAAGCGCGTTCCATGCAGCAGCCAGTGACGGCGCATGATGTCTCCCTGACCCTGTCTTCCGACCGCAGCATCACGGTCGACTGCACCGCAACGCCGCTGGCGACAACGCAGGGGGAGCATGTACTAATCGAACTGTTTCAAGTCGACGGTTTTCTGGATATCGCGAAGAACCGCTACCGCGAAGATCAGTACGACGCCAGCCGCGATGTCCTTCGCGGCCTCGCGCACGAGATCAAAAATCCTCTGGGCGGCCTGCGCGGCGCGGCACAACTGCTGGAACGCGAACTCTCGGACCGGGGAAACAAGGAATACACCCGCATCATCATCCACGAGGCGGATCGGCTGCGAAACCTGGTGGACCGGATGATGAGTTCTTTCAATCCAGTTAGCCACAAATCGGTCAACGTCCACGAAGTGCTGGCCCATATTCGCAAACTGATCCTGGCCGA
Source organism: Gammaproteobacteria bacterium (assembly GCA_024639325.1). GTDB lineage: Bacteria > Pseudomonadota > Gammaproteobacteria > Arenicellales > JAANXG01 > JAHEKE01. The sequence continues at coordinate 40,980 of JAHEIO010000004.1, forward strand.
GATCCAGGAGGGCCTGACGATTATCCAAGACTACGACCCCAGTCTGCCGGAGCTGCGGGGGGACCGGGATCAGCTGGTTCAGGCCTTGCTCAATATTACCCGCAACTCGGTTGAAGCGATGGGAGACCGTGGCGAGATTACTTTCCGCACGCGGATCGAGCGATCGGTATATTCCGGAAATCGATGGCATCGATGCGTCCTCAAAGTGGAAATCGAAGATCGTGGGCCCGGCATTCCGGCGCACATGCAGGAGCGCGTTTTCTACCCAATGGTGAGCGGCCGTGCGGACGGTTCGGGGCTGGGTTTGACCATTGCACAGGATATCATCAGCAAGCACGGCGGAACCATCCAGCTCCACAGCGAACCCGGCCACACTCGATTCGTGCTGCTGCTTCCATTCCAATCAAAGGACCCACAGTATGCCGGCTAAAGTCTGGATCGTGGACGATGACGCGTCGATTCGCTGGGTGCTGAAAAAGGCATGCGAACAGTCCGAAATCAAGGCCGAGGTATTCCAAGATGGCAACCAGATAGAAGACCGTCTGTTGGACACGCAGCCGGATGCGATCATCACCGACATCCGCATGCCGGGTATCGATGGCCTGGAGCTTCTAAATAGAATCCGGGACCGAGTGCCGGACCTGCCCGTCATCGTGATGACCGCTCATACGGACCTTGACAGCGCACTCGCTTCCTACCAGGGCGGGGCATTCGAGTATCTGCCCAAGCCATTTGACGTCGACGATGCCATCACCACGATTAGAAGGGCGATGGCATTCAGGGAACAGCAAGTCCACGACGACGACGATTCGCCTCCTCCCGCGGAAATCGTCGGCGAGGCGCCCGCGATGCAGGAAGTATTCCGTGCTGTAGGCAGACTGGCCAATTCGCACATCAATGTGCTTATCTGGGGAGAATCCGGGACTGGTAAGGAACTGGTCGCCCAAGCACTTCATCGCCACAGCCCCCGCTCGAACAAACCCTTTATTGCCATCAATACGGCGGCCATCCCAGCACAATTGCTAGAATCAGAGTTGTTCGGGCACGAAAAAGGGGCATTTACCGGCGCGATCAAACAGCACAGCGGGCGCTTCGAACAGGCCCATGAAGGCACCTTGTTTTTGGACGAGATCGGTGACATGCCATCCGAACTCCAAACACGCCTGCTCCGGGTACTTTCGGACAAACAGTTCTATCGTGTCGGCGGCCGTGAGCAGATCCAGGTTGACGTACGCATCATCGCGGCTACCAACCAGGATCTGGTAAAGCGCGTTGCCGAAGGGCGTTTCAGGGAGGATCTTTTTCACCGGCTGAATGTCATTCACATTGCATTGCCGCCGCTGCGTGACCGTGTCCGGGACATTCCCCTGCTGGCCGAACACTTTCTGGAAAAAACGGCCGGGGAACTCGACGCGGAACGGAAACGCCTGACTCCGGACGCGATAAACGCACTATGTCATTTTCAATGGCCCGGCAACGTGCGCCAGCTCGAGAACGTGTGCCGGTGGATCACCGTCATGGCATCCGGGCAGATCGTGAATTATGATCAGTTGCCGGCTGAGATCAGAGCGGTAACGTTTGACGACGAAGAAGACTCCTGGCAGCGTCAACTGCGTAAATTGGCCGATCAGAAACTGCGTCGCAACGAAACCAATCTGGTCACCGATCTCGGACGTAGTTTCGAGCGGACATTGCTGGCCGCCGCCATCGAACACACCGGCGGGCACAAGCAGGAAGCCGCGAAGCGTCTTGGTTGGGGCCGGAACACGCTGGCGCGAAAGCTCAAGGAACTGGGGCTGGACTAACCCGCATATTGCACCAGTACGGTCGCTATTGTTTTAGATCTTATTGATCTAGCTATTGAATATGCCAAATTCAAAACGCTCGTCAGGCACACAGTTCGCAAAGGACGCCGACCTCTCCCGGCGCTGACTTGTCCATCTGTGCCTGAGCTTGGTCTTCACTCGGACCGTAGCTATGGCTTGGCGCAGATTTCCTTCAACTGCCTCAGTACACCGGGTTTGTCTAGGGCCACCAAGACCTCCCAGGCCCTTGAATTGCAGTGCAGCTCGAAAGGCATTTCGAGCGGGGCCCAGTGATAATCGACTTTGTTAGCGTCGGGCGTCACGTCGGCCAGGAGTATTTCCGCGATTGGCCGGTCGACGATCAGGTCGGCGTGCGCCAGCCCCTGGCCCGAGATCAGAGTTCGGATCCCGTCGTCTTCAAAGTCTTCCTTGATGTGGATGTGCCCCGCAACGACCGTGTCTGCTCCCAAGCGTTTCAGCTCCCCGCGTAGGAAACCGTACTCCAGGCCCGGAATACTGTGGCTCTCCTCCTGTCTCGGGTCTTTCAACGGTTTGTGTGTAAACACCACCACGTCTTTTATATGCTCCCCGCGTTCCAGAGCGCCAAGAAACTCACCTCTTGCGCCACCGCCCGGAGGAATGAACCCGGCGGCCGTGTCGATATTGACGAACATCACGCCGCCCAACTCGAACGACGCATTCCTCGGTCCGACATGCTGTCTGAACAGCTTGTGGATGGAGTTGAAGCCCTCGTAGAAATCGTGGTTGCCGATGGCGACGTAGGTTGGGATCCCGGCTGCGTCGAGCGCGGCCACCGTTCCCAGGTAGTCACCCTTGCCGTAGTTGAAATCTCCCAGGTGCAGGACAAAGTCGGCGCCAAGTGCATCGGCTCGCGCGAGAACCCAGCGCAGCTCACTGCCACCGCCGGTATCGCCGATAGCGGCGAAGCGATAACGTTCCCTTTTGGGGAAGTGAAAGCGGAAACTCGATTCGGCGGCCGTACCGCTTACCGTCCTCGCCAGATTGCTTTTAGTCTCAACCAGATCCGAAGTACCGCTCGAGAGTATCGCTTCCGGATGTAAGTTGCGTACCTCGACCTGCCATTCACCCTCTGCGGAGCCCTGCACGGTGATGTCCGGCTCGGGTGCGAATGCGCGAAAAACGAAACGATCGCCGTCACGGCCCTGGAATACCGCTCCTCTGGCGCTCGCCCGGAACATACTCCCCGCCGCATCCCCGCTGTCGACAGGCGCCTCTTCGGGTGTGAACTGAGGGGGCGGATAGCGTAAAACCGCCTGGCCGGCCGGGGTTAAAACCCCGATGATCGCGCCGCCCACCAGAACCAGGATGCTTCTGCGTGACAGCTTCATCGCGTCGAAATTTGCCTAGTCGCATCAGCCACAACCGCAGCCGCTTGCGTAATGGACGTGGCGGCAAGTGACCTGAAGTCGAACAGTCCGGGATCCATGAGGTGACTGGGGGTGACCCTGGCCAGTGCCTGAAAAATTATTTCCTTTCTCCCCGGTGTGTTTTTTTCCCACTCGTTCAACATCGCCTTGATCGCCTGGCGCTGCAGTTTGTCCTGGGAACCGCAGAGGTTGCAGGGGATAACCGGGAATTGCCTGGCTCGGGCGTATCGCTCAATGTCGTTTTCTGCGCAGTATGACAGTGGGCGGATCACCACATGCCGTCCGTCATCCGAGCGCAGCTTGGCCGGCATGGCTTTTAATCTACCTCCGAACATCAGATTCAGAAAAAACGTCTCCAGAATATCCTCGCGGTGATGACCCAGTGCAATTTTGGTTGCCCCGATCTCCATCGCGACCCGATACAGTATACCCCGGCGCAGCCGCGAACAAAGAGAACACATCGTTTTGCCCGTTGGGATCTTGTCTTTGACGATGCTATAGGTGTCTTCCTCGACTATCTTGAAATCCACGCCGATCGACTTTAGGTACTCAGGCAACGTGCGAGCCGGGAATCCCGGCTGTTTCTGATCGAGATTGACGGCAATGAGTTCAAACGATACGGGCGCGCGGGCTTGCAATGCGCGCAGGAGCTCCAGCAGGGTGTAGGAATCCTTGCCGCCGCTCAAACATACCATGACCACATCCGATTCCTCTATCATGCGGAAAGTTTCGATCGCCTTACCGGTCATTCTCTGCAACCGGCGCTCTAACCTTTTGAAATTTGTGGAATTTTTCATACCGTCGAAATTTCGTCGTAGGGTCTGGGCGTTCACATCCGGGGATGGAACACGCCCCCGGCGGGAATCCGCAGTCGTTACCAATACAATGATAAATCCTATTCCTGCTAGAATGACTCGATTTGAATTAATAACATTTTAAACGGGAGCCAACACTCATGTCGCGCAGCCATTTATTCACCTCGGAATCCGTGTCCGAGGGGCATCCGGACAAGGTCGCAGACCAGATATCAGATGCTATCCTAGACGCTCTGCTGGATGGAGACCCGTTATCACGGGTCGCGTGCGAGACCTTGATCAACACCGGAATGGTTGTCCTCTGCGGAGAAATCACATCTAAAACGAACGCGGACTATACCGAAGTTGTGCGGAAAACTGTAAATGAAATCGGCTACAACTCTTCCAATATGGGATTCGATGCAAACTCCTGCGCGGTCATCGTCTCCCTCGACAAGCAGTCCGCTGATATTGCCCAGGGCGTGAACGAGGGCGAGGGGCTGGACCTGGATCAGGGCGCGGGAGACCAGGGCCTCATGTTTGGCTACGCCTGCAATGAAACCGACAGCCTGATGCCGTTCCCCATCGACTATGCACACCGGCTGGTAAAACAACAATCCGTCGTCAGAAAATCGGGCAAGCTGTGGTGGCTGCGCCCCGACGCAAAGTCTCAGCTCACCGTTCGCTACGAGGACGGCAAACCGGTCGCGGTGGATACCGTTGTGCTGTCCACTCAGCACACGCCTGATATTGAGCACAAGGACCTGGCCGAGGCCGTGATCGAGGAGATCATCAAGCCGGTGCTTCCATCAGGCATGGTCGGCAGCGAGACGAAATACCTGGTAAATCCCACCGGCCGATTCGTGGTTGGCGGACCGGTGGGCGATTGCGGTTTAACCGGGCGGAAGATCATCGTCGATACCTACGGCGGCGCCGCGCATCACGGCGGCGGTGCGTTCTCCGGCAAAGATCCTTCAAAAGTCGATCGTTCCGCCGCATACGCCCTCAGGCACGTTGCAAAGAATGTGGTTGCCGCCGGACTGGCCGATCGATGCGAGGTGCAGGTGGCTTACGCGATCGGGGTAGCACAACCGGTATCCCTGACGGTGAATACATTCGGAACCGCCGCGTTGCCGGAGGAACAAATCGAAATCCTGATTCGCGAGCACTTCGACCTTCGCCCCAAGGCGATCATTCAGGAGCTCGATCTTCTGCGCCCGATTTACAGAAGCACCGCGGCCTATGGTCATTTTGGACGATCTGATCCTGAATTTACCTGGGAATATACCGACAAGGCCCAGGCATTGAGCGACGCGGCGGGCATAAAAGTGGCCTGATCCTGCCGCGGCGGCGAGTCAAATCACACGTAACCATGGGGCCGCCGCCTGAACAGCGGAACGAACCTTGCTCTGGACCGCAAGAACTCCTTGCTTGCATTGAAATGGTTGAGATTTCCGACCCGTGCGGGGCGCCGAAATTTCGCAACGTGATCCATCGGCCTGACACACAAAGCAGACCGTAAACTGTAATATGTGCTTCGACAGTATCCGGTGTTCGCATCCCCCGTCGCTACCTGTGCCAGTGCGTCTTGTTTCCACAGTTCTCTCCTGGGAGTCTTCCATCTCTCCCTGAAGCTCTCATTTGCACCTTGTGTCAACCAGTACCGTCTTGGTTCAGCTCGACTTCTATCCGCTACGGCCGCTCCCTGACAGCAATCGCTGGTACTACAGTTCATATATACAAACAGGGGGCGGGCCGGTAACGGTTTGTTACAATTACCATTCGAATTTTCGCGAATTTTTCGTAAGCAGGGGCCGGATGCCCTTCATTGAATCGCGCACCAAAACCATGCGTATCAGCGTACTGATCATCACACTGTCACTATGCCTCGTCGCCTGCAAAGCGACGGTGCCCACGGAGCCGGAGGTCGACAGCCCCGTGGCCGTCCCGGATTCCTGGAACTCCGGCAACGACGGCGCGGTCATGCCCTGGTCAACCGACGTGGAGGACCCTCGACTTCGCAGCCTTATTACCCAGGCCCTGCAGCAAAACTTCGATCTGCAGGCCGTCGTTTCACGAGTCGACGCTGCGCGTGCACGGTCCCGCATCGTCGGCGCCGACTTGGTCCCCCAGCTCGACATCGAATACCGAGGTTCCCGCACCAAGCGCGAAGAAACCAATGGCGCCGGTGCGCTCGAGAATCCGCTGACCAGACAGAGTCTCGGCGTGGAGCTGGCCTGGGAGTTGGATGTCTGGAGCCGACTCCGCGCCTCGTCCCGCGCCGCCGTTGCAGACTACCAGGCGGCGGAAAAAGACCTGGCCGCGGCCAGGCTGCTGCTGGCTGCGAACATCGCAAGGGCGTGGTTCGATGCCGTGGAATCGGATCAGCAGGTGATGCTGGCCGAGAACACGCTGAAAAGCTTTCGCAGCAGCCTGAATATCATCGAACAGCGGTTTCAGCGCGGCATCGGTTCCGCACTCGATGTCCGGCTGGCGCGCGGCAATGTCGCGACCGCGGAGGCGAATCTTTATCTGACTCAAGGCGGCAGGGACGCGGCGATTCGAAACCTCAAGGTGCTGGCCGGCACTTATCCCGATACGGCCATCGCGCTGGCGGAGCGCCTGCCTCAGTTCACCAGCCGCGTACCCGCCGGACTGCCTTCCGAACTTTTGCTGCGCCGCCCGGACCTGAGTGCGGACCGCTGGAGGGTTCTGGCCAACAGCGAGCTGGTCAAATCCTCGAAGAAGCAGCTTTTTCCCCGGTTCGTGCTGACCGGCAGCGCCGGTACCGCCAGCGGCACCCTGGTCGATCTGCTGGAATGGGACCGGCTGATATGGAACCTGGCGGGTAGTATCATACAGCCCATCTTTCAGGGCGGACGGATCCGGGCAAACATCGACCTGGCGACAGCAAATGAAAACGAGGCACTGGCACTTTATGCGCAGACGGTACTGGACGCATTCAAGGAGGTTGAAAGCGCTCTCGCGTCGGAGCACTTCTTGACTTTGCAGGAACGCGCGCTGCTGTCATCTGTCAAAGAACAGAAGGCGGCGCTGCAGTTGGCTCAGCAGCAGTACGAGGGTGGGCTTGTCGGCATTATTACGCTGCTCGAAACGCAGCGTCGTGCGTTCAATGCAGAAAGCGCCTGGTTGAACACCCTCAACCGGAAGCTGCAGAACCGCATCAACCTCCATTTGGCGCTTGGCGGCGACTTCTACAGTCTCTGAACCGGAAAACTGACGGCCGACCACGGAAGCGGACCTCATACAATGCGAAAGATTTTCAGATTGATTATTCCCGTTACGGTGCTGGCCGTATGCCTGGCGGTAGGCATCACCCTGATACGCACCGCCCCCAAGGCGGAGCGCCGCCAGCCCCCGCGATCGTTGCCTGCCGTGGAAGTCATGACGGTATACCCGACAAACTTCCCGGTAATTGTCAAAAGCCAGGGAACCGTTACGCCACGTACCGAGAGCACGCTGATTCCTGAAATCAGCGGGCAGATCGTAAGGATATCGGAGAATTTTCAAACCGGCGGCTTTTTCGAAGCGGGGGAAATTCTGCTGGAGATCGATCCCCGTGACTACGAGAACAACGTGGTGGTAGCACGGGCTGACCTCGCGCAGGCAAAGGCCGCGCTCGATGAGGAGAAGGCGCGCGCCGCCCAGGCTTCCAGGGACTGGAAAATACTCAACCTGTCCGAAGAGCCCAATGATCTGGCGCTGCGAAAACCGCAGCTCAACAGTGCCCAGGCCGCCGTAGCGGCGGCAAGCGCCCGCCTGGAGCAGGCCAATATCAATCTTGAGCGGGCGAAAATACGCGCGCCTTATGCGGGGCTGGTTCTGGAGAAACGGGTCGACATCGGCCAGTTCGTGTCACCGAGCAATGTCCTGGCCAGGATCTATGCAGTCGATCTGGCGGAGATCCAGCTGCCGCTCACCAACGATCAGCTGGCATTCGTCAACATGCCCGAAGTCTACCGCGAAGATTCCGGATCCGCCGTGAAAGAGCAATTCCCCGCGGTTTATCTAACTGCAACAGTTGGCAGCCATACCCATCAATGGCAAGGCCGGATCGTGCGCACGGTAGGGGCCATCGACACTCAAAGTCAGCAGATTTTTATCATCGCGCAGGTCGACGATCCTTATGGCCGGCACCACGGTCTGCCGCTTAAGGTCGGTCAGTTCGTAGAGGCCAGGATCACCGGTCGCGTATTGACCGATATATTCAATCTGCCGCGTGTCGCGGTCAGGAGAAACAACGAGGTGCTGGTCGTGGGTCAGGACAACATCGTCGAGCGTAGACAGGTCGGGGTGGCTTGGACTGAAGACGATCGAGTGATCGTCAATTCCGGCCTGAGCCAAGGAGAAAGGATCTCGCTGACGCCGCTACCCTATGCCGTATCGGGAACCCAAGTCCAGGTCTCCGAATCCGCCGGACAGGCGCCGGCCGGCCGATCGTGAAAGGGATGATCGAATGGTTCGCCCGCAACGGAGTTGCCGCCAATCTGCTCATGGTCCTGATCTTCTTCATGGGATTCTGGTCGCTGACATTGCGCACCCCACTCGAGGTGTTTCCGGAATTCGAGCGGGATGTGGTCAACATCGCCATGTCGTACCGGGGAGCGACACCTATTGAGGTCGAGGAGAGCCTGGTAATCCGGATAGAAGAGGCCATAGAAGACCTGCAGGACATCAAGAAGATAGTATCCAACGCCGACGAAGGCGTGGCCAGGGTCAGGGTCGAACTCGAATCCGCATCGGATCCCCGCGCCGTACTAGACGATATCAAGAACCGGGTGGATGCGATAAATACCTTCCCGGACGACGCGGAGCGCCCCATCTTCAGTATTCAGGAATTCAGCAGAGAGGTGATCAGCGTCGTGGTATCCGGCGACCTACCGGAGCGGGAGCTGAGGTCACTCGGCGAAAGAGTCAGAGAAGAACTGATCTCTCTGCCGCAGATCACACAGGTCGAACTGACTGCCGTACGGCCCTACGAGATTTCGATAGAAGTATCCGAACAGTCCCTGGACCGTTATCGGCTCACCTTCGACGCATTGGTCAACGCCATCAAGCGCTCTTCGGTAGATCTGCCCGCCGGATCGATAAAAACCGCCGGCGGCGAAATTTTGCTGCGCACCAAGGGCCAGGCTTACATCCAGCCCGAGTTCGAAGATATCGTCGTGGTGAGGCGACCTGACGGCACCCGCGTAACGGTCGGGGACATCGCCACCGTTCATGACGCCTTCGAGGAGAATCCCCTTTACTCGCTGCTCGACGGCAGGCCCGCGGTCCTGCTGGAGGTTTACAGGGTGGGAGAGCAGAGCGCGATCGGCGTGGGTAATGCGGTAAAGCACTATGTCGAAACCAATCAGGCTGCCATGCCTGCCGGAGTAACGCTGGACTTTTGGCGCGACCGTTCGCGCATCGTCAAGCTGCGCCTCAATACGCTTCTGAAAAGTGCTCTGCAGGGCGGCCTGCTGATATTCATATTGTTGGCCCTGTTTCTCCGCTTCTCGGTGGCGGTATGGGTATGCGTCGGAATTCCGATCAGCTTCATGGGCGCAATTGCGCTGCTGCCGGAACTTGGCGTAACGATCAATCTGATCAGCCTGTTCGCATTCATTCTCGTCCTTGGCATCGTCGTGGACGACGCCATTGTGACCGGAGAAAACATCTACACGCACTTAAAACACGGACAAGAGCCTACCGAGGCCGCGATCCAGGGCACCCAGGAAATCGCCATTCCGGTTACCTTCGGAGTGCTGACGACCGTTGTAGCCTTCATACCGCTGCTCATGATCGAGGGCCATCGGGGCCCTATCTTTGCCCAGATACCCATGATCGTCATTCCGGTGCTCCTGTTCTCCCTGGTAGAGTCCAAGCTCATCCTGCCTGCCCACATGAAGCACATAAAAATCAGAACCGATGAGCAGATCGGATGGCTCCAGCGCATTCAGCGAAAGATCGCCGATGGCCTGGAACGGTTCATTCGCTCCGTTTACCAGCCGATGCTGGCGCGCGCATTGAAGTGGCGTTTCCTGACCCTGGTTTTATTCGTTGGAGGCGCTTTTATCATTGTCAGTGTGGTCGTCAGCGGCCGGTACGGCTATACCTTTTTTCCGCGCATCGAGAGTGAAACCGCCCGTGTAACGCTGGTCATGCCGGAAGGAACTCCGGTCACCGAAACCACGAAATATATCCGACGGATCGGTGCCTCGGCCGGTGAACTGCAAAAAAAGTACATCGATGCCGACAGCGGCCAATCGGTCATTCGCCAGATTCTGCTGAGTATCGGATGGACCTTCACCAGCGGGCGCGCGGGCGGCACCAGCGGACAGCCCAACCTGGGCCAGATCAGCATGGAGCTGGTACCCCCGGAAGACAGAACTCTCAGCATCGGCTCTTCGGATCTGCTCCGGGAACTCCGGCAGATGGTAGGCTCCGTACCGGGCGCGAAGGAACTGAGCTTCCGCGCGGAGATCGGCAGGGGGGGGGATCCCATAGACGTTCAACTCGCGGGGCAGGATTTCGAACAGCTTTCGGAAATGTCTCAGTTGGTCAAGGCAAGGCTGGCGGAGTATCCGGGAGTATTCGACGTCCAGGACTCGTTCGAAGGCGGCAAGGACGAAATCAAACTGACAATAAAGCCCGAAGCGGAGCTGCTCGGTCTGAATGTGGAGGATCTGGGCCGCCAGGTGAGACAGGCCTTTTTCGGTGCCGAAGTACAACGGATTCAGCGCGGCCGTGACGATGTCCGTGTCATGGTGCGCTACCCCGAACACCAACGCCGGTCGATGGACAGTTTGTACCAGATGCGCATTCGTGCGACGGGTGGCGCCCGGGTCCCCTTCACAAACGTAGCGGACGCGGAAATCGGCCAGGGCTATTCGACCATAAGGCGCGTCGACCGCAACCGCGTGGTCAACGTCAGGGCGGATATCAACAAAAAACTCGGCAATCTGAATCAGATCGTTTCCGATCTGAAGGTCTATCTCGACGAGCTGCGGGTAAGTTATCCCGCGGTGCGCTATTCTTTCGAGGGCGAACAACGTGAACAAAGCGAATCCTACGGGAGTCTTTATGTGGGCGCCCTGTTCGTACTGTTCGCGATCTATTCCCTGCTGGCAATTCCGTTCAGGTCCTATCTTCAGCCTATCATCGTAATGCTGATCATTCCGTTCAGCGTGGTCGGCGCGATACTTGGCCATATGATTATGGGCATGAACCTGAGCATCATGAGCATCATGGGACTGCTCGCGCTGGCCGGAGTCGTGGTCAACGACAGTCTTGTGCTGGTCGACTGGATCAATCGAAGACGCCGAGAGGGTATGGATCTGGTCGAGTCGGTGCGCAAAGCGGGCGTTGCGAGGTTCAGGGCAATCCTGTTGACATCGCTAACCACGTTTGCCGGCCTGATGCCGCTGATTTTCGAGAAAAGCACCCAGGCGCAGTTCTTGATCCCGATGGCGGTGTCGCTGGGATTCGGCATCCTGTTTGCCACTTTTATCACGCTGATCCTGGTTCCGGTTTGCTATCTGTTGCTGGAAGACTTCCTCAGCCTTTTTGGGTCGCGATCTGTAAAAGCCGCCGCGTAACATTCCGGGCGACCGGAGAACGGCGACACGGCCGAGATTGCTAAGCCGGCTTGCAAGCAATGAAGTGCGTCGGCCGGAGCTCCCCCCGATCGATGACCTTTCGCTTCGCTGAACTGCTCTTCAACCGGTGATCCGCTTTATCCGAACCAATTCGCCTGGTCAACTCATCGAATTGAGCACCGGACAGCGTTGCCAGTTCATTCCTGACCTCGTTCCGGTACCAGTCGTTTCGATCCCTCAGCCGAACCCGAACGAAACCTGCCTGCTCCAGTGCGATACGGGTCTGCTCAAGATTCTTCATTTCGAATGTTAGCTGCACCAGCTCCAGCCACTCCCGCATCTGCCCGGAATACTCGCCTGATCCACCGCGCAGCCAGTCGCTGCCAACGAATACTCCATCCGGTCTGAGTATACGCAGCACCTCTTGGTAGAAAGAGGCCTTGTCCGGGATGTGGATAATCGAGTCCTTGCTGAATACCATATCGAACGACGCGTCGCCGAAGACGAGCGGTCCTGGTTCGACACACTGAATGCCGATTCGATTAACCAGATTAGCTGCCGCTACACGGCGTCGGGCGTGATCGACAAGGGGCTGCTCAATATCGATGCCCACCACTTTCCTTGCCCCATAGGTCTGGGCCAGCAGTACATCGATCGCACCCAGTCCGCAGCCTACATCCAGGACGTTTTTGCCGTTTACCCTGACCCCCCGCAACATTTCGGCGACTTCCTGTGGTCCACCCGGCGACAGGTATCCGTCACCCCACATCCACTGCAGCGCAGTAATAAAATCCTCGTTGTAATCGTTGTGCTGGGCCGGCCCGGACATATGAAATTTTTTCGCGATCGCTTAGTATACCTCGGTGTCGCTTGCTGTATTCGGCCAACATAGATCCACCCCAGCTAAATTCCATGCCCCGGATGAACGAATCTGAATTCGAGGTATCCAATGCAGTTGGTGCAAAGTGATATCAGAGAAAACTTATGATCAATAAAGCAGCTAAGATCCTGGGCATTGTTTGCATTTGCGCGGCCCTGCCCGCGCATTCCGACGGCGGTGGCGGCAGCAATACCGCGCCGAAATCTAGCGATTACAAGCAGGCCGTCAAGGCGATCAAGAATGAAGACTATTCCAGCGCCGTCGAACTCCTGGAAAAGGTAATCGACAAGGAACCGGATAACGCCAATGCCTGGAACTACATGGGATTCAGCTTACGCAACCTGCAGCAGTTCGACGACGCCCTGGCAGCCTATGAAAAAGCGCTGCAGATCGACCCGAAGCACAAAGGCGCCCTCGAGTACCTTGGCGAATTGTTCCTCATGACCGATCGGCCGGATCTGGCGAGGGCGCAGCTGGAAAAACTCGATGACGCGTGCTTTTTCTCCTGCAAGGAATTACGCCTTCTGAAGAAGCGTATTGCGGCATACGAAGGCGGTCCCTGATCCTCCCATTGGTTCGATTTCCGGGCGGGAGTGCAGTGCACCAGTAAGGCCTCTGGAAAATCCGACTGATTTCCTTATAATCCTCGTCCCCTGATTTCCGCCGCTTGAGGAGCGCTGCAACCCGCCATCCGGCTGTTTCCGGCTGGCCGGCCAGGCTCAAGCGGATTCGGGAAAAACCCGAATAACGGCGCTCACTCGTGCTCTGAAAAGAGTGAGGAGTGACAAATGAGCGTAGTTGCGCAAGACATGGTTTCCGATTACTTCGTGGCCGACCTTTCCCAGGCCGATTTTGGCAGAAAGGAAATAGCCATCGCCGAGACGGAGATGCCCGGACTGATGGCAACCCGGGAGGCATACACCGCGGACAAGCCCCTGCAGGGTGCGCGCATAGCCGGTTCCCTGCACATGACCATCCAGACGGCGGTACTGATCGAGACGCTGGTATCGCTCGGGGCGGAAGTCCGCTGGGCGTCCTGCAATATTTTTTCCACCCAGGATCACGCCGCAGCTGCAATCGCTGCGCAAGACATTCCGGTGTTCGCCTACAAGGGCGAATCCCTGGAGGAGTACTGGGAATTCACTCATCGCATAATGCAATGGCCGGACGGCGAAACGCCGAACATGATCCTCGACGACGGTGGGGACGCAACCCTGCTGGTGATCCTCGGTGCCCGGGCGGAGTCCGACCCCTCCGTGCTGGACAATCCGACAAGTGAAGAGGAACGTTTGCTTTACGCGGCCATCAAGAAGAGGCTTAACGCCAAACCGGGCTTCTACTCCAACATCCTCAATAACATCAAGGGTGTTACGGAGGAAACTACGACCGGAGTCAAGCGCCTCTATCAGATGCAGGCACAGGGAGAGCTTCCCTTCCCCGCGATAAACGTCAACGATTCGGTGACCAAGTCGAAGTTCGACAATCTCTATGGTTGCCGCGAATCACTGGTGGACGGCATCAAGCGGGCTACGGACGTGATGATCGCGGGCAAGATCGCCGTGGTCGCCGGTTACGGTGACGTCGGCAAGGGTTGTGCACAATCACTGCGCGGCCTGGGGGCAACTGTCTGGGTTACGGAAATCGATCCGATATGCGCCCTGCAGGCCGCAATGGAAGGCTATCGCGTGGTCACCATGGACGACGCCGCAGACAAGGCAGACATTTTCGTGACGGCTACCGGCAACTACCACGTGATCTCTCACGATCACATGCTGGCCATGAAGGACCAGGCTATCGTCTGCAATATTGGCCACTTCGACAACGAGATCGATGTCGCTTCGGTAGAGGGTTACGGATGGGACAACATCAAGCCCCAGGTTGACCATGTCATTTTCCCCAACGGCAGGCGGATCATCCTGCTGGCGCAGGGACGGCTGGTAAATCTCGGCTGCGCAACCGGTCACCCGAGTTTTGTGATGTCGAATTCGTTTACCAATCAGGTGCTGGCGCAAATCGAGCTGTGGTCCCGTGGGGATCAGTACGGAAACGAGGTCCACACTCTGCCGAAGAAACTGGATGAGCAGGTGGCCCGCCTGCACCTCAAGAAAATCGGTGCGGCGCTAACTGAAATGACACCGCAACAATCCGACTATATCGGCGTGGCACCGGATGGGCCATACAAACCAGAGCATTACCGGTATTAGTTTGCTTGTTGCACCGTCACTTATTGCATTACTCGATAGCATCAGGGCCCCGGTCCATCCCGGCGCCCACCCCGCGGGGTCGCCAAAGCCCGGCGATCCTTCGGGGTCATGGTGCGTTAGGGGTCGGGCTCGATTTCAGCATGACGGGGTCCGCTGCCCTCTCCCGCTGGGAGGGGGCCGGAGCCCTGCAGCATTTGCGGATCAAGCGGAGACGTCGGGTATCAGCGAACTGCGCAGCCTGGAGATGGTGTCTTTCAGCCGTAACTTCTTCTTTTTCAAACGCTTTAGCTGAATTTGGTCGACATAGACCCCAGCTTCCATACTCCTGATAGCGTCATCCAAATCTCGGTGTTCTGTCTCTAGCTCTATTAGCTTTATGCCAATTTTCTGATGTTCAATCATAGTGCATAATTAAATCAAACTGCGGGCCTCCTTCAAAGGGATATAGAAAAAACTAATGACCCAACCCGAAACTTGGGAACTCATCGCAATCGGCGCGGTGGTTCTGCTTGTCCTGTTCTGGTTCCGGCCCGGTTTGAAACAGGTCTTCAAGCAAAGCGCCGAAGCAACCAACAAGGACTGGGGCAGCCTGCTGTTGCCGTTGGGACTGGTAATACTTTTCGTGATCGTTCTGATTGCCTTCGCCTGATCACCAGCATTGATGAACTTTCCCGTCCGCATTGATTGGCATGGACGAATACGCCGGGTTATCCCGCAGCAAAGATGACAAAAAAGCCCAAGATCAATCTTGAGGACTACCAGCCCCCGCCCTTTCTGATTGACCGCGTTGACCTGGATTTCAATCTGGGCGAGGAGGAAACGCGGGTCCGCAGCACTTTGTCGATCAGACGAAACGGTGCGCACGCACTGCCCTTGGTGCTCGATGGCGAGGCGCTGACGCTGATCGCAATCGAACTCGACGGGGCTGCGGTTGATTCCGCTGCTTACCGGATTACGGACGACCACCTGCTGCTGGAAACGGACCTGGAGAGCTTCGTTCTGGTCACCGAGGTAAAAATCAAACCGCAGGACAACACCACGCTGTCCGGCCTGTATCGTTCCAGCGGAAACTTCTGCACGCAGTGCGAAGCGGAGGGGTTTCGCCGGATCACCTTTTTTCCGGACCGCCCCGACGTACTGGCCCGGTACCGGACGACAATAACGGCGAACAAGGACCACTATCCGGTGCTGCTGTCGAACGGCAACCTGCACGACCACCGTGATTTAGGCGATGGAACCCACCGTGCCGTATGGCAGGATCCGTTCCCCAAGCCCTCATACCTGTTTGCCCTCGTTGCAGGAGACCTGGCCTGTATCAACGATGAGTTTACTACGTGCTCCGGAGGCGTGGTCGAACTGCGCATCTACACCCAACATCACAACGCAGACAAGTGCGGCCACGCCATGGCTTCCCTGAAAAAGGCGATGAAATGGGATGAAGAAGTCTACGGTAGGGAATACGATCTCGACCTTTACATGATCGTGGCGGTGGACGACTTCAACATGGGCGCCATGGAAAACAAGGGCCTGAACATATTCAACTCCAGGTATGTACTGGCTAAACCCGACACCGCCACGGACGCGGACTACGAAGCCATAGAGGGGGTTATAGCCCACGAATACTTCCACAACTGGTCCGGGAACCGCGTGACCTGCCGTGACTGGTTCCAGTTGAGCCTCAAGGAAGGTTTCACCGTGTTTCGTGATCAGGAATTCAGCGCTGATATGGGATCGCGTGGAGTACAGCGTATCAAGGACGTAAACGTAATTCGGGTGCAGCAATTCATCGAAGACTCCGGGCCGATGGCTCATCCAGTACGCCCGCAGTCTTATCAGGAAATCAATAACTTCTACACGGTGACGGTCTACAACAAGGGTGCCGAGGTGGTCCGTATGCTGCGCACCCTGGTGGGGCCTGAGGGTTTTCGCCGGGGTGCCGACTACTATTTCAAAACCTACGATGGACAGGCCGTCACCACGGACGATTTCGTGTCGGCTTTCGAGAAGCAAAACGATGTCGATCTGACGCAATTCAAAAGATGGTATGACCAAGCCGGAACGCCCGTGCTCAGGCTGACGCCTTCCTACGACTCGGGCAGCGAAACGTACGAACTGCATGTGGAACAGTCGTGTCCCCCAACACCGGGGCAGGACGGCAAGCAGCCTTTCCACGTACCGCTGAGTATGGCGCTTCTCGCCGATAACGGCGACTACTTCAACCTCGGGCCCGAACACTCGAAGGAAACCATGCTTGCAGTAACCCGGCAAAGCGAATCGTTCACGTTCGAGGGGATAACGTCCCGCCCGGTATTGTCGGTGCTGCGGGGATTCTCCGCGCCGGTAAAGATCGATTACGAGTACACCGAGGAGGAACTTTACTTTCTTACGGTAAAGGACACCGACCCGTTTGCCCGCTGGGAGGCCGCGCAGCGGCTGGCAATGAACATCATGCTCGACCTGGTGCAAGCCGAGCAGCAGGACCAACAGCCAAGCATCGACGACCGGTATTTCAGCGCCGTACGTTCCCTGCTCCAGTCGGACGAAGGCGACCGTGCAATGCTGTCGCAATTGCTCATGCTGCCGTCCGAGGCCTACGTCAGCGAGTTTCTCGAGGTCATCGATCCGGATGCCGTCTACAAGGCGCGTACCCACCTAAAGGCCGAACTTGGCCGGACATTGTGGAGCACTCTTTTCGAGGTATACGACAGATTCGGCGGCGATCGCTACGACATCACCCAGGATTCCATCGGTCGCCGCAGCCTCAAGAACACCTGCCTGGACTATCTTTGCAGCGCCGGTAGCGACGAGGCGGTAAAACTGGCCACGAGACAGTTCAGATCCGCCGGCAACATGACGGATACGACGGCCGCGCTGCTGGCGCTCAACGACATCTCCGGAAACGATCGCAATCAGGCGCTGCAATCATTCTACAACCGGTGGAAGGATGAAAATCTAGTCGTCGACAAATGGCTGGCGCTGCACGCCATCTCCCGACTCCCGGACACGCTCGAACGCGTCGTCGATTTAACGGGCCACGAATCTTTCAATCTGCGGAATCCCAACCGCGTGCGCGCCCTGATCGGCTCGTTTGCGCATGGCAATCCCGTGCGGTTCCATGAAGCAAGCGGACGCGGATACGAGTTCGTCGCGGGATTTGTCACCAGACTGGATGAACTGAATCCGCAGGTGGCCGCGCGCCTCGCCACGGCTTTCAACTCGTGGCGTCGCTACGATCCGGCGCGGCAGGAGAAGATCAGGAAGGTACTGGAAGGCATCCTCGATCACCACGGGATTTCAAGTGATGTCGAAGAGATCGTGAGCAAGGCAATAGCCTGATGAAGAAATCTAAATTCATACTGGTGATGGTCATCGTCTTGTTCGTGGTGGCGTTCTTTGCGTTCGACCTCGGCAGGTACCTGAGTCCAGATTTTCTGAAGCAGCAGCAGGAACGCATCAGGGATTTCTATGTGGAAAATCCGTGGCAGTCCATCTCCATATATTTTATCGGCTATGTGCTTATGGCGGCATTGTCCCTGCCTGGCGCCGTCTGGGTCACGTTGATCGGCGGGGCCATCTTCGGTGTTGCCGCAGGCTCGGTCATCGTATCCTTTGCATCGAGCATCGGCGCCACTCTGGCATTTCTAGTGGCCCGGTTTCTGCTGCGCGACTGGGTGCAAGACCGCTTCGGACACCGGCTCGCCGCGATCAACGAGGGCATGGAAAAGGACGGCGCTTTCTACCTGTTCACAGTTCGAATGGTGCCGATCTTTCCGTTCTGGCTGATCAACCTTCTCATGGGCTTGACCCGAATACCCGCATGGTTGTTCTATATCGTCAGTCAAATCGGCATGCTCCCTGCAACCGTTATCTACGTCAATGCCGGCAGCCAACTGGCCCGGATCGACTCGTTGCGAGGGATCTTGTCGCCCGCACTCCTGATCTCGCTGTCTTTGCTGGGGATTTTCCCGCTGCTCGCAAAAAAACTGATCGGGTATGCGAAAACCAGAAAAGTCTATCGCGGGCACCCCAAACCGGATTCATTCGATCGCAATGTCGTTGTCATCGGTGCTGGGTCCGCCGGCCTGGTTGCGTCCTATATCGCCGCCGCGGTCAAGGCCAAGGTAACCCTGATCGAGAAAGGCAGGATGGGCGGGGATTGTCTGAACACGGGCTGCGTCCCTTCCAAGGCCCTGATACGCTCCGCCAAGTATCTCAGCCACATCAGGCGCGCGCGGGAATTCGGTATGAAGTCCGCCGAAGTCGACTTCGATTTCGCCGATATCATGGAGCGCGTACACGGAGTGATCAAACACATCGAACCTCACGACTCCGTCGAGCGCTACGGCGCTCTGGGTGTGGAGGTCATCCAGGGTGAAGGCAGGATCGTTTCACCCTATCACGTCGAGGTGAACGGCAGGGCACTCAGCACCCGAAACATAGTCATCGCTGCGGGGGCCACGCCCCTGGTGCCGCCAATTCCCGGGATCGATGAAACAGACTACTGGACGTCGGACAACCTTTGGTCGGTGCGTGAACTGCCACGAAGGCTCCTGGTCCTCGGCGGTGGGCCTATCGGCTGCGAGCTCTCACAATGCTTCGCGAGACTGGGCAGCAGCGTTACCCAAGTCGAAATGCTGCCAAGGCTGTTGAGCCGGGAAGACGTCGAAATATCTAAACTCGTCCAGGATCGTTTCGCCGAGGAGGGAGTAAACGTGCGCGTCGGTCACCGGGCTACCGCCTTTAAACGAACACAGAAAGGACATGTCCTGGTTTGCGAACACGACGGCAAGGAGGTCGAGATCGAGTTTGACAACCTTCTCGTGGCGCTGGGCAGAAAACCCAACACGGCAGGCTATGGCCTCGAGGAAATGGGCATCGGTCTGTCCCGCACGGGAACGGTCGAAGTCGATGAGTACCTGCGTACGCGGTTTCCCAATATCTACGTTTGCGGCGACGCCGCCGGACCCTACCAGTTTACCCACGTCGCCGCTCACCAGGCATGGTTTGCCAGTGTCAATGCGTTGTTCGGCGCCATCAGACTATTCAAGGCGGACTACTCGGTTATCCCCTGGGCGACGTTCACCGAGCCTGAAATCGCCCGCGTCGGGCTGAATGAACTCGAGGCGACGGAAAAGAACTTGCCCCACGAAGTCACTGTCTACGACCTCGGCAATCTGGACCGCGCCGTTGCCGATCAGTCTGCGGAGGGAATGGTAAAGGTGCTCACCGCACCGGGCAAGGACAAGATCCTCGGCGCGACCATTGTCGGCGAGCATGCAGGCGACATGATCACCGAGTTCGTAACCGCCATGAAACACGATCTGGGACTGAACAAAATACTTGGCACCATCCACACCTATCCCACACTGTCAGAAGCTAACAAGCTTGCTGCAGGGGAGTGGAAACGGAATCACGCACCGCGGACGATATTGCGGTGGCTGGAAAAATATCACCGCTGGATGCGGGGCTAGAATTCGAACTGCATTTTCAGCCGGCGCCCCGTGAATCGCAGGGATACCGGTCCGCTCTGCCCAAGATTCAGACTCAGTTCCCGGCCGTCGTAGGCGGCTTGCAGGTGATCATAATCGACCGTCCTGACAGAGGACAGTGAAAAGCATCCATCGCCACAGGCTGCCGCTTCATCAGAGAACGATCGCAACGATTCACGGAAGCCTATCTGCAGAGGTTTCGAGCCATTCGTTTTCGGGATGCCATCAGGTAAATGCGTGTCGAACACGCCCTCGATTTCCTCTGCAAACGATGAAATTGGAATCAGCGTCAGCACCCCGAAAATTGTTCCTGCCAGCGCACCGATCAAACGACGGACTATCTCAGATCTATCGTGTGCCTGGACAAATTGCAGCCGCTCGTTCAATTCTATCCCCGTCATTCCCCATAACGAGATTACGCCGACGTTGTGAAATCGAGATGGCGTTTTTGATGAATTTCGCCATGTTTTTTGCATTTTTCCCGGCGGATATTTTTGTTCTGACGCCCGCCCATTCGGCGTTTTCATGGAAAACCACACCGCTGACTGTGCGCTCCACCCCCAGCCGCCGCCACAATAGAACAAGATCCACGGATGCCGGACGATCCGCCATGGATTCGTATGTTTCCAAAAGCACAGGTACGCCCGTTGCCCGGTCCGCGATCCGGTAGATGTGCCGTATTTCCAAACTGTCAAGGATACTGTACCCCTCTCCCACGATTGCGCGCAGTCCGTTTTTGAGCGTCTTGTCACCACCGGTTCGCCTGATGATCTCTATGTCCGCAAGCAGATAAAACAATGCGCCACCCCAGTAAGTCCTTCCCCAGGTCGGCGTGTTGTCCAACCCGCGGTCCCCTTCCTGCGGCAAACCCTTCGGCATACCATCGACGAAATGCATCCACAACGTCTCGGCGTCGATCATGCCGGCCTGCACCCGTGCGACCGATTCCACGTAAACAGCCAGGCCCTCTTCAGCCCAGTGGTGCCTGGTATGCACTTTTGGAAATGCAAGGTGTATCAGTTCGTGCACCAATACCCAATCATTGCTTAGATCGCGTTCGTCGGTGTCCAGACCCAGCTTGACATTGACCACGGCTTCGCCGCTGCCTAGCGCGATTCCGTTCATTACCCCCTTACCGGGCCGTCCCGTTACGGCCACATAGGCTTCCTCAACCGGAAAGCCGCCGAAGTATTCCGAAACGACATCGCTGGAACGCTGAACCCACGCCACGATCCGGCCATACGGGAGTTCAAAGCGAGCGTCTTCCACATAGACATGGAGTTTGGCATCTCCGCTGTCCAAGGTCGCATCGAATGCCCCTGCAGCGGAAACCCACGCCAGTAGCACCGCACCGACCAGCAGACCGGCCTGCATATTGTGCAAGATTGCCCCGCGATGGCGCCTGACAGGCGGGGCTGCGCGCCGGTTTGGCGCAGCATGCGAGCCGGGTTGATACATGATCTGGCCTTTCTCCAACCAAAATACATACGGCCACGGAATCGGCATGAAGTTCATATACGACATCGGAGCGGCGCCCCGCCGCCAGAACGGAAAAATAAGGTGTGATGCGCGGCCGGGACTACTTCAGGAAAAGCCGCTTGTTGATAGCCAATGACTCCCTGTCAACCCTGTACTTCATGGAACGGCCGAATGTCGACCGGATAGTACCCTGCGGTTTGCCATCGACGATCTCGGGCAAAAGCAGCGCCTGGAATAGGACGATGTATTCGTCCTCGTTGTGAGTGAAGCCAATGCGGTAGTGCTTCAGCTCCTTCTGTTCATCGGTCAGATCGGAGAGCGCTTTGAAATCTTCGTAGCATACCTGCCACGCTGCCAGATACGAAGCAGGAATCATTCGCTGGTGCGCCTCGGCACTCAGGAAATCGTCTTCCACTGCCTCGACACAACGATAACCGTGTTCCAGTATGCAGTCCTCGTTCAGTCCGGCTACGTAATCAATGCTTTGTTTTACCGACTCCTGCATCTGCGCCCCGCAAGCACCGCAAAAAAATGTCAAAACTACAACGCCCCTGGCCAATCGGCGGCAATTCTTCAATTCGCGATCCTGCCAAGCACCGTGATCTGGTTGGTGGCCACGATGTGCTTTTTCAGAAATCCGGCCGGCGTTCCGAGATAGCCGTTCAGGCCTATCAGGATGTCGGATAGTACATCCTGTGGTGAGAAATTTTCGTTGTCATAACGCGGATCCGGCCCGGCGTGAGTATGGTAGCTGGCGGAAGCCGCAGTCCCGGCAGGGACGGAGGTTGCGGGGTTGCCGATATTGACGCTGGCCTCCCCTCCGGCAACCGGGTTCGTGCTGTCGTAACTGCCATCCGGTTTTTTGTAGATCCAGCCTCCGTGTTCGCGGTTTTGCCGCACAGATACCGGATTGATCTTGTTCATCACGTCGAAGGCCGCCTCGTCTGGAGTGGCGAATCGTGCCGCACCGTCGTCGCCGCTGTCACCCGAGCTGACGGCGGCCGCCAGCACACCCACGCCCAGGCCAATCGCGACGACCGTTCCGTATTTGGTCTGCTTGCCGGTTCCTTCGCCGTCCTCTCCGTCTTGCTCCACCGCGCCGAATGACCTGCTGCGCCCGAATGTACGCTGAATGCGGAACATGACCCTGCGCTCGTCAGCGTCCGCATACAGAGGATTTCGCGCGTCCTCCAGCTCCACCGAAAAGCGCGAACTGGGGTGCGTGCGCCAGCTGAACCCGAGCCGTCTCAGATGGGCGCCGGTATTGCTCAGGACTTCCTGGTACTCGATGCCGGTTGCGACGCCGCGGAAGGTAAAATTGAAGCCGCGCCCGACTCCTTCACCGCCGCGCTCCAGACCGAAAAATCCCCCGCTCCATTTGCCGACAGAGACCCCCGCGTAGCGGCCGTCGCGGTCTTCGAGACCCGGAGATTTGACCTTTGTTGCGGCCATCTGGACGGATACGCCGCTGCCTACATCCAGGTTCAGGCCGCCACCCTTGAACTGGAAAGGCGCGCGATTGCCGCCGTGAAAAAAGTAATGGTTGAGATCCGTATAGAGTCCGCTACCGGTTTTGGAAAATGACACTCCACTGCCCTGGAAATACGCACCCGTAAAGCGGTCCGTGGAGAAACCGAAATGCTGATGACTTTCGGATTGGGCAAAGGTGTTGCCATAGTGGAAAGTACCGGGCCTAAGCTCGCGGTGCATTGAGAAAGTGGTTACCTCCGAGCCGTTGAATTGACTGAAAGCACCGTGCCGGCTGTTATGATATTCGTGCTCTACCGTGGCGGAAAACCCGCGGCCCAAATCAAATGTCGAGGCCACCTCGGGATATTCAATCTGTGCCCAGCCGACATTCGCGGCGGCCAGAAAAGTCAGCAGGGTTAGTTTTAAACTTCGAATACGCAACAAGCGTCTCCTGAAACCAACAGCTTGATCCGTTTTCGACCGCGTGTCCGAGAACCGTTTCCGTGCGGTCAAATTTGCGTCGCCGTTAGTCGCCATTATATGTCATTCAACCGCTGACTTCCGGGATCAGCTCCAGCAGATCGGTTACACCCACATCGACGGAATATTGCGAGAAAAGAGTGGAAACCTGACCACGATGGTGGGTTTGGTGATTGAAGAAATGGCTTAGCAGTAATCCCGTTTCTCTTGAACACTGCTCTCCCCGCATGTTGGTGTAAGTCAACGGGTGTTCGAGATCCGCTTCCTTCAGCTGGGCGCACCAGGCAACGATGTGACCATCGACGAGTTTTCTGTGCTCCCGCAGATCAGCAAAATCCTTGTAAATGATCTGATCAAGACGATACGGCGGTTCCGTATCGCGGGCGAAGTTGAGCGCATAGTGTCTGCCCGGATGCTGGGCGAAGCGATGCAGCCAGATTAGATCCCCTACCAGTATGTGGTTGAGCGTGCCCAGTATTGAACCGAAGAAAGCCCCCCGATCGGCTTCGATTTCGGCCCGTGTCAGCCGTTCCGCCGCCCCATAGGTCTTCTGGTTCATCGCCTGATTATAATGGGCAAACAGCTTGCACTGGGTGAGCGGAGTCATTGTCGTGCTCTCTCCAGGGCCACGATGCCGGCACGGGCACATTCTTCGTCCTGTTCAGGCAGGGCCCCTGAAACACCAACCGCGCCGATCAGGGTCTGGTCCGGGCCATGTATCAGCAGGCCGCCGCGCAGCGGTATGACATTGCCTCCGCTCAGCGCATTCAATGCGCCGATGAATCCTGGATTTGGCCCTCCCGATTCATACCGTTCGGCAATCTTGTCACTGTCGACACCCAGGCCCAGCGCCCCCCATGCCTTGGCCGAACAGATGCGTACACGCAGGAAGTTCAATCCATCTTCCGCCTGGAAAGCCTTAAGGTGACCGCCGGAATCAAGCACGGCGGCTCCGACGGGAGGCAGCCCAAGTTCCCGGGCTCTTGCCAGTGCGGCCTCGATAACGGTGTTTGACTGAATGAGAGTGATCATGGCCACGCACTCCTATCGCCGGGCACAGGCCGTGATGACCCCGAGCCCTGTGAACACGGTCCCGGCTACGTACTTGCCGTAACGGTTGCCCGTTCGTTTCAACCTGTCGCCCAACGCGCCCGCGAAGACGGCGTACAGGCCATCGCTCAGGATTCCGACCGTGACGAAAATCAGCCCCAGAACGATGATTTGCGCTGCGGCGGATGCATTTCCGCCGGGATTGACGAACTGGGGAAGGAAGGCGAAGAAAAATAATGCGGTTTTTGGATTGAGGACATTCACCACGATGCTCTCCCGAAAAATGGTCGATAGGTGCTTGTGTTCCGGTTTGGCTTTGGCCCGGTCCGTCACATCTACCTTGCCGAGGAAGCTCTTGATACCAAGATATATGAGGTATGCGGCTCCCAAATACTTGATAATATTGAATGCCGTCGTCGATGTCATCAGCAGGCGAGACACGCCATAAGCCGCAGCCGTGATGTGTACCACCGTTCCCACGTGCATCCCCACGGCCGCAACCATCCCCGCCAGCGTGCCCTGACTCACGCTTCGCGCCACGATGTAGACGACGGCCGGACCCGGCGTTATCAAAAGCAACACCGCCGCAACTATGAACAGCAGGACAGTTTCTTGCTCAAACATATCGCTTTCCCACTGACAGAAAAAAAATGGTTACACCCGTTCCCTGCGCCAGACCAGGGTCTGGTTGTTGGCCGGCATCGGAATGTCTTCGAGGAGCGAAAGCCCTTGTGCCGCTGCCAGGGCATCGACGGCTTCGAAGTCCCGGACGCCCATTTTCGAATCCTGCGCCCGCAACGACTGATCGAAGCGGGAATTGCTAGTGCTGGTAAAAGCTCCATCATAGCGGAACGGGCCATAAACACATAGGGTCCCTGGGCGGCGCAGCGTACTGCCCACACCGCGGAAAAACTCCTCCACTTCCGGCCACGACATGATATGCAGGGTGTTGGCGCTGAATATTCCGTCCACGTCAATCCCCCAGGGCTGGTTGCGGACATCGAGTTCGACAGGCGCATCGATATTGTCTGGCCCCTCCTGTTTCAGCCTTTGTTCGATCCATTGGATGGCGCCCGGTTTGTCGCTTGGCAGCCAGGTCAGGTGGGGCAGGTTTCGAGCGAAATACACCGCGTGCTGCCCGGTGCCACAGCCGATTTCGAGAACGATTCGGGTATCGGCGAATACCTCCTTCAGGACCCCGAGTATCGGCGCTTTGTTACGATCGCAGGCCTCGGAATTGGGCAGCAAGTCCGCTTGCCCTCAGCGCCCGGACAGGCCGAGCAGCTCGGCCGCACGGGAAGGTTCGACGATATCGGCGCCGACTTCGCGCACGAGCCGAACGGCGCGCTCCACCAGTTGTGAATTCGACGCAAATTCGCCCTTGGCAAGATACAGATTGTCTTCGAGGCCCACCCTCACGTTGCCGCCTCGACTCACACACTGGGCCACTATCTGAAACTCCCAGCGCGAAATACCGAACGCTCCCCAGCAGGCGCCGTCCGGCAAGAGACCCTGCATCACGGAGAGCACTTCGGGCGTCGCCGGGGAAGCGTGGGGAATGCCAAGGCACAACTGAAACATGGGCGGCTCAGCGATCAAGCCTTCTTCGATCATGCGCTTTGCAAAAACAATATGCCCCGGTTCGAACACCTCGAGCTCAGGTTTGACTCCCAACTCCCGAATGCGCGCAGCCATCGTCCGCAGGTGAGCGGGGGTGTTGACGAAGATCTGCTCGCCGAAATTGAACGTGCCGACATCGAGCGTACAGATATCCGGCAGAAGTTCCTCGACGTGCGCCAGCCTTTGCAGAGGATGAATCAGGGTGGTGCCCGGACCACCGGTCTTCGGATCGATATCGCCCGGCACGAATCGTGCACCTTCGCTCGTGGTGAGATTGACGAGCACGTCGCTGCCGGCGTCCCGTATTCGGGCAACGACCTCACGATACAAAGCCGGATCACCGGACCGCATGCCGGTTTCGGGATCGCGCACGTGAATATGGGCGATGGCGGCACCCGCTCGCCGCGCCGCCAGACAGGACTCCGCGATCTGCTGCGGAGTAATGGGATAGTCAGGATGCTTATGAAAATTCGCGTGCCCGCCGGTTACGGCACATGTGACAATGACTTCCTGGGGCATGGTCTCTCCTTCAATTATTTACGATCAAAACCAGCGCATCAATGATCAGAATCCGGCTCGATCAAGTTTGCCCGCCTGCAATAGGCCGGCTAGATGATGCGTTCCGAGCGAAGCGCACCTATCGCATCCTGGTCCAGTCCCAGCACGTCCTGCAACACCTCATCGGTGTGCTCGCCGAGAAGCGGCGGAGGCATCCTGTATTCTACCGGCGTCTCCGACAATTTGAACGGGCTGCCTACCAGCGGCACCCTGCCGGCAAGGGCGTGATCCATTTCTACCCGCATCTGGCGAGACACGGTCTGAGGATCGGAGAATGTCTGGTCCAGAGTGTAAATGGGACCACAGGGGATGTTTTGTTCTTCGAGCAGTTGCATCCACTCGCGCGATGCCCTGACCCTCACCAGCGGCTCCAGGATTGCGACCAGTCTTTCGCGGTTGCGGACGCGCTCCCGATTGGTTTGAAAATCCGGTTCGTCCGCGAGATCTTCTCTGTCCAGCAGCCTGCAGAACCTCCTGTACTGGTCATCGTTACCCACCGCAATGATTAAAAAGCCGTCTCTGCTGGCAAAAACCTGGTACGGCACGATGTTCGGGTGTGCGTTTCCAAGCCGGCCGGGGGGCTTACCAGAAACCAGATAGTTCATCGCCTGGTTGGCCATGGCTGCGAGCTGACAGTCCAGCAAAGCCAAGTCGATGTACTGCCCCCGACCGGTGAGTTCGCGGTGCAGCAGCGCGGCCTGGATTGCATTCCCAGCGTACAATCCCGTAAGGATATCCGCAACCGCAACGCCTACTTTCTGGGGCCCACCGCCTGGCAGCGTGTCCTTTTCGCCCGTGATGCTCATAAGGCCCGACATCGCCTGAATCATGAAATCGTATCCAGGCCGCTGGGCGCTCGGACCGGATTGCCCGAATCCCGTAATGGAGCAGTACACCAGGCCGGGGTTTATCTGTCGCAGGGCCTCATAGTCGAGATCGTACCTGATCAGCCCGCCGACCTTGTAATTCTCAATGAGAACATCGCTCAACGCGGCAAGGCCGCGTATCAGTTCCTGTCCCTCGGGCCGAGTGATATCTATGGTGACCGACCGCTTGTTCCGGTTGGCGGACAGGAAGTACCCCGGTTCACTGGTGTCCCTCCCATCCGCATCCTTGAGGTAGGGCGGGCCCCAGCTCCGAGTGTCATCGCCGCGGCCGGGGCGTTCGATCTTGATTACATCGGCGCCCAGATCCGCGAACATCTGTCCTACCCAGGGTCCGGCCAGCACCCGGCTCATATCGAGCACCCTGAGGTGGGATAAGGCGCCGGTCATCGGTTAAAATTGGAGAATCTTCTTTTACGGCAGCCGCAGGATTCAGGGCCGGCCTGCCAGCGCGGTGCCAATCATGCTGTCACGCGATACCAGTGAGGCGAGCTCCGATTCGCTCATGCCCTCGGTTTCCGCGGGACGCATGGGAATCACGATATACCTGAGTTCCGCCGTCGAGTCGTGCACCCGGACTTCCACACCTGTTGGAATCTCGGTACCGAATTCCCGCAGCACCGCACGCGGTTCCCTGACCACTCGCGAGCGGTAGGCCTTGCTCTTGTACCAGACCGGGGGGCGCCCGAGCAGAAAGCGTGGGTAGCACGAACAGAGGGTACACACCACCAGGTTGTGCACCTCGGGCGTATTTTCGACTGCCGTCAATACGGCGTAACCCGGATCCAGACCCAGACTCTCCACGGCCGACATGCCGTCTTTCAACAGAAAAGCCTTGTATTCGGGATCCACCCAGGCCCGGGCGACGACCCGGGCGCCGTGAGTGTTCGGTTCGATGTTTTCGATGGACTCGATCATCGCGTTCATTTCAGCGTTGTCGTAAATCCCTTTACTGACCAGCAGGTCATTGAGCGCAATACCCATCAATTCATGATGGGAGCTGGGCTCGGGGTGGTCCGTTTGCAAGGGGTGCTTATGGGAATGATGTTCGTCGGTCATGTCAGCATCTCGCGGATTCCAGCCAGTGTTCGAATATTTCGATCTCCAGCGAATCGCCATTCGGCCCTTCATATCCGGGCCAGAGTCGAGTCTGGGGAATATGAATTCGATAAACCGTCTGTATCGGTTCCCCATCCTCACCGAGGGCCAGCGTTTCCGGCTGACCCTGTGCGGCACAGATGCGCTCCACCACGCCCTCGTGGCCCTTGACGTAGGCAGGGACGCGGTGGTGTCTGGCTTCTTCACGGTCGGATATCCGCACCCGGTCACCGATTGCGAACCTGGCCATCAGCCGGCTGATTCCTTGAGCTCCGCCACGCGCCGGTCGAGTTCTTCCCTCGACACCACGCCCCGCCGGATCATGAGCGCCGCGGTTGCCGCGGCCCATCTCTCGTAGTAGCTCAGGCGCTCGTAGGCATCCGGCCCCAGCGACTCGATTTGGTGCCGCATCTCGGCCCAGTCCCTGACCATGCCTTTCTTGAACAGCAGGTACACCATGGCGTCCATACGCCGCTCCCAGAAGGTGTAGTCGTGGCTGGCACGATCGATGTCACCACCTGGCATGCCACCGACGTCGTGCGGACCGATGGGCTGCGGTTTGTCGGACACTTGATTTCCCGGAAGATATGGTCAGACCGAACAGTGTCCTAGAAACAAAAGAGAATCACAAGTGGCAGCTTCGCGCCCTGACGGCACGACGGATTCAACTGCGAGCCGTATCAGAAATACGAAGCAGCCGGGATTAAAAGCCCGGTCAACCATGCAGTGCATTCACCAGCTTGTTTGTCGCGGCAAGGCGGCTGGCCACGAGACGCACCACAAAAGCGTGAAATTCAGCCTCCAACGCCGGGTCTTCTTTCATCTTCTCCATTGCTTTCTTAGTCAGACAGTAGACCACCGAAGGAACTTCGGCTACGACCGATGCTGAACGGGGAATGCCAAGATACAGCGCTACCTCACCCACCACCGTGCCGGCCCCCATAGTGTGCACCCTGACGGGCTCCTGGCTTCTCATTTCGAACTGGACGGTGACGCGGCCGGACTCGATGAAATACAGGTCAGACGAATCATCCCCCTGACGGATCAGATATTCCCCTTCCTCGACATACTGCAGGTCGAGATAAGTCATAAGAAGCGCGGCCTTGTCGCGGTTCGAGAGCTGCCTGGACAACCTGTCGAATAATCGCATCTCCACCACCCCGGCATTGCGCGGGACGGCGTCGAGCAGTTGCTGTTCGCACCACTCCAGACCCCGGTCGGTGTTCGAAAAAACCTGAATCACAGGATCATCCTGCTCGATCACCTCGCCCCTCGACAGGCTCGAAAGGATTTCCCCGGACAGGCTCGTCATCAGGATTCTGAATCCGGCCTGTTCAGCCAGATGCTTCATCCTGATGAAGCTGCTCACGGTTGACGTATCGACATCGCTGACATTGCGAAAATCCAGGATGAGATATCCAAGCGCGGGCCGCGATCGATCAGCCAGCCGCTCCTTGACCCAGGTCAGGACCTTATGTGATGTGCCGAAGAATATGAAGCCTTCGAGAACCAGCAGGCAGATCCGGTCGCCCTGATCGATCAGAATCCTCTGCGATTCACCGTCGCGCTCTACATTGCTGTGATAGTCGACCCCGGAAAGAGCGTGCTTGATGACGTCGACCCGGCTGTAGTTGAAGACGAATATGATTGCGCCCGCGAAAATGCCGACCGTGATCCCCTGCAGATAGCCCACCGATGCCGACACCAGGAGACACAGTATGACCACGGTGTAATCGGCCCGGGGCAGTTTGAACCAGCCCTCGTACACCCACTCGATCATCAGGATCAATCCGAAGAACAGGATGAAGCCACCAAGCAGAGTCTTGGGCAGGTAGGACAGAAACGATATGCCGAACACCAGCGCCAGCAGGCACACGAGCGCCGTTATGATCCCGGTGATACGATAAGATGCGTTGATCTCCCGTGCCAGAAGGGAATCCTCCACCGAGTGCGAGCCGGTCACCCCACCACCCAGCGCGGCCACCACATTCGCAATTCCCGCGGAAACAAGTTCGCGGTTCAGATCCATGTCCCGCTTCATCACGACTTCTATGCCGGTCGCGCTCAGCAGCAGCCCGAGCAGGCATAGCAGTATTAAGCTGCCCACGCTATCCGCCTGGGCGGCGACCAGGCCCCAGTCGACGCGATGGAGCATCGAGGTATCCATCGTGACCCATAGAGATTGGTCGGGAAAAGGACCCACCAGCCATCCGCCGGCCTCCAGTTCCTCCACCGACAAACCGAATACTCCGGTCAACAGATAAAACAGCCCAATCGCAATCGCGAACATGGCCGGCAGGACGAGGTAATGACTGGACGTACGCGTAGCAATGACCAGCGCCACGCCAAACACCGCGCCTGGCAGCCACCGGACGACGTTACCCGGCTGCATCAGGGATGGCAGGGTGTTCATATCGATGTCCTGGTCGATCATGACGCCAAAGGCACCGACCACGATCAACCAGCCCATAGTCACGACCACGCCCCCAACGACCGGGAGGGGAATGAATCGCACCAGGTTTCCCAGCTTGAATTGTCCCAGTACAAGAAAGACCAGGCCGGACAGTAGCGTCGAAACCACGACCACGACCATGACCGTAGTGAAAACAAGCTCGGCATCCGTCGACGGCGGCATACTGGCGGCAAGCGCGGAGGCTGCCAGGCTGAGTATGATCGCGGCGGCTTCGTCGGAACCGGCAATCATGCCCGGATAGGAACTCATCAACGCCAAGACAAGTGCCAAAACCGTCGAACCGAACAGGAAATAGCCGGTACCCCGCACCAGGAAAGGTTCGAGTACGCCGTTGAAAACCAGGGCGGCAATGGTTACGGACCACAGCACCATCGTGGCCCCGATGATCAGCCCTGCAAACAGGGCCGGCAGCAGCCGCGATGGCCGGATCTCCTGTCTCAACTCCGACAGCACGCGCGACACCGGGGAAGAGTACGTCATGGTCCGGGAATTCGAGACACGATTACTGTTCAAATTGCGGTTCTGATTTTTTCAGATTAGGTAGGCGGCGACCAAACTTCGTCGCCACCATCGTGGGCCCCGTGCTCAGGCTAAGATCCGTGTCCCGTTGTCTTTGTACGCCAATTCTCGCGGGGCATTCAATCGGCCGATGGCCATTTTACACCAGGACCGGGCCGTCCTGGTGCGATATCCAGACCATCGATCAAGTAGCAGGAAGTCCGCTATCGACGTGGGATCTTATTCCTGTTCCGGCATCGCCGATGCGCGCGGCGAGACCACGAAAGCACCGCCCACATTCTGCTTCAATGCAGGATCATGTCCGACCACGCTGGGGCATGCGAACAGATTGGGGTACACCCCGTTTGGCATCATTCGAGTCTGGTGGGCGGAAGAAACCGCCTCGACAACGTCAGGCGGCAGGGCGGCATCCAGCGTCACGATCTCGGTGCCGCTGACGTCCAGACGAGGCTGGTGAATGGCCTCGTCGACTGACATACGATAGTCGCTGAGAAAAGATACCAGCTGAAACACCGCCGGCATGATACGGCGCCCACCCGATGCCCCCAGCGCAAAACGTTGACCGTCCTCGCGCAGCAGGACAACGGGGCACATGTTCGACAGGGGACGCTTTGCAGCGGCAATGGAATTGGGCCTGCCCGGTCGGGGATCGAACCACATGATGCCGTTGTTCATCAATATGCCGGTCCGCGGCAGGGTGACCTTCGATCCGAACAGCGACAACAGCGTGATCGTCAGCGCGACCAGGTTGCCGTGGCGATCGGCAACATTGATGTGGGTCGTGCAGGATGGCGAGCCGGTGTCCGGCACATCGCCGATGAAGGCGAGACGGTGGTCATAGGCATCGTAAAGGCTCCGGGCATAGGCGGCATAGGCCCGGGCATCGGGGACCGCAGAGTCGGCACGCAGGTTGTCCGCCAACGATGCCAGCGCGTACTTCAACGTAGGGCCGGCGGTGAGCCCGGGAACGATATCGATCTCCGCGCCGCGATAGCTGCCGCGCTCCACCTCCGACAGGTGCGGCCGATATGCCGCCAGATCTTCCGCGGTGAGCTTGATCCCCATCCCCTCCGCGTCCGCCAGAATATCACCCGCTATTTCACCGCTGTAGAAGTCTTCCGCCCCCGCATCGGCAAGGCGCCGCATCGTCCTGGCCAGTTCACCCAGCCGAATAGACGGCAACGGTCCGGCCCATTCCCCAACCGGCACGAAACCATTCGGCAGGAATATCCGGCTGCTGTTTACGAAGCCGGAAAGATCCTCCGCCGCCGAGGCGATTTTCAGCGTTCCGTACCAATCCACCTGCATCCCCTGTTCGGCAAGTCGGGTTGCCGGAGCCAGCACGTCCCGCCAATCCAGGGTGCCGAATGCCTCTAGCGCCTTGTCGAGCCCCGCGACCATCCCCGGGACGGCAATCGAGTAGAGCCCCTTAATGTTTCGATCCTCTACCACCGACGGCCAGGTGAACAGGTCTGGTCCGGTACCCTCGATCAGCGGATAGTCACCGGGATCAAGTGAAAAGGACGATTTGACGCCGAATTCCACCGCGTGACTTTTGTGCTCGTCCGCCATGTAAGCCACCATATAACCACCGCCGCCGATGCCGCTCATCCAAGGCTCCACTGCGCCAATGGCAAATGCGGCGGCTACGGCGGCATCCACGGCATTGCCACCCTTGGACAGGATCCTTGACCCAACTTTCGAGGCCAGCACATGCTGGGTAACCACAATGCCGCCGGAGGTGGAGACCGCAGGCTTTGTTACCCGCCATGACTCGGCTAGTGAGCTCGAGGTCAGCACTTCGTCATTGTTCCAGCTTTTGCCGAAGCATCTGTGCGAGTTCCGCGTGGGAATCCGTGCTCGTTATATCCAGTGCATGGACACCGGTCAGTTTCTTGACCAGCGCTATGCCGGCGCTGGTATTTGCCGCCGGCCCGGCAACGAGATCCGGTCGGAAATCGAAGGCGGTCTGCACCCCGACGACCGCGTATGGATCGGAGGCGCACAGTATCCTGCAGCATATATTGTCGCCGATTTCATCGATGGCCACCGCCCCATTATACGGCTCCAGAGGCGACGCGCCCGCCTCCGCCACCAGCACATCCGCGTTCAGCGCGCTGATTCGCGAAAGCAGCTGGCGCAGCCGCTTGCGGTATTCCTCCGGCTCCACGATCGTGGAGGGCAAGCCCGTATCGACGAAATCCAAAATATGGTCCGCGCCGGCATCACTGAAAGTCAGCACATCACGGTAGCGGCCGGCACCGGTCAGCTTGGCTCCGGCAACCGAGTAGCCCAAACGTTTCAACTCGTGGATAACGACCCGCCCGGTCATCGTCTTTCCCGACGACATCGAAGTCCCGACGAGCAGCACCACGGGCGTGTGCAGTTTTCGCGGTTCAGCCGGCTCGGCGAAATCCAGCATGCTGAGCTTGCCCCCGTTGCGAGTGAGATGGCCGATATAGCGCAGGGGCAGGGGTTGAGGGGAATATTGGGAAATCGATGTTACCTTTCCCAACAGGCCGGCGGCGGTCATGGAATGCATGGAAAGATCCTTTCCGATGTCTTCCCAGGAGCCGACACCTTCCAGTGTGGCGCATCGCTTGCCGAGCGCGCCGACAACTCGGTCACCGGGCATTCCTTCGACCATCCGCCCGTCGCAGAGCTCCAGCTTAATATTTGGGCGGTGCCCTGAGGTGATCTCTCCCATCGCGTAGTCGCCGGTCGCCCACCGTTCGCGAGGAAACGGACCGACTTCAAACGGTTTGTCCTTGAGGTCGGCTATACGGGTCAATGATAAAAAGAAACACTGGAGTTGGCGCATCGTCATATCCTGCGGGTTAACCCTTAACACGTTTACTAAACTGATTGGTGGCTGCAGGCGGCTCCGACGCTGGTTCCTACAATGGCGGTGCCGAAATCAGCAAGGCCAGCAACGCGGCTCGTTCGATGGTCTTGTCGATGTAGAGAAACTCATGGTGCGCGTGGGCCCCGTCACCGACCGCGCCCAACCCGTCCAGCGTTGCGGTAAAGATACTCGTTGTGTTGCCGTCCGATCCGCCACCCGCGGTATCCTGCTCCAGGTCCAGTCCGATGTTTTGACCCATTTCGCGTGCCAGTGTCCACAGCACCCGATTGCGTTTCGTTGCCTCCATGGGCGGTCGCCCGATTCGACCGCTGATTTCAAGCTCCACCCCGGGAGTCTTCGACTCCAGGGCGAGAATTGCCCGTGCCACTTGCTCGGCATCGGCGTGGGTCAATACCCGCACGTCGACAATGGCCTCACTCAGAGGCGCGACCACGTTGGGGCGAAGCCCGCCATCCACGGTGCCGACATTGACACTGACGCCTTTGTCGACATCATTCAGTGCAAAAAGGCTCTGGATCACGTGTGACAACTCCAGAATGGCGCTGGCCCCTTTGGATGGGTCGAGTCCCGCGTGTGCGGCCTTACCTTTTATCTTTACATGGAAACGACCCACGCCCTTTCGCGCGGTCTTCAGTTTTCCACTCAATCCCAGCGAGGGTTCGAGGACATATACCCGCTCCACGCATTTTGCCAGCCTGGCGATGTGCCTGCCCGATTCGCGGCTGCCAATCTCCTCATCAGAATTGAGGAACACAAGAGGCGTAACGGGGGGGTCCACACCCAGATCACGCAGCGCCGCCAGCGCGAAGACAGCCTGTGTGATACCGCCCTTCATGTCGAAGACACCCGGCCCCCGAACTACATTGTCTTCTACCTCGAAAGGCATGTCCCGCAGCGTTCCGACCGGCCAGACCGTGTCGTAGTGACCGAGTATGAGCTGTGCCGGCCTTGCGGAAGCGCGTGTGGCGGGACCGGCGTACAAATGCCCGCCGCTGGTGCGACCGGGGATGCGCAATGATCTGTACCCCAGATCGTCCAGCGTTGAGATCAGCAACTCGCGCACGTCGGTCTGGGCTGCGGGATCATTCGAAGGTGATTCCCGGAGGGTTAGCGATTGCATAAACGAAACAAATGCCTCCCGCCGGCTTTGTAAATACTCCAGAATCTCGGAACCAATCACCGCTGATTCTATCTGGGTTCGAGGATTCAAGATCTCGATTTCCCGGTTATACCAAGTACTGCAGTTGGCCCTGGCGCAAACTTTCGACCCCTACTTCTTCATTCCAGCGGGAAATGGAAAAGACCGCGTCATTTCAATGGCGGCGAAACGACCTGGATGAAGGTAGGCCAGCAAAGGTGAATCGTGGATCAGGTCCTGGTCATCACGATCATCCCTGCGCAACGAATCTTCCTCGACGTGCGCGGCGACAATTCTGCTAATGATCAGGCTGTTCACTCCCAGATCGTCCACGATTCTGTCGAGTTCGCATTCAAGGTAAAGATAGCCGTTTTCCACGAATACACCGTCGACCACTTCGGCGGGCATCTGACTGATGGCGGCGAGGCTGGGCTTGGCATCGTCTTCGCCACAGCGCGGCGCCGCCGCCAGGCTTGCCTCCAGGATCTGGGCGGGACGCAGATAGCTTGCGGTAAAGACTTTCTCGCGGTTTATGTTCTGATAGGTCCGGTGTCGCGGGCTACAGACAAAGCCCAGATGGTTCTGCCAGCTCAATGGCATGACCATATGTTTGGGCGCAAGATCGAATCCCCCACCCTCTTCACGGGTCCCGATCAGCACCAGTGGGGACACCATGAAAACCTGTTCCCATACCGGTTCTGTCGGGTCCAGGGTGATCACGCCCTTGTTCTTGGACTCTACCACGCGCAGCTCCCGGGTAGTGACATTCGGATGATTCTATCCGCCGCAAGCTGAGGGCTAATTGACTTGTATCAGGATTGGCGCGGGAATTTCTGCGACATGCGGAACACATCAAGGCGGCCCGCTTTCCACCGCGGCAAAGTTAAATCACACTTTATTGTTAAATCAGATTGGACTTGGAAAGCTCGCCGAGTATGGTTTTTGCCAGTTCACTGATCAACGCGTCGGTGTTTTTCGGGTTGAACGTTTCCGTTTTTCCGGACCAGACCAGTTTTTCACCGTCGACGCGGTACAGATTCGATTCGAGGTGCACGATAGTGTCTTCAGTGATGTATCCCGGAGTATATATCGGTGAAAAGTGTCCATAGTATCCGTAAAAAGAGCCATAGAACGGATCACCGACGTAGTCGTAACGGGGTGGGACATAGCGATCCTCTTTCTTGATCTTCACCTGGCGCATGACCAGAACGGCGTCGATAGGCGTTCCGGCGATGGACGATTTTATCGCCTCCTTGCTCAGGTCCTTTCTATCCGGCAGGAGTTCATAGCTGGCGGTGGACTCGATCCCGCGTTTGTCGAGTTCCTCGATGAAGCCGCTTTCGAACACGCGCCGCCGGGTATCGTTGTGATTGAGGCTGAGCACCAGCAGATTATTGAAAGCGGTTTTTTGTTCAGGATCCGACCACTGCTCGGTAACCGTGGTACTGCTGCACGCCGCCACCGCGAGGGTCAATGCAAAAACCAACGTAAAACCGATTTTTCTATTCATTTCCTTCTCCACTACGGACGATACCTGCTATTCCCGGGATCTCACCACGCCACCCGTCGCCGCTCTTTCTTCAATTCCTCGGATTCCTGGGCCGGGTCGGTCCTGGTCTTCAGCAGCTGTCCCCAGTTGGTCCTCTTGGCCATCTCGTCTCTAGTCTCGGCCGGAATGATTTCATTGCCGATCCGGACCTGCCAGCCGCCGCCCAGAGCCTTGTACAAGGCAACGACGTTGGCTACCGCAAGGCCACGGCTGGTGACCTCCCGTTCCTGTTCACGGAACAGGGCTTCCTGGGTATTGAGCACCCGCGTGTAATCGGCCGCGCCCTCCTGGTACTGCAGGAGGGCGATGTCGACCGCGCGCTGCGCCGCCGCAACACCGTTTTTCAGGTAGCCCAATTGCTCCCGGGTGCGGATGAACCCGATCATCGCGTCCTCGGCCTCCTGCAGGGCCAGCAGAACCGTATTCTGGTAGTTCACCAGGAGCTGTTGGAAGCGGGCGTCCTGCACGCGCACTTCGTTTCTTATGCGGCCGTAGTTGAACAGGTTCCAGCTGAACCCCGGCCCGCCGCTAAAATACACGGAATCGGAATCCAACAGCGTGCTGGACTTGGCCCGGCTCGATGTACTGGAGGCCAGCCCGATGGTGCCGAACAGGACGAAACTGGGGTACAGATCGGAACGCGCTACACCGATCAGTGCGCTCTGCGCCGCCGCATCGAGTTCCGCACGGCGGATGTCCGGTCTACGACGAAGCAGCTCGGTGGGAATGCCCACGGTAACCGAGTCGGGCACCGTGGGTATCGGGCCCGTTTCGCCGATGATGGCGTCGACCAGTCCCGGTGTGATGCCGAGCAGCACGGCTATGGCATTCCGGAACTGTCTGATGTTGGCCTGTAGTTCGGGTATTGTCGACAGCGTCGAAAACAGCAGCGTTTGCGCCTGTTTGGTGTCGAGTTCGGTGGTGGATCCGAACTTGAATCGCGCCTCCGCAATTTTTACGGCCTGCTCCTGGATGTCGACGTTTTCGAGGGAAATCCTGAGTCGCTCCTCGGACGTACGCATGGCGGCATAGGCACGAGCCACTTCCGCCGTCAGTGTAACCAACGCGTCGTCGTAGTCGGCCACTGAAGCCAGGAAGCTGGCGTCGGCGGATTCGATGCCGCGGCGGAACTTGCCCCAGAAATCCAGCTCCCAGTTGGCGTCGAACGAAAGGTCATAGTTGGCGAAACTGAGATCGGCGCCGGGGATGTTTGCCGCCGCGTTTTCACTGCTGCTTGAATACACGGCGCTGCCAAGGCCCTGCTGGACCTGCGGAAAATTCCTGCCGACCGCGATACCGAGTTGCGCCCTGGCCTCGAGGATGCGCAAACCCGCAATCTGCAGGGACAGGTTCTGCCGATAGGCCAGAGACACCAGTTCGTTGAGTATCGGGTCCTCGAAAACCAGCCACCAGGTCTTGTTTTCCGCCGACTCGGTGTTCACCATGGGATCCGACGACTCGTTCCACTGGTCCGAAACCGTCGACTCCGGTTTCTCGAATTCCGGGCCTATTGTGGTACAGGCCGGCAGCGACGCGATAGCGCACACAAGGACGAGGCGGACTATGCCGGCCCCCCGTTTGAGACAAATAGTTTCAGACATTGCGATACCTCTGTTCATATCGACTCGATCAGTCAGACGCGGCGCCGGATGCACTTTCAACCAGTTTTTCGGTTTTAGGTGGTCCCTTGATTTTTTCCCGTACGGTCTGTACCACCGCGTACAGCACCGGAACCATGATGGTGGCCAATACCGCTGCCGCGATCATGCCCCCGAACACCATGGTTCCAAGCGATCTGCGGCTAGCGGCTCCGGCTCCGGAAGCAATGACCAGCGGGATGACGCCGAGAACAAAAGAAAACGCGGTCATCAGCACCGCCCTGAATCGAAGGCGCGCCGCGGTGAGGGTCGCATCGAAAATGGATTTGCCCTCTTCTTCGCGCTGCACCTTGGCAAACTCCACGATCAAGATGGCGTTCTTGCTGGCCAGCCCGATCAGTAAAACCAGTCCGACCTGGGCATAGATATCGAGGCTGAGGCCGGCGATGAGCTGTGCAACCACGCCGCCGAATGCCGCGATGGGGACCGCCAGCATGACCGATAGCGGGATCGACCAGCTTTCGTACTGGGCAACCAGAAACAGATACACGAAGATCAGCGCCAGCACAAAGATCTGTACGGTGGCAGCCCCCGCCTGGATCTCCTGCAATGCCGTCCCGGTCCATTCATAGACGAAGCCTGACGGCAAACTACTGTCCGCAAGCTGCTGCATGGCGGCGATGGCCTGCCCGGAACTTTTGCCCGCCGGCGGGCCGCCGTTGACCGTCACCGAGCGGAGAATATTGTAACGCTCGACGGTCTCGGGCCCGACCAGGGATTCCGTATCGACCAGGGTACGCAGCGGAATCATCCTGCCATCGCCGTTGCGCACATACAGATCGCCAATATCTTCTTCGTCGGCGCGGAATTTCTGCTCCGCCTGCATGATGACCTGGTAGATTCGGCCAAACTTGTTGAAGTCGTTGACGTAGAGCGAACCGAGCTGTGCTTGCAGCGTCGTGAAGACCTCGTCCAGCGGCGTGTTCAGCGTCTTCGCTTTGTCCCTGTTCACGTCGAGGAATATCTGCGGCATGCTGGCGCGGTAGCTGCTGAACACGCCCTCCATGTTGTCGTTCTGGTTGGCGTTGACCACCAGGTTCTGCATGGCGCCAACCAGCGCCTGGGGCGTGCCCCCGGTGGTGTCCTGCAATATGAACTCGAATCCGCCGGTGGTCCCCAATCCGGGTATCGGCGGCAGCCTGAACGGAAAAACGTTTGCACCCTGAACCGCGGAAAACGCTCCGAACAGCTGGCCTACGATTGCACCTTCATGGAGCTCCGGGGTTTCTCTTGAGTCCCACGGATCGAGCACGGCAATCATCAATGCGCTGTTGGAACTGACCGCCCCCTTTAAAATGCTGTAACCCGGTACCGACATGAAATCCGCGACGCCGGGCTGGTTGGCGAGGATAGCCTCGACTTCCTTGACCACTTCGACGGTTCTCTCCAGAGAAGCGGCTTCCGGCAGCTGCACATCGATCATGAATGCGCCCTTGTCCTCGGTGGGCAGGAACCCCGTCGGCGTCTGAGTGAACAGCCAGCCGGTAACGCCCAGGAACACGAAAAACAGCAGCGTGGTCAGA
Organism: Gammaproteobacteria bacterium; assembly: GCA_024639325.1. Lineage (GTDB taxonomy): Bacteria > Pseudomonadota > Gammaproteobacteria > Arenicellales > JAANXG01 > JAHEKE01. Next base: position 81,527 of record JAHEIO010000004.1, read on the forward strand.
ACGAGCTTGCGGGCCATACCGGCAACCCACTTGAGATACCCCCCTCTCGTCGCCTCCAGCATTTGGTTGAACCATCGGAACACGAAGAAGGAAGGCTCTTTCTGATCAGCGGGCTTGAGCAGCGTCGCGCACAGCGCGGGGCTCAGCGTCAGTGCATTGATCGACGAGATCGCCACGGCGAATGAAATCGTAATCGCGAACTGACTATAGAGTTGCCCGGTAATACCCGGCATGAATCCTACCGGCACGAACACGGCGAGCAGCACCAGTGTCGTGGCGACGACCGGGCCGGTCACCTCGAGCATGGCGGTCCGGGTTGCCTGCTTCACACCCATGCCGTCATTCATGTGCCGCTGCACGTTTTCGATGACCACGATGGCATCATCTACAACGATGCCGATGGCCAGAATCAAACCGAAAAGGCTGATGGTATTGACCGACATATCCATGATCAGCATCGCCGCGAAGGTCCCGATCAGCGACACGGGGATGGCGATGCTGGGGATCAGCGTGGCGCGCCAGTCCTGGAGAAACAGGAACGTCACCAGAATGACGAGGATCAGGGCGATGAACAGGGTTTCGACCACTTCCTCGATGGAAACCTCCACGAACAGCGTCGTGTCGTAAAGCACGGCCCAATCCAGGTCGTCCGGGAAGCGCTTGGACATTAGCTCCATTTGGTCCTTCACCCTTTGCGCCACATCAAGCGCATTGGCCTCCGGCAGCTGGTACACGGCCATGACGACGCTGGGCTTGCCGTTCAGCAAACCGAAAGAGTCATAACTCTTGGCGCCCAGATCGAGCCGAGCGACATCCTTTAGGCGCAGTATGGAACCGTCCGATCCGGTGCGCAGGATGATGTTCTCGAACTCGGCCGGGTCCGCCAGGCGGCCCTTGGTCTGGATGGTGTACTGAAACTGCTGCCCCGACGCCGCCGGACTCTGCCCGATCTTGCCGGCGGCAACCTGCACATTTTGCTCGCGTATCGCGTTGTAGACATCCGTGGCGGATATACCCTTCGCCGCCATGCGGTCGGGCTGTAACCAGACGCGCATGCTGTAATCCTGCCCGCCAAGGATGTCGACATCGCTGACCCCGGGGATGCGCACCAGAACGTCCCGGATGTTGATACTGGCGTAGTTGCTCAGGAAAAGCCCGTCATAGGTTTCGTTCGGCGAATAGAGATTGACCACCAGCAGCATGCTGGTGGACTGCTTCTTGACGTTGACGCCCTGGCGTTTGACTTCCTCGGGCAGCTTCGGTGTCGCCTGGGTGACGCGATTCTGTACGTTGACCTGCGCTATGTCACCGTCGACACCGACTTCGAACGTGACGTTGAGCACATAAGAACCGTCGTTGGCGCTCTTCGACGACATATAGATCATGCCCTCGACGCCGTTGACCTGGGACTCGATCGGCTGGGCAACCGTTTCTTCCACCACCTGGGCGTTGGCTCCGGGGTAGCTGGCGGACACTCTGACTACCGGCGGCGTGATCTGAGGGAATTCCGCGATGGGCAGGGCCTGCAGGCAGATCAGCCCGGCGAGCGTTATGACAATGGATATGACGAAGGCGAACTTGGGCCGGTCTATGAAAAACGCGCTGAACACTGACTGCGGCCGGTCCTATGAAGAAGAACCTTCTTTCGCGTCGCCCTCCGGCGCTTCGGCAGCGTCTTGGGAAAGTTTCGCGTTGACCACCATACCGGGCTGCACCTTCTGCAGTCCGTAGATGAGAACGCGTTCGTTCTCTTCGAGGCCTTCCCTGACGATCCAGTCACCGCCATCGCGTCCACCCGTGGTGACCCGCCTCTGCTCGACCTTGTTGTCTTTATCCGCAAGCAGGACGTAACGGCCTACCTGGTCTTCCAGCACGGCGACCTGAGGCACCGTGAGGTGCTTTACGGGCTCGTCCTGCTGCAGCACCACGGTGACGAATTGGCCCGGCAGGATCAGATTATCGGCGTTTTCGAACACGCAGCGCACCGCCACCGTTCCGGTGTTCGGGTCCACGGTATTGTCGATGAAATCGATCCTGCCCAGGTGCTCGTACATCGTGCCATTCGGCAGTCGCAGCGAGGGAATTACCGTTTCCGCCAAATTGATCCTCTCCTTGAGCATTCGCTGCTTGGCGTTGATGAGTTCCTTCTCCGAAATACTGAAGGTGACATAGATGGGATTCAGCTGCACGAGAAAGGCCAATTCGCCGCTTTCGGGGCCCACAAGGTTTCCCTCGGTCACCTCGGCTCGCCCGATCCGGCCGGCTATCGGCGCCGCGATCTCGGTATAGCCAAGGTTCAGTTGCGCCTGTTCGAGCTCCGCCTGTCGCGCGAGGATGAGCGCTTCACCCTGCAGGACCTCACTCTGCGTCCTGTCCACCTGCTGCTGGCTGGCCGCCCCTTCCTGCACCAGTCCGCTGTAACGGGTCAAATCCTTTTGCGCCCCTTCGAGGTCAGCCTCGGCCTGTGCCAGCGCCGCCTTGGCCCTGTTGACCTCGGCCCTGAAAGGATCCTGGTCAATGACCAGAAGTTGAGCACCGCGCTCGACATCATCGCCCTCGGTAAACAGCCGCTCTTCGATGTAGCCGGATACCCGGGCGCGGAGCGACACCTGATTGACCGCCACCGTCTGTCCGATGAATTCTATGGTGTTGACGATCTCTTTCTCAACGACCGGCGCAACGATTACCGACGGCGGCGGGCGCTCCTGTGCGACCTGCTCCGGCCCGCAGGCACTCAACGCCGGCAGCGCAGACATCGCCAGGGCGGCGGTGAGAATTTTGTGTGCTTGATATTCCATTAGGTGTTGGTCTGGCTAACGAGCATATCATTGCAATGATACCTTATATCCACGGCGGTGCCTCGACCCGTGCGTGTCCGTCGTCCAAAGATTCCCGCGTGCAAGTCTAGCACGCATATTGCACCAGACCGGCCGTGATTATTTTCTTATGCCCTTGCTCTATTTCACAAATACACCGATTTGGATAGATTGATCAAAAGGACAGTTTGTCATCGGGGTCGGCCTATCCCGGCGCGGGCTAGAGGCTTTGCCGTTTAGTCGGCGCCCACCTTCGCGCTTCTTCTCTCCAGAATGACGGAGTCCCGCCACGTCGGAACGCGGGTTTCGAACGTCGCGTTTCGCGCACTGACTCCGTAGGCATAGATCGCCAGAACCTCTTCGGCGTCGGCCGCGATCATCTCGCGGATCATATCGTTTAGGTTCGGTACATCGGTTCCAGCGACGGCCCTGAATCGCCGGATTTTATTTCACCGGCGCGCCTGAAGCGGTGCAACTTTTCGGACATACCGTCGGACTTCCAAGTCTCCATTCTGCCGTACAGATGCCGTTCGAGTTCGTTGATTGGAGAGGAAAGCGGCTCGCCGCAGCGGGCGGCAAGACGACCCAGGCTGCTCGGTGGGGCTTCCGGCCACACTGCGGCGCCCCATCTCAGCAGCGCTCTACTCGCCTGATGCGCGTCCCCGGCGGCGCAGGCACGACTAAACTCCGCCAGCGCCGGCCCTGGGTAGACGATGGGACGGGGCGGAATTTGATCATCTGGTGCCGCGCGCAGCCGCTTCCGGTCCGCGAGCCACAGCACAAGGGTAATCAACCATGCGACAGCGAGAGCCAGGGTCGACCACGGCCACCAGCCTCGCAATTGCAACGAACCGCGTCCCGCTTCGACCGGTTGCAAAGCGGCCTCCGGTTCCACCCTGACGGGTGTTGCGGCAGGCGGAGAAGAAGCCGTCACCGGCGCGGCGACAACGTCGATGGTCCGCGCCGGAATGGTGGCAATTTCCGGTTGCTGCTCGTCCACATTCCACCACGCCACTTCCACTTCTGGCAAAGTAATCTTTCCCGGCCGGGTTGGGATGATCGCCATCGATTGTTCGCGCGTGCCCTGTACCCCGCCGTCGTGGCCGCTGTCTTCGAGGGTGGGTTTTTCGGGATAGGCCCGCAACCCATCGGCAAGCCCGGCGCGAACCTCGGGCAGCTGCGCCGCGGTCAGGCCGAGCGCCGTCACGGTGATGCTTCTGGTCACCGGTTCGCCGACTACGATCTCCCGGTCTTCCGGCCACGACTCCATCAGCTCGAGCCGCTTCGCCGGAAGCCAGGAGCCGACGAACGCGGCAGGCGGTTCGCGCACCCCGAGCGTGACCGATTCAGAGCGCAGCACGACCGGACTGCCGGACTGCCGGTTGAAGATATCCAGCCCAAGATTTGAACGCCGGGTCACCACCTGACCGCGAAACTCCAGCGGCCGGATCGTTAGATAACCGCTCTGCTGGGGGAATACCAGGTACTTCCTCTCGACCACCTGCCAGCGGCGTCCGTTGCGCACCACCTGGTAGTTATGGTCGTCACCGAAGCGTTCTACTATGGCGTCCACGCCCTCTACTTCGAGATCGCTCAACGTGGCCGAGGCGATATCCACCGAGCGCAGTAGCCGCACGGTGAACATGACCTGTTGCTGAACGAAGGGTTGTTCGACGTCCACCTCGACATCCAGAAAGATCGACTTGTCGGCCTCCTTGACTTCCATTCCGGCTTTTACCACGATGGTTACGGGCTGGCTGCGATCACCGCCGAATTCGATCGGTGGTATCTGGAACGATCCTTCCCGGGTAGCCATGAGCACGAGGTCCCAAACGTACTTGCGGGTAGTCCTGCCGTTTGTAATCGAGATGCTCTGATTCTGTGACTGATCCAGGATCTCGAAGTTTTCTCCGAGTACTGAAAAATCCGGTTCGCCAACGGCGTCATCGGCCTCGAAAGAGAGCCTGAACGACTCGTTGACACCGACCTGATTGCGGTCCACCGTGGCAACCACGTTGGCGCCGAAAACGGGCGCGGTCAAGAGCAATAACGCCAGCATCGCGGTTGACCTATACGACATCACCGTCCGCTCCTTGCAGACTCACCACGCCCGCACCTCATCGCCGGAATTACGATTCCGCTGAGTATACTGGTGGCGGAACTTCCTTCGCAGCAGCCCCCCCGGGTCGTCCGGAACCCGCCGCAGCCATTGCTCGATTGCCTGCTGTTCCTCTGTTTGCTGCGGATCTGAATCTGCCTGCACCGGCGGGCCGGGTTCGTTCTCGCCTTCGTCGCGATTGGTCTCGCCATTCGATGTTGAATCCCGCTCTCCGGCCGACTGCTCTTGCCCGGTGTCCCCGTCATCTTGCTCCGCGCTGTTCGGTTCCGCCGATTGAGACCCGGTTGCTGATACTTCGCTGTCTTCATTGCGTTCCGACTGCTGGTCGGAAGGGCCATTCTCACCGGACTGACCTTGCTCATCCTGACCCGACTGCCCTTGCGAACTGTCCGCCTGTCGCGGCTGTTCCCGTTCGTCGTCGTTGCTCTGTCCGGGCTGCTGTTGTTGCTGATTCTTCAGCTGCCGGAGCAGTTCCAGGTTATACCGGGCATCCGCATGATCCGGCCGCTGCTCCAGGGTCTCCTCAAAGCTTTCGATGGCCTCCTCGATGCGACCGGCACGCGCAAGCGCGGTGCCTCGATTGTAATTCGCCTCGGGGTCGGTCATGCCCTCGAGCTGCTCCGCGGCCTCCTCGTATTCCCCAGCGCGATACAGCGCCGCCGCCTTCCATCGAGTGTCCGAAAACCGGTTCGCGGCGGCAGCAAAGTTCTCCGCCTCCATTTCGTGCACCCCCCTCTGATTGGTGTTGAACCAAAGATCGTCCCATTCCAGCGCCACAGCGCTGTCAGGCCAATGAATACCTGCGCAGATCACAGCGATCAACACTCCCTTTCTGAAGGCAAGCGTGGCCACGGGCAGCAACAACAACAGCAGCCACGGACCCTCTTCTCGCCAGCGGTCGGTTTGAAGCTGTGTAGACACCACATCCTTCGAGTCTGACGCGGCATCGAATTGCCGCAACAGCAGCTCGATATCGTCATCCTGGATTCGCAGCGGTGTATATATTCCGCCGCCCTGAACTGCCAGCTTTACCAGCATTTCCTCGTTCAGCTTAGGCACGACGATCTGACCCATCGCGTCCTTGACGAAGCCGCCTTCCGTATCAGGGATAGGCGCGCCGTCCGGGGTTCCCGTTCCCAGAACGGACAACCGATGGCCGGAACGCACGACTTTGGCGGCGATCTCTTCAACCCGGGATTCGTCGATGCCGTCGGTGACCAGCAGCAACGCACCGCCGCGAACTCCACCCCGTGAAAGCAGGTCCAGTGCCTGATCGACGGCTCGATCGGATCTCGACCCCTGAGCTGGCATCAACGACGTGGAAAGGCTGTGCACCAGGGAAGATATGGTATCGGTATCGTCGGTGAGCGGGGTCACCGTGAATGCGTCACCGGCATAGACGACCAGAGCAGTCTGTCCTTCCTTGCGCATCTGCAGCAGATCCAGAAGTTTCAGCCGCGCCCGTTCGAGTCGACTCGGCTTGACGTCTCCCGCATCCATGGATCGCGACAGATCCAGCAGGATTACCAGGGCGGATTGCTGCCTGAATACCGGTTGCGGCAGCTTGTGCCACACCGGGCCGGCAAGGGCCGCGATAGCGAGGACGCCCGCAATACCCGACAATAGCAGGCTGCGCGATCGCCCCGATGACGATGCGCTCTCCAAAACGAAAGGAATCAGATGCGCGTCGCAGACCGCGTACCATACGCCGCGGCCACTTTTTACGTTGCGCAACCAGAGCAGAAGCAGCAGCATCGGGATCAGGGCGAGCAACCACGCCGGCCTCAGAAAATGAAAATCAGCAATCATGCGGGCACCACCCCGCTGCCCCCCCTGATCATCACCAGCACCGTGGTCACCACCACCGCCAGGGCTAGCGGCCAGTGGAACAAGGACACGGTCGGTCGAAAACTGAGTGCATCCACTTCTACCGGCTCGAATTCATCCAAAAGCCTGTAGATCTCCTCCAGCTCCGCCGTGTTGCGGGCACGGAAGTACCTCCCTCCGGTTTTTTCGGCGATGTCTCGCAGGACACCCTCGTCGAGATCCTGCGATGGATTGACCCGGCGCTGGCCGAATAGTGAAGGGACGATCATCTCGTCCGCGCCTACGCCTATGGTATATATCTTCAATGCGGCTGCGGCCGCGAGGTCCGCGGCCCGGCCGGGCGCGATCTCTCCTGCGGTGTTGGCGCCATCGGTGAGCAGGATAAGCACCCGGGATTCGCCGGCGTTGCCGCGAAGGCGCTTAACCGCCAGGCCGATGGCGTCGCCGATGGCGGTCTTTCTGCCCGCCAGACCGATGACGGATTCCTCCAGCAGAGTTTTCACGGTCTCGCGGTCGAAAGTCAGCGGGGTCTGCAGGTAGGCATTTTCCCCGAACAGGATCAGTCCCAGGCGATCACCCTCGCGTCTCTCAATGAACTCTCCCGCAACGGCCTTGGTTGCAGTAAGCCGGTCAGCGGCGCTGCCATTGAGTTCAAAATCCGCGGCCTTCATGGAACCCGACAGATCCACCGCAAGCATCAGGTCGCGGCCGCTGGCCGGGAGTTCAATGGGATCACCTATCCACTGCGGCCGCGCCGCGGCCGTCACCAGGCATATCCAGGCAAGCGTGGCCAGGAGCAGCGCCCACCAGGATTTGAATCCCTCGGCCCGCACTCCGGTGACATCGTCAAAGTCCTCCATGAAGGGAGTTCGCAACGCGGCGTCGCGCTCGCCCCGGATAGGTGACGCCATAACGTGTACGATCAGGGGCAACGGTAGAAATAGGAACACCCACATCCATTCAAACTGAATCACTTGCGGCGGCCCCCGGTTCGAAAGTCTTGAGCCATTGACGGCAAGCGTGGATGACGGCTTCGATATCGTGCCCCTGTGTCCGCTGATACGGGCCCACCGACAGCAACTCCAGCACCCGCGGGTCGAGAACACTCGCAACGTCGGTTGCGCTGAGCCAGTCGATCCAACCCTTTCCGGACAATCCCGCCACCTGGCCGCGCGGGCCAAAGGTCATGGCAACACGGCGCAGCAAGATTGACAGTTTCTGCATGATGTGCGCGGCATCTGAGCAGTTTCGGTACTCCGCTTCCAATCGCTCGAGTTCTATCCGGGCAATGCTCCGGAGCTCGCTGGCGCGGCGTTTGGGTGCGGTTGCCCGAAGCCACCACCAGGCCAATGCCGCGGTAACTACCAGAGCAAGCAACAGTAACCACCAGCCTGTCGCAAGAGGCCACCATGACACGGCGTCGGGGAGATGAATATCCTTTAAAGGGAGTTGTTCCGGGTTGTTCATTAGAGCGTGGACATAGTTGCTACGCAACGCGTCTGGCGATGATCTCGTTTCTGAGCACTTCCAAAAGGTCGCTTTTCGTTGTGAGAAAAATCAGCGACATGGCGTGCCGCCGGCACAGTGTTTTCAGGTGGTCGTGACGCGCATCGAAACTCGCCGAATAGCCTTTCCGTAGCTTTCGACCCCGGGTGTCGATGAAAGCCTGGCTGATGCCGTCGGTGATCTTGTATATCCCGGCGGGAGGCAGCGCCATTTCGACCGGGTCCACGACGAAAATCAGCCACACGCTGGCGTGTCTCGCAATCTGCACCAGGTGAGATTCGGCGCGTTCATTCCATCCGCGGAAGTCACTGATAATGCATACCTGTGATCCGGGCCGGGCGACACGTCGCAATCTTTCCATGGGCCGGTCCATGGCCGATCTGTCGCGCTCGCTGCGGCGTGCCGCCGACTTCACCAGCGCCTGAATAAATTTGAGAACCGCCGTTTTACCTCTTTGTGGGCGCAGTTCCTGGTGCCGGGATTCCGAGAATATGAGGCCGCCTACCCGGTCTCCGTGGTGCACGCTGCTCCAGGCCAGAACGGCGGCGGCCCTTGCCGCCATCACCGATTTGAAGACTCCCCGTGTCGCAAAAAACATCGGCGCTCGATAGTCGACGCAGAACAGAACGGGGCGCTCCCGCTCCTCCTGGAATATCTTGGTCTGCACGCTGCCGGTTCGCGCCGTGACCCGCCAGTCGATGTTTCGGACATCGTCCCCCGGTTGATAAAGCCGGTGCTCCTCGAACTCCATGCCGCGGCCCTTGTGCTTGGACAGATAGGTGCCCGCCTGCCTCGCCCTAATTCGGGTGAAGGGCAGCGCCAGATCTTCTCCGGCCCGGCGCAGCTTGATCAGCGCGGGCGCGGTAATCGACACGGCGTCGTTCATGGCACGGCGATTAGCTGAAGCAGTTCACGGATAAAGTCGTCGGAAGTGATACCCTCCGCTTCGGCTTCGTAGTTGAGTAGGACCCGGTGCCTCAATACGTCGAAAGCGATGGTCTGGATGTCTTCCGGCGTCACATAGTCCCGGCCTGCCAGCCACGCGTGCGCGCGCGCGCACCGGTCCAGCGCGATTGTGGCGCGCGGACTCGCGCCATATTGAACCCATCTCTGGAGCTCCCCGGAGTAAGGCTGCGGGTGGCGCGTCGCCAGAACCAGTTGAACCAGGTATTGCTCGAGAGGTTCGGTCATGTACAGGTCAAGCACTTCCTGCCGCGCCTCGAAAAGATTTTGCTGGCTCAGTGGAGTGGTGACTTTGTCTGAATACCGTGCCTGCCTCTTCGCTTCGCCGCGCGCCAGGTGCAGTATTCGGGCCTCCGTATCGGAGTCCGGATACCCGATCTTTATGTAGAGCAGGAACCGGTCGAGCTGGGCTTCCGGCAACGGATAGGTTCCTTCCTGCTCTATAGGATTCTGCGTTGCCATAACCATAAAAAGCTTGGGAAGTATATGTGTTTGCTTGCCGACCGTAATCTGCCGCTCCCCCATGGCCTCCAGCAGTGCGGACTGCACCTTGGCAGGCGCACGATTGATTTCATCTGCCAACACCAGGTTGTGGAACAGCGGCCCGGCTTGAAAGACGAAACTGCCATCCTCCGGCCGGAAGACATCGGTTCCTGTCAGATCGACTGGGAGCAGGTCGGGGGTGAACTGCACCCGGTGAAAATCGCCCTCGATGCCCTCTCCCAGCACCTTGATGGCCCGGGTCTTTGCCAGTCCCGGTGCGCCTTCTACCAGTAAATGGCCGTCGGCCAGAAGTGCTATGAGCAGACGATCGACCAGGACCGGCTGACCCAGGATTTGATTCGAAACGTGTTCTTTGAGCTGAAGGACGGTTTGCTGCTGACTCATACTTCGTTGAAACTCGATGTGAATCGGCGGGATATTTTACCGATCCCGCCGACGGTGGCCAGTTTAACTAGTTCCTGTCCAGAATACCCGTCAATGCGAGCGTCGCGAAGCAATCCGGTGAAACAAATTGTTTTAATCCGGCGCCGGATTGCCGCGTGCTGCCACACTTCGCTCGCAGCTTCGGCGCGCTCCTCGCAATGACTCAAGCTTTTTATGGACAGGGACTAACTGGGGGGTCAGAGTAAAAGTTCCGGCACAAGCGTTGTTCAGGGCGGAAATTGCGGTCGTTGCACCGACTGCATATTTTTTTACCAGCGGTTACGCAATTCCCTGAGTTTTAGAAACACCGTCTTCGGATCCGGATCCTCGGGCAGATTGGGGAACCGTTCCCGAAGTTGCCGGATTACGGTCTTGCTACGCAGCCTGAAGAACGTGTTTACCTGCTTTTCCAGCGCCAGGTTGGTGACAAGCGCCTGACCCGGATCCTGCTTCTCGACATGGGCGAGAAGACCCTGAGCCTCCTGGTTGTCCGGCTCCCGGTCCAGCGTGAAATGAAGGTTGTTGACGATGTAGTCGTGACCGGGATAGATCCAGGTATTCTCAGGCAGCCGCTCAAGCTGTGCGTGGAAAGTCTCGTACAGGTGTTCGGGGTGACCGCCGCCGTGGCAATTCCCCGCGCCGGCATTGAACAGGGTGTCGCCGCTAAACAGCGAGGGCTCCTCGGTGTGGGACAGCAGGCAGACATGGCTCATGGTGTGTCCAGGGGTATCCAGCGCCTCCAGTTCCACCGTGTGCCCCACCTTGATGATGTCACCGGGCTTCAATCCAACGTCCATGCCCGGGATGGCGTTGCGTGCATTCTGGTGCGCCAGTAATTTTGCACCGGTGGCCTTGATCAGTGGATCGTTGCCGCCGATATGATCGTGGTGCTCGTGCGTGTTGACGATCTGGGTGATTTCCCACCCTTTGTCCTTTGCCAGGTTTAAGCACTTTTCGTAGTCCAGCGGGTCCACCGCCAAAGCTTCACCGGTTTCACGGCAGGCGATGAGATAGTTGAAGTTGCGCCAACTGTTTCCGGTCCATATCTGTTCTACAATCATCGGAATATCCTTAAGCGTGCGGTTAAATTGCCAATATAACACCTGAGACAATGGTGCCATCATGGAAGCCCCCCGGTGGACACCTACGCCGACCTACCCGGGCGGCGCCACCACCACCTGATCGAAGGGATGATCGTGCCGGATCCCGCCGGTGGTTTGAAACACGCTCAACGCCGCAGCGTAGCTCTCCCGGCTGATGCTCACATCGGGGGACCAGCAACCCAACGTCTTGTATCGTTCGATGGTATCGGTGAGCACATCCAGGTCGACCGCCGGGAAGTAGTCCTTCTCACTTGCGGCAATTTCCTGCGCGGGCGCCTCGATCACATACCGGCGCGCCTTACGATAGCCCCGCATGAACGCCCTGGCCTCGCCACTCGCGATCCATTCAGGCGTGGCGGCCAGGCTGCTGAAGGCGAGCCGGCCAGAAATGTCTCCAAGCGCGCACACCACCGTTGCAATGCCTTCCTTCTCGAGTTGTTGCGGCGCTCCACCCTGTTGATGAATGTAGTCGCCGATGCCCGCCCGGAACGCGGCATCCATATCGTCGGGCTCCCCGCAGTCGACAACATCCACCTCGGACAGGTCCAGTGCCGCCACCGCCGCGGCATATTTGAACAGGGCCATGGGTTGACCCAGATGATCAACCAAGACCCGGCGGCCCAGCAGATCCTGCCAGTCAAATACCTGATCTTGGTCCTGGTTTCGCGCCGCCAGGAAGAAACCATCCCGCTCATTGATCTGGGCGAAGTGCATGAAATGGGGCCGTACTCCCTTCTCCAGATACCCCCAACTCGCTGATACCGCGAGTTGGCCAAGCTGAACGGACCCCTCCAGCAGACCGTCGGGCACGGTGGCATCGGGTGAGGCTATGGCATAACTCGGTTCCAGTCCCTCTTCCACCAGAAAACCGCCCGCGATACACGCGATGAGCGGGCTGTAAAATGGAGAGTGGCGGGATGCCATAATATTGATTCTCGACATGGTTATACTCCTCGGTCATGATTGTGTCCCGGTGCGTTGCGCGGCGTGTTGACCCGTTCTTTCCCCCGTATCTCGGTAGCGGATTGTGCGAATCGCAGGTTGAACAAGGCCTACTATGTTATCTTGCCGCGGTCGAGACAACTAGGAGCCTGGCCCGCACTTTACCCCGTGGAACCCAGCCTACGTACGGGACCGGCCTCTTTCCTCGAACGAGTATACCGTCCCCGGTTTAGTCAGGGGACCTCGGGTATACTGCACGGGCTTCGGGTAAAAGTCGCCACATTTACAGCATGACCGCACTTTCACTGCAGCCCTTGATGGCCCCGGATTCGGTCGCCATCGTCGGGGCTTCGAACAAACCGGGTTCACTCGGTTATGACGCCGTGGAAATGATCCTTCGTGGCGGGTTCAAAGGCGGTATCTATCCGGTCAATCCACGATACCACCGCATTCTGAATTTGCCCTGCTTTGCCGGCCTGGGAGCAATAGGCGCTCCCGTCGACCTGGCATTGATCTGCGTCGCCGCCAGGCGTCTGGAATCCCAGGTCGACGCCGCGATTGCGGCCGGCGTCCGCGCGCTGATGGTAACGGCGAATGCCCTACTCGAAGACGACGCGCAACCGGCGCTCGCCGAGCGTATCGGTGAGCTCTGCCTGGATGCTGGTATCCCGCTCTGCGGCCATAACGCCATGGGTTTCTATAACAACGATATCGACCTGCGAGCATGCGGGTTTTCCGCTCCCGATGAGGGTGTGCGCGGCAATATCGCACTCATTTCCCAGTCGGGCTCGGTGTTCAGTACGCTGGCGCACAATGATCCGCAGCTCAAATTCAATCTCGCCATCACTACCGGTTGCGAAACGGTTACCAGCGCCGAAGACTACATGTTGTACGCCCTGAAGCAGCCCACGACGCGGGTTATCGGCCTGTACCTCGAAACCATCCGTAAACCCCGTTTATTCGTCGAGGCACTCGGCAAGGCCGCCCGCGGCAGGGTTCCCGTGGTGGCGCTGAAAGTCGGACGAAGCGCACTCGGTGCGGAGTTCGCTCTCAGCCACAGCGGCGGCATGGCCGGTGATGACGACGCGCTGCAGGCGGTGTTCGACCGGTTTGGCGTCATCCGCACCAAGAGCCTGGACGAGATGGCCAACACCCTGCTGCTCACCAGCCGATACGCCAACATCCCGGGCGGAGGCCTGGCCGCGATCGCGGACTCGGGCGGCGAGCGCAACCTGCTCGCCGACGAGGCCGAACACGTTGGCATCGAGTTCGCCCGGTTGTCGGGCGCGACCATGAAAAAACTTGACGCCCTTCAGGATTACGGCCAGGAGGCGGCCAATCCGCTCGATCCCTGGGGTACCGGGATCGATTTCGAGCATGTTTTCGGGGAATCCATGGCGGTCATGATGGCCGACGACAACGCGGCGATTGGCGTATTCAGTCAGGACATTCGGGACGACTATTTCCTGACGCAAGGCTGCATCAATGCCATCGACGTGGTCCGCGCCAAAACCGACAAACCGCTGGCCTTCATGACCAATTTCAGCGGCACCCGGCGCGCCGGGTCCACGGCTGCACTCAGCGAGCGCGGCATACCCGTGCTCTCAGGCACACGAGACGGACTGCACGCCTTGAATAATTTTATCGGTTTCCGCGACTTCAGATACGGCGAGGTGGATACGGCTGAGCCAAATCCCGACCTCGATCTGACGGCATTGGCCGGCAGGGTGCTACAGGAGCACCAGGCGCTGGCGCTGCTGGCTAAAGCCGGTATACCAACGGTACCGAGCCAACTGGTCAACAGCCTGAAGGAACTGGAACAGGTCGAGGAACAACTGGAATATCCGGTGGTGCTCAAGACTGCCGTACCCGACATACTGCACAAATCGGATGCGGGCGGCGTTTTGCTGGACATCAATGACGCCGGGGGTCTGCGTACGGCCTATATAAACCTGAGTAAGCGCCTTGGAAAGCAGGCTCTGATTCAACCTTTGGTCCCGAAAGACCGCGAATTGATACTGGGCATGAAAACCGATGATACGTTCGGCCCGCTGGTCATCGTGGGCGCGGGCGGCATCCTCGCCGAATACCTAAAGGATCGATTCACCCTGCTGCCCGATGCGCCTGAAGAGGAGATCGCACGCAAAATAAGGGGGCTGAAGATCCATCGGATTCTCGAGGGTGTGCGAGGCGGGAACGCCGTTGATTTCGATGCCCTGGGCGCCGTCATTTCAAGTTTCGCCCGGTTCTGCGGCGGCGCTGCCGGGGCGATCGCCGAAATCGACATCAATCCGCTTCACGTCAGCCAAAACAGGATCATGGCGCTGGACGCACTGATCATCGGAACCGGCTGCCTTAATGAATAGGGGACCAGCCAGCGCCCGGGATCCTGGTGAGAAATGCGGGCTCGGTCTCGCGTCCATTGCATGACGGGCGACGGAGAGAGTGTGTCATGACAGAATCGTCGAGAATTCGGAGCGACATCGATTACGACAAACGCGGCAAGCAGTTATCACATCTGGCCGTGCCGAGTTCGACCAACGAATCAGCCTACGGCACCGTCACGGTACCTATCGCCGTGTTCAATCACGGAACCGGACCGACGTTCTTCATGACCGGCGGTGTTCACGGCGATGAATACGAGGGTCCGGTATCCTTGATGAATCTGATTCGCGAACTCGAAGCCGAACAAATCGAAGGCCGCCTGATCGTCATTCCGTGTCTAAACCTGCCGGCGGTCATGTCCGGCAATCGTTGCTCGCCGGTCGACGGCCTCAATATGAACCGCGTGTTCCCGGGGAGCAGGGACGGTACGATCACGGAGATGATCGCGCACTACGTGTGCCAAGTGCTTCTTCCGATGGTCGACATCCAGCTGGATCTGCACTCGGGCGGCAACACGCTGGAGTACATCCCGAGCATGATGATGTGGTCCTGTCCCGATCCGGAACGCAGGCAGCGGACTTTCGACGCGGTCAGGGCGTTCGGCGCTCCGATTAGCCTGGTAGATCAGGCCCTGGATTCCAGCGGGATCCTGAGCACCATCTTCGAACAGGCAGGGATCCTGAATTTCGGGCCGGAACTCGGCGGCGCAGGTCGCGTCGACCCGGCCACGATTCGGATCACCGCCACCGGACTTCGGAATCTGCTCAAACATTTCGGCATGGCGGAGGGCGACATCGAGACGCCGGAATCCCAGGGCAGGCAGCCGTCCCGCCTTGCCGAGGTCGCCGATCTGGAAAACTATGTGATGGCGCCGGACTCGGGCATCTATGAATCCTTCGTCGATTTATGGGATGTAATCGATGAAGGCCGTCCTATCGGGCAGGTGCATTATCCGGACGATCTGGGCAAACCTCCGTGCCTCACCCATGCCCCACGATCAGGGTTTCTATTGTGCAAGCGTCCGCCCGGACAGGTGAAGCGAGGTGACAACATCGCCATCATCGGACAGGACCTCGATCTGAACAAGCATGGTTTGAGCTAGCCCGCATTTCTCACCAGGCGGCTATAGAATCTCGTTAAGCATGGCAAACATTGAGGTCTATGGATTTGTCCAAAAAACAGTGTGTCTTGGAAACGCCTATCCCGGCGCTGGCTGGTC
>JAHEIO010000282.1 GCA_024639325.1 Gammaproteobacteria bacterium
AACTCGGCCTGTTGTCGGTGCGCTGGTGGCATAGCCGGGCGTCAATGGAGGCGGAGAATCACGACGCTCCACTTCGGCAAGTTGATGTAGATCCACCCGTCTGCTTGCGTATCTGGATCGTAGTAGGCGTTGCCGGCTCCGTGCCAACCGCCGAATTCCGCGTCCTGCGTGCACAGAATCTGCGACCAACGTCCGAATTGATGGTCCGTCGAGACACCGTAGGAATGGTTCTCAAAGTTCGTCTCGCTCAGATTCACCACAATGAGTACCAGGTTCCCATCTCTCCAGCGCTTGAAAGCCAAGACTCGGTTGTGGTAGTCCTCGTGGGTGACGATCAGCGTATCGCTGCGCAATGCCGGATTATTCCAACGCACCCAATTCGCCGCGGTCACCAGGCGTCGCATTTCCATGCCCACTGGATCACCGGCGATCGCCCAGTCGAAGCGATGGTCGCCGTTGTCATCGTAGCCGTCGTGCCAGTAGCCCCAGGCTACCGTAGGAGAACCCATATGGCATTCACTGCCCATGAACATCATGGGTGTTCCCGGCATGGCCACGTTCAAGGCCCAAGCCAAGCGGCACTTGGCACGAGCGTGCCAGTTGCCTCGTCCGCCGTACTGATCGATCAGGTAGCGATGTCGAGCGTCCCAATTCGTCAGGCCGTCCTTGGCATTGCCGTTTTTGTCATCGCCCACATCGTCGTGTGAGCCCATCGCATATTTCACAAGGTTCCATGAGTGCCCGAAGCCGTCCCAGCCGAGAAATGACTTGACTCTGGCGATCGGACGATCGCCGTTCAAAGCTCGCTGCGCCTCGTGGTGAGACTTGGCGAACCAGGTGGCGTCGAAGTTCCCGGAGGTGGCGATCCAGGGATGGGCCGGAAGGTGCTCGGCGACGAAGTACTTGTCCCTAAACCTCTGGTGCAGCATCCAGAGGACTTCACGCAAGTGATTTCCATTGATTTGCGTGGTGACATCGAATCGTAGGCCGTCAGCGTTGTAGTCGTCAAAGTACATGTAGGCGTTTTGGAAAAAGTAATCCTGCACCTCGGGTTTGTGCCACGCGGGACCGCGGCCCCAGTCGGTCCACTTGCCGCCTTCAAAGTAAATGCCACCGTCGCCTCCGTGCGAATGTTGCGCGTATCCGTCATACTGCCAGAGTAGATTGTCGCCGGGGCCGGCGTGGTTGTAGACCACGTCAAAAATCACCGCCAAGCCGTGCTTGTGCGCTTCGTCGACAAAGTGCTTTAGTTCTCGAGGATGGCCATAGGCGGACTCGAGAGCGAAAAACGCGGCTGGGTTGTAGCCCCATGACCGATTCATGGCAAATTCCTGCACCGGCAAGGGCGCGATTGCGCTGAATCCCAGTTCGCGGATATACGACAGCTTGGTTTCCAAGTCGGGGAAGGTGGCGATTTCCTTGTCGAGGTGATCATTTCGGCCGGCGAACGTGCCGCAGTGGAACTGAAAGATCAGGAAGTTGGCAAAATCAGGTGTCTCGAAGGGAGACCAAGGGTACGGTTCGTTGGTCACGACGATGGATGCGTTTTGGCTCCCCGGTTTACCCCGCGTAAGCTCCGAGTGAATCGTGTCACGGGCCGCAGCATCAAGCCGTTGAAAGATTTCACCATCGTTGTTGATCTCGTACCGATACAGTTGGCCCGCTTCCACTCCGGCGACGAATCCCGTCCAATAACCGTCCGGCGATTTCGTGAGAACGCTTTTCTCGGTCGTACCGTTGTGCTCCCAGCCGGTACCGCCCTGTAACAGGACCCGGACAGTATTGGCGTGAGGGGCCCAGACACGAAAATCGCAGCCATTGTCACGAAGCGTAGCGCCGAGTCGAGAATTCATGGTTGATTAACCTCTTCGGATCTCAAAGGTGTATTGCCGGTGAGTGCAGTTCCTGCAACTTTGTCCTTATCCCGCTCGTAACACAAGCGCATTAGTGTTATTTCCGATCATTAGTTTCAGAGCGTTCAGAGATTCCTTCCCGGCAGCGTTCTTGCAGCTCTGGCTGTACTCGGGCGCGTCAATACCTTTAAGGCGGACATCCTCTCCAGCAAGCTCAAATGATTCGCCGTCGGTCGTGGGCAAGCACGATGAAGACGAACAACACCCGAAACGTAGCCGACGGGACAATGAAAAAGTCGATCGATACTAGATCTCGAACATGCTGGTCTAGGAACGTTCTCCACGTAGGCGACGGAGGCCCGGCTCGCTTGGGCCGATACTTCTCTACCGTTGACTTGGCAACGTCGATTCCAAGCATTGCGAGTTCAGCCACGATCTTCGGCGAGCCCCAGGTCGGATTGGCTCCCCACATCCGCCTAATGAGCTTTCTGAGCTCTCGCGAGATCCGCGGTCGGCCTGGCTTAACCGACTGACTGAGCTTACGCCAGTAGTCGCGGAATCGCTTTTTCTGCCAGGTCGTAACGGCCCTGGGCTGGACAAAGTACAGGGTAGCGCGCCAGCCCGCCCAAAATCTCGCCATGAAACACCAGAGCAGCCGGTCGACAGGCCTAATTTGTGGCCGTTGTCCCGATCTCCGATACATGAACAACTGATTCCGTAGCGCCGCGTTCTCCGCCTGCAAAGATAGCCGCGATCGGACGGACGTGGTCACGAACGTCAGCATGAACTGGATCAGCCGTACCATAGATCGAAGGATCAACCATCATCCAGAAACATGCAATAGAATCAACAGGCTCCTATTTTCGGGACCCACA
>JAHEIO010000283.1 GCA_024639325.1 Gammaproteobacteria bacterium
CCGCGCAGACCAACGTGCCCGGAAACGGGCGTTCTTTGATTGTGGATAAGTACCTCCTTAGAAGTCAGCGGGACGATCCCGCGGTTATTGGAAGATGAGCACGACCGAACAATGGCCAGGGTCAATCGCCGGGCGTAGGGCTCGAGAGATGAAAGGCAGGCAATTGCCTGCGAGGATGAACAGACCCTGTAGGTTGTTCTGAGCTGAAAGATGGACCGCGGCTTGCGCCGATGCACCCGTTACACGGTCCTGACGGTGCCTTGTTTGCCACTATCCCGCAGTGGCCACGGATGAAACCAATTCGGTACGCCGAGTATAGGGAGCGGTCGCGTTCTTGTCACTGATAAATCCAATCGCAAGCCGGCGTGGTTTACACCGTAATCCGCGCGGCATTCGGGCGCGCCTCCAAAATTCTCTCGTACCCTGCGCGCCTCGGTCCCGGATGCGGCCGCGTCACTACCGCGCTGCGCTGTGTAGTGACACGGCCGCTCGCACGTAAACTTGATTCATAGGGCCCACCATCGCATCTGAGGAGCTATCAACGATAGACCAGATTGCGGGCGACAAAGTTGTTTCCCGCCCGCCACCGTTCCCGATGCGACGCCCCTGAGCCGGGCGTCAGCGTGTCAATCAAGCGGCTTCGAAGGGTATGGACGGCCTGCAGGCCGCCAGTGTTGATGACCGGCGAAATCCGAACTCGTTGCGATCCGGCCGGTAGCCATGATGCCGGCCCATTCGTCGATCACCAGTTGTGCGGCTACGGCATCGAGCCTGGCGACCTTCTCCGTGGCGGCTGCCCTCAGTTCATCCGGCACCCATGTCGCATATTCAGGATTGCCGTTTTCAATCTCACGACTACTACAACAGCCTTTGGTATCGGTCGGTACTGTAGTAGTTGTCATTCTTAGGTTTACTTCCGTAGTAGGTAATGCTTCCGGGTTCACCGGATCCGGTACGGCCGTATCCGGCGCAACCGTATCCGGCAAATCCGGATGCGGTGCAGCAGCGATCTCCTGAACAATGTACGTCCCGCCGCGGATGCGACCCTGTTTGTCCCGCGCATTCACGAATCGCATGTAGCCCGCATCGCGGAGCTCCCTCAGCAGCCGGTATATGCCATCACGCCCGAGGTCACCGCGCTTGCGCAGATCGTTGACCAGTACCTTCCAGTCGTCCGGCCTGGATAGCAGGTAGCCGAGCAGGCCCCGGGCCGCCCAGGACAGGCGGATGTCTTCGACGGCGCGCTGATCTATGATGACGAAGCGGTGACGGCGGGGCGCGCGGATGATCGTGTTACTCACGCCTCACCGATCCCGATGATGATCCGGGCAACCTCGTTGGCCGGGTAATAGACGCGACGACCGATCTCGCGCCCGCAGGCCCTTAGCGCCCGGGTCTGGTGGTCACAGGGGTAGCTCAGGCTGTAGCGCAGGCCCCCTGTGGTGCGCCCAAGCAATTCGGCGAGCTGGGTTAACTAGCTTTAATCAAGTCACGTTGCGTCGCGGTTTTCGCCTTGATTACCGGCGGGAAACATGCAGGGTAGATTAGCCAAGCAACTGATCCAGCCGTGCCACCAGGTCCTCCGCACGCAGGTGCGTATAACGCTTGAGCATTTGCATGGACTTGTGGCCGGAGATCGCGGCGACCTCCTGATCGCCGAGGCCCGCCTCGACCAGGCGGGACACGGCCTCGTGACGCAGGTCATGAAAGCGCAGACCCTTGATGCCCAGCTCCTTCAGTGTGCGGTGCCAGGCGGGTCGGAATTCATAGGGACGGCGTTGACCGTCGCGGCCGGGTTCACCCCAGAAAATAAGATCCGTATCCAAGGAGCGTACGGGGTTGCTCAACGCCTGGCGAAAGACCTCGGCCGCTTGACGGGTAAGCGGCACGGTGCGGGCGGAACCGTTTTTCGTCTCGGTCAGGTGCACGGTGCGCTTACGCAGATTCACCTGCCGGCGGGTCAGTGATTTGATCTCACCGGCACGCATGCCAGTGTACAGCGCAACGCGCGCGATCCAGCCCAGCATGGGATTGGAGTGTCGATCGCAGCCCTGGAGAAGGGTCTGTTCCTCGTCGGCAGTCAGACGCCGATCGCGTCCCTGGGTCGGTGCCGGTTTGCGGATGTTGGCTACTGGATTGTAGAGCAGTCCCACGCGCCATTCCTTGATGGCGATGGTGAACAGGTGCGACAGCAGGGAGAGCTCCAGTCGCACCGTACTGGGTGACTTCCCGGACTCCAGCCGTGCGTCGCGGTACTGGGCAACCAGATCCGGCGTGATGGCCGCCAGACTGTAGGCACCTAGTTCGGCCTTCAGTGCCTTGGCCTTGTGCTGCTCGGCGCTGTGGGTGCTCGGTTTCTTCGTGGTGGACACTTCGCGCAGGTAACGGTCCAACGCGTGCTTGAGCAGGATACGGTCCGAGCCGGCGCGATCGATGTACACACCGCGTACCATTTCATCCTCGGTGCGTCGCGCCCAGTCCTTGGCATCGCGTTTTGTACGAAATGTCTTGATCGTTGTCGGCCAGCCGCGCTTTCGGATGACAGCCTTCCAGGTGGCCGAGGGGGTCTTGTTGATGGTCGCCATTACGGTCTTCGGAGCACAGGTGTTCCGAAATTGTACCGCGTGACACGGGGATTAAAAACAGGGTTATGTAAGTTATTGATTTTATGGTGGCCAGGGACAGAATCGAACTGCCGACACGGGGATTTTCAGT
>JAHEIO010000284.1 GCA_024639325.1 Gammaproteobacteria bacterium
GGCAAAACGCCTATGTGGAACGAGCGATTGGGACGCTACGCCGAGAACTGTTCGACCACGTCATCGTACTCAATGAGCGACATCTCAAGAAGCTTATGTCGTCGTATCTGGATTACTACAAACATGCTTCATTACACACACCTTTCTATGTTGTTGAAAAATTTAGCTTTGTTTGATTGGCTGGTGGTTCTGCGGGGGATTCGCAACGGCGTTGCACTCGCCCAACTAATTTCCTGGCTGCTTCGCTCTCCAAGATGCTGCGATTAAATACCCACGGTCCGTCACTCAAAGGATGATCGGCTTCGATCTCACCGCGTTCGACAGCCAGGCGCAGTGTTCTTCCGCTGATGCCCAGGAATTCGGCCGCTTTCGTGAGGTTCATCCAGCCCTCTGATTGGCATCGTTCCGGACAGTGCCGGGGAATTTTGTGATGACTGCGCAGCGAGGTCACTCGTTCCCGCGTCCAGCGATTACCACGCCCCGTACGCAACCCATTCCGATTGAGTACGCCGGCGATGATGTCATCGGTACAGATGCACACCAGCACCTGTACCGCCTCGATGGTCGATTCAGGGGCCTGAGCGCTTGACTGGCCGCGACGGCGTCGCGGCAACCTCAGCTCAGTGTGAACCCCGCCTTGCCAATGAATGACGAGGATAATTTCACCCGCTTCTGCGTCAACGTCGGCGATAACTTCATGGATCAGTACACGGACAATCCGCTTCTTCAATCGCACGCTAGTTTCGGGATGCGCCCACACCGCTTCCAGGTCACCGGCCAGACTGTGAAAGTCTTCGAGTGTGGGTGTTATCCGGGTGGTGCCTTGGCTTCGTTGAAGGTCAATGCGCTGCTCCAGTTCATCGACACGCTGTAGGGCTTGATTCCAGCGTCGCTCCAGTTCACTCGTTACCAATCGGTTGTCGGGGTCGCTGGCATCGTATTGCTTCCATGCACGGTTCGCGGCATAGCGAGCGGCTTCCAGATCACGCCCCAAGGCAGCCAGCACATCATCGTGCTCACGGGCAGTGTGCTGATCGGCCAACACTGCCGCCTCCATTGCCCCAGGCTGCACCACGCGTAACACCTGTTGGCTGATTGCCTCATCAACCGCGGTACCGCCGAAGGCGATACAGTTCACCTCACCATTGTCCAGCCTACCACGGCAGCAAGCATAGCGCAGCACCGTCGCGTTGGAACCGGTATAGTTCACAGTCAATTTGCGCCCGCATCGCCGGCAACGCAACAGACCAGCGAGTAAGCCCGACCCCCGTTTAGCCGCGCCCGGTTTGCCAGCGCCATATCCATTGTCTGTAAGCATCTGCTGAACGTGCTCAAACTGTTCCCAGCGAAGATAGCCTTCGTGAGCCTCAGGAATCAAGGCTAACCACTGCTCGCGCGGTTTACGGCGGCTGACGCGACGTGGCTGACCCTGCGCATACTCAGTGGTGTGTTCGCTCTTACCATAGGCATACGCGCCCCCATAGGCCGGATGGGTGAGTATGCGATAAACGCTGCCATACGAAGGCCGCCGCCAATGTGTTTCCCGGCCAGGAAGACGCCCCGGTAGCGCCACATCGTGCTCGATAAACCACAACAGTGTTTGCCGGGCGCTACCCAACTCGAGAAATTTCGCAAACACTAACCGAATGGCCTCCTGAACTCGGTGATCCGGATCTTTCTCAAGCCGCTGGTCCTCGGTTTTTAAAAAGCCCACTGGGGCAGAGACAATCAACTCGCCACGACGCGCTTTCTCGCGCCGGGCTTGCACTGAGCGTTCACGAAGCAGATCGAGCTCATACTCGTTCAGACTGCCCTTCAAACCTAACAACAGGCGATCATTACCGTGGCGCGGTGTATAGACCGTCTCTTGATCGATGAGCAGCGTATCGACCACCCGACAGACTTCGACCAGTTGCTGCCACTCGCGATTGTTGCGGGCAAATCGTGAGACCTCTCGCGCCGCCACGGCTCCAACCTGCCCCAGACACACCTGGGACACCAGATGTTCAAAGCCGGCGCGGTGAACGGTCCCCGCTGCTGAGCGACCAAGGTCCTCATCAACGACCTCGATCTCGCTCCAGCCCAGTTGCCGTAATCGATCTTTCATCGCGTACTGTAGCTGCTGACTCTCTCGATTGTGGACTACCTGGTATGTCGTGGACTGGCGCACATACAGCATCGCCTTGCGCTGTCGGTGATGATCCTTGATTTTATCACTCATCATTTCCCTCCTGACCCACTGGAGTGGATCGCTGAGTCTTCGGACAGTGTTGCAGCAGCAGTTGAGTCAACAGGCTTACTGCCTCTCGACGTATCGTCTCCGGAAGGTTCTGCCAGTGGGGTTCGAGCTGGGGTGGATGAAACAACTCGTGTTGAATGCTCGGTCGCTGGGTGCGTCGCATTAGCCTCTCCTGGTGGGGTCAAGCAATGAGGCTGAGCTTGTAACACGGCACTGTCGCTGTACACCGCCGCGTCCGCGAACAATGCTTTTAACTCCAACAAGGCATCAATGCGCACACGCGGTTCCACTTGCAGGCGCATCGCGCTGCAAGTGACCGGGTCAAACATCCATTGAGGGATCTCTAATGTTCTTCCACGTTCATCGGACTCAAGCTGACAGCGAAATTGCGCCAGAATGCGCTTCATTCGGGCCTGATGAATGACTACCGCCTGATCGTGCCAGGGATGCCAGGGATAGCAGACTGATCGCGATT
>JAHEIO010000039.1:0-15874 GCA_024639325.1 Gammaproteobacteria bacterium
TAGCCGGTGCTATGGATCGAATGAAGCCCAAGTACATCGGGGCCTGGACCAGCCAGCGCCGGGATAGGCGTTTCCAAGACACACTGCTTTTCAAACGAAACCGAATTCCTCAATAGTTACAGTGGTTCAACACGCATGCCTAGACGGCCGGTGAGAAATGCGGGCTAGGCCCGGTGAAAACAGCGACACGGAGAATTCCGCCCGGTCCCGAAAACCGAGCGGACGATACATGACAACACCGCTCGGAATACTGGTGCATATGCTGGCTGGAAACAACCTGCGTGTTAGAATCGCGCGCTTTGCGCGAAGGAATCCATTGGAGAATTCTCGATGAAAATCAAGCCAGAACACCACTTTAAGACACGGGAAGTACACGCGGGCGTCCGTCCCGATCCGGTTACGGGCGCAATTCTGACGCCGATCTACCAGGCAACGACCTACGTGCAGGAGTCCGTGGACGACTATCTGGCCAAGGGTTACTCATATAGCCGCTCCGGCAACCCGACGGTGGCGGCACTGGAAGAACGTATCACGGCTCTCGAAGGCGGCGCCGGGAGCGCTTGCTTTTCCACCGGTATGGCAGCCACCAGCGCGATCATGATGGCTTTATTGAATAACGGGGACCACGTGGTGCTATCGGATGTGGTCTACGGCGGCACGCACCGACTGTCAACCCGCGTACTGAGCCGCTTTGGCGTGGAGTTCAGTTTTGTCGACACCGCCGATCCGCGTAACGTCCGCGACGCAGTAAGGGACAACACGCGGCTGATTTTCACTGAAACACCGGCCAATCCGACCCTCAAGCTCACCGATATCGCCGCAGTATCCGATATCGCCAGGGAGCACGAAATTCCGCACTGCGTGGACAACACTTTTCTGACACCGTACTTTCAACGACCCCTGGAGCTTGGTGCGGATCTGTCCATGCACAGCACGACCAAATACATGGACGGGCACAACGTAACGGTGGGCGGCTCCGTGACCGCCGCTACGATGGAACTACTCGAACAGATACAATTCGTGCGCAATTGCCTTGGCTCGAACATGTCTCCTATGGTCGCGTTCTTCACTCTCCAGGGCTGCAAGACCCTGAGCACCCGATTGGAGGCGCAGTCAGCCGGTGCCATGAAAGTGGCACATTTTCTGGAGTCGCATCCGATGGCTGAACAGGTGGTCTATCCCGGGCTCGAATCCTTTCCGCAGCGCGAACTGGCGCAACGGCAGGCCAGCGGCTTCGGGGCAATGCTCTGGTTCGAGGTCAAAGGCGGCGTTGCCTCGGGAAAAAAGTTGATGAACGCACTGGAACTCTGGAGCCTGGCGGAGAATTTGGGTTCGGTCGAGTCCCTGGTTACTCATTCGGTCACAATGACCCACGCCGACATGGACCCGGCAGATCGACAGCGCGTGGGAATCAGCGACGGTCTGGTGCGCCTGTCGGTGGGCCTGGAAGATCCGGACGACCTTATCGCCGATTTAAGGCAGGCATTGGACGGGCTTTAATCCGTACTATGCGCGTTCAGCGCACATTGCACCAAAATCCCGAGCGATGACGCAGGACAGGTTTGGATGAGCGCCGGGTGTACTAATCTAAGCCCCTCCCGGCCACGACATACCAGCCTTGTACGAAGTCGCACTCGTGGTCGATCAACCATTTTAACTGCGCCTGCGTTTCCACACCCTCCGCCACAACGGAAAGGCCTAGTTCATGACCGATACGGATGGTGGCACGGATAATATGTTCTTCAACCGTGCGCTTGCCGATGCCTTGAATGAGCGACTTATCCAGCTTGAGCAGGTCGAGAGGGAGTTGCTGCAGCATGGAAAACGAGGTGTATCCGGTTCCGAAGTCATCCAGGGCGATGCGTAATCCGAGCTCCTTGATCGAACGTAAGGTGCGATTGATCTGATCCGGATCCGACACCGCTACGGTTTCCGTGACCTCGACGATTAGATGCCCGGGATTCGCGCCGCTGGCGTACAGGTGGCTCGCAATCTCATCGACAATGGAACTGTCGAGCAAAGACAGGCGCGATAGATTGAAGGCCGTGGTCTGAATATCGGAGTCATGCTGTTCCCGCGATGCAAGATGAAGCGTAATGCTGTCCAGTTTGCGTATCAAACCGGTGGACTCGGCGATCGGTACGAAATGGTCCGGCGCCACGATTTCACCATCCTGCCTCCAACGCAGGAGCCCTTCACGAAAACCAAGCGAACGGTCCCTGACATGGTGGGCATGTTCGAAATCCAGATAGAAATCTCTCTGGGAAATCGCCTGGCGAAGCTTGGATTCCTGAATGAAGAGTCTCTCGGAATATTCGTTGATGCTGTCGGTGTAAAACTGAAAATCTATATGGTGGCGCTTGGCATGGTACATCGCAATGTCGGCGTTGGTGACCAGTTCGTCCGCCGTCAGACCCCCTTTAGGATAAACCGCCACGCCTATGCTCAGATCCACCGGGAGCTCCAGTTTGTTGACATAGGCGGGCGTGCGCATGGCCTGGCGAATACTAGATGCCAGCGCCCGTATGTCTACATCGATACTGGCATCGATGACCGCACCGAACTCGTCTCCTCCGATCCGCCCCAGGTAGATATTATCGGGCACGATCTGCCGCAATCGCGCGCCAATCTCCGCCAGCAGCAGGTCTCCGGTCTGATGACCAAATGTATCGTTGATGACCTTGAATCGGTTGAGATCCAGGTACATGAAAGCGGGGTTCTGATGCTTTACGATATGTTCGAGCACCTCACTCAGGTGCCCGAAAACGGCAAGGCGATTCGGCAGCCCGGTCGTGGAGTCCGTATAGGCCAGATCGCGGATGCGTGTTTCGAGTTTGTGCCGCTCCGACAGGTCGATTATTTGAGCGATCAAGCGGACTACTTCGCCATGCCGGTTCCTGACTGCCGCCAGTTTCAGTAATCCGTATATCGTGCGGCCGCTCTTGTGAATATACCTTTTCTCCACGGACAGCGATGGCGCGACCGATTTTTCGAGAGATTCACGCAAGGTTCTGTTGGCGTCGACATCGTCGGGGTGGGTTATAACGACCTTGTCGGCAATGATTTCGTCGCGCGTATAGCCGAGCAGTTCGCACAATGCGGTATTGACATGTAGGAGTTGTCCGTCGGACGCGGAAATCGCCATGGCAACAGGCGCGTTGCTGAACATGTCTTGGTAAATCTGGAGATTATCCACGCTGCCCAGACTATCCTCATGCGTGCGGGAAGCCGGCCAATCGGCGGGAGAATTCAGCATGTCAAATCCGGCATTGGATATCAGATGCAATTGATCATATAGTAAACGTCGCTTCGGCGTCCACCAGCGCCCAGAGGCGATCGTATGATGAACAGAGCAAACGCCAAACATTCGCTGTCGGTTTAATGCTCACGGCCGCCATTAAGTTTTCAGGCATCAATCCCGAATATCCGGTGACCGGGTGGTATGGGAATCTGCAAGCAATCGTCCTCGATTGCGCATAGAACAGCCCGGCCAGTGAGATTCACCGTGGAGAAAGGCCGCTGAGTGCGCCGCAGGGGCACCCCCGCGCCGTCACCAATCCGACAGATGCAGCCTCGACACGATGATGTTTCCAGAAATGAATCGTGAAGATATACGTTTGTCTGATCAGTCTTGAAGCGATGTTGTCTGCGCAGCGGCTGTCACTTGCCGACGCCCCGGACTACTTGGCAGACAATGGATTCAGCGGAATTGAGTTCCTTGACAGGCAGCTGTCCGTCGTCGACGACGATGCCCTCCTCGCTCTGGGTCGACGCTGTAGCGCACGCGAATGCGGAGTTGTCGTTGACGCGGGCTGCGACCTGACCCTTTCGGACCCGGCTGCGATCGAGGCCGAACTTGATCATTTGAGAAAAGTAATCGACCAGGCCGCCCTGCTGCGCTGCTCTGTTGTCCGGGTTGCCCTGGGTGGCTCCCGCTTCAGTATTCAAAAACTGATTCGCCGTGCCCGTACACCGGATTCCGGCAGGGCCGACGAGGCGCGCCGTATCATGTCTTCCGCCCGCGTACGTCAGTTCGGTTTTTTTTACCGCTCCCACACATCGAACTTTATCGGCTTCGACGAAAGCAGGTTCGACAACACGATCCAGGCGCTGGACAGGATTCTTCCCTATGCCAATGGACGGGGAATCTCCCTGGCCATTGAAAACCACTGGGGCATAAGCTCACGGCCCGAATGGATCCTGCGCATCGTGGAGGGTGTTTCGGAACCGAATATCGGCACCTGCCCGGATTTCGGTAACTTTCCCTCGCTGACCGACCGTTATCAAGGATTGGCGATGCTCGCCCCGCTGGCATTGCACGTCCAGGCCAAATGCTGGAGTTTTGGAAAAGGTGGAGAGGAGCGCACAATCGACTTCGGACGGTGTCTGGAAATACTCGGAAAGTCAGGCTACGATCGGACCGTCGCCGTTGAATACGAGGGCGGCGGTGACGAAATGGAAGCCTGTATCAAAGCCAGAGAACTGATTCTCGAGAACCTGTGAGTACACTATAATCCGGACACTGAGTTAACTTGTATTGATTACCAGGCGGCTGTGAATGCGTGATCCGGCATTGCACGTGTCCCGCGCCTCTGGCGAACGGAATTTTCTCGGGATCCTGATTGAATATCTGGAATGAAACGACCTTTGTTGCGGGGACTTCGACATAGATGAAAATGACTACCGAACAATTCCGGGCCTGGGAACACAAGAACATCACGCTGGTGGGAATGTCCGGCGTGGGCAAGACACACCTGTCGAACATGCTGCGCAAGTTCGACTGGTTCCACTACTCCGGAGATTACCGGATCGGAACCCGCTATTTGAGTGAGCCAATCCTCGATATCGTAAAAAAGCAAGCGATGGAAATTCCACTTCTGAGAGAACTGCTGCGCTCAGACTACATCTCCATCCAAAACCGCATTTCAATCGACAACCTTGGCCCAGTTTTGAGTTTCGTCGGAAAACTAGGAAATCCCGAGCACGGCGGCGTTCCCCTTCGTGAATTCCGGCATCGACAGGAGCTCTATCGCATAGCAGAGATCGATGCGATGCGTGACGTTCCCGATTTCATCCACAAAGCCCGCCATGTGTATGGCTACAACCACTTCATCAACGATGTCGGAGGCAGCCTTTGCGAACTGGAAGACCCCGAAGTGATCGACATTCTGGTCAACCACACGCTGATCCTGTACATCGAGGTCAGCAAGGCCGGTGAAGCTGAGTTGCTCAGGCGTGCCGAGGAGGACCCCAAGCCTTTGTACTACAGACCCAAGTTCCTGGCGCATCATCTGGCCATGTATCTGGAACAGAACGATCTGCCATACGCCGCATTGATCGATCCCGACGAGTTCACGCGGTGGATTTTTCCTCACCTTTTTAATTCGCGGATCCCGCGTTACGAGGCAATAGCCGAACCCCATGGCTACACCGTCACAGCGGCGGAAATCGCTGCTCTGCGCGATGACAAGGATTTCATCGACCTCCTGGAGACCGCCGTTGACCGCAACGAACCCCCGGAAGTGGCGGCCGCCGGCTGACATCATGCCGTTAGTCGCACACAACGACCTGCCCACATTTCAGCGCCTGCGAAGCGAGGGACAGCCCGTGCTGGAATACGGTCGCGCAAAAAAACAGGATATACGCGAACTTCACATAGGCCTGTTGAACATGATGCCCGATACCGCACTCGCCGCGACTGAACGCCAGTTTCTTACGCTGATCGGACAGAGCAATCAAATCGCCCAGTTCTACATCCATCCGTTCTCCATAGACGAACTCAAACGCGCCGAAACTGCGCAGAAACATGTCGATCAGTATTACGAGCCTTTCGACAAACTGCGTGAGGACGGTTTGGACGGGCTGATTATCACCGGCGCCAATGTGACCCGGCCCAATCTGGCCGAAGAGCCTTTCTGGGATCCCCTGATCGAGATCATCGACTGGGCGGTGGAAAACGTAACCTCGATACTCTGCTCCTGCCTTGCGACCCATGCGGTACTCCAGTTCAGGCACGACCAGCGGCGCATAGGGCTGAAGGACAAGCGATGGGGAGTATATTCACACCGGATCGTAGAGCGTGCACATCCCGTCGTACAGGGCATCAATACTAAATTCGACGTGCCCCATTCCCGTTTCAACGAGATCTCCCGTGAGCAGTTCGAATCAGTCGGTTGCCACGTCCTGGCGGAAAGCGACGAAGCAAACGTTCACATGTGCATAAGCGAGGACATGTTCAAGTTCATCTTTTTCCAGGGACACCCCGAGTATGACAGCATCAGCCTGCTCAAAGAATACAAGCGGGAAGTCATGTTGTATGCAAATAAGCTTCGCCATGACTTTCCGCCGTTCCCGGAGCATTACTTCCGTCCGCTGGAAAAGGCCATCTTGGATGAATACTGCGACACCCTGGAGGATGCCCTGAATCATGGCAACCCGATACCGGAATTTCCGGAGCACCTGATTACACAGAGCCTGCACAATACATGGCACGATACGGGCGTTGCGGTGGTGGGAAATTGGCTCGGTATGATCTATCAGGTAACCCATAAGGACCGACGAATCCCCTATATGGACAATATCGACCCGACTGACCCCCTGGGCCTGAAAACTCGATAGACGGCCGGGGGAGTATCGACCCTCGCGCACTCGATGCGCCCGCGCTCGGTGATTTCGAGCTGCAGTTTTTCGGGCTGAAACCCGTACTCGTCCTTCAACCGACGGACAAAAGCAACAAAGCCTGCCTTGAACCTGTATTTAAGACAGGCCCGTTCTGAACCTTATCAGGCGGCCGAAAAGGAACGAGAACAGGGACGCCGCGACCAATGCCGCAAGCCACAGCGAATAACCGGGTGGGTGGTAGCTGCGATCGGCAGGGAACCACTTTTCGAATATCGCATAGTAGGAGGAAGAACCATCCTGACGCCCAATCGCTAGATAGTCATCGACAGCGGCAAGTTCCAGTGACAGCGAGGCGTCTGCGGCTACGACCCTTATTTCGTATGGAGCAAACGCGTAGGGTAATTTTTCAATATCGAAAGCTTTCGCACCATTCAGTGAAAATGCACGATCCAAAACCGCGGCGTCTGTTTCTCTTTTCGTGACGGAGCGTGCCGCTTCGGAGGCCGACGCGTAGGAAATCATCTCGGCATCCAGACTAAATGCACGCAAGAGGTCCTGCGCCGCTCGCAGTTGCAGGTCACCGGCTACCCCTATTCGCTTTCTATCGAGATCGACAGGGGAATCGAACGATGAACCGCGGGCCTTATAGAGTTCGGTCCAGCCGTTGAATACGGGGTGTTTGTTGAACAGGTACCTGTCCTTGTAAGGATCGGTGTGCGGAACATTGAGAACGAGGTCGACCGCTTTTCTCTCGAGCATGGACAGTACCTCCGGTCCTCGCTCCTCCTTGAAGGTCAGTTGCCACCCATTTTCTTGCGCAACCTGCTTCAGCACATCCTGGGCAAATCCGCCCAACGGCATTCCTCCACCCTGATACAAACCCACGCGCAGCGATTGCTCCGCATACGAAGAGGCGGAGATCCACAACAAGAGCACTACGGATAACAAGATGCGAGCCGCCGCCATACCGTGACCGTACAGGGACACAGCGGGCCGATTCGAACAGACCGATCTTGCCTGCAAGCGCCGGCTGCCCCGCCACTCGGGGCGCGTCAAGAAATAAATCCGACGCCCCGGAGAAAAAACCTGATTCCAGGGCTTCCGATGTACGCTTGTCGGCATGAGAAATGGTCCAGGAGTGATCTACGAGTATACCATCCCGCTTAGGGAAACTCTGATTAATTCAGTAATTAGTCATTGCGAACGAAGTGAAGCAATCCAGTACTGTTGTCCTGCAGGAACTTCTGGATTGCCGCGTCGCTCTGCTCCTCGCAATGACACAATCAATCAGAGTTTACTTAGGCTAGCATTCGTCAATGATTTGTTTGCGCCGGAAGCAGTTCATTGAATGGTCGTTCACCATCCCTACCGCCTGCATGAATGCATAGCAGATAGTGGGACCGACGAATTTGAAACCCCGTTCTTTAAGCGCTTTGCTCATCGCTTCCGAGACCGGTGTTGATACGGGCACGTCTTTCAGCGACACCCAGGTATTCACGCTGGGTTTTCCATCAACGAACCGCCACAGAAACGCACTGAACCTGACCTGCTCCGCCCTGAGGTCCAGATAGGCTTTCGCGTTGGCGATTGCCGCGTCGATCTTGAGTCTGTTGCGCACAATCCCCGGATCACTCATCAGTGAATCGATTTTACGCGGCCCATAGCGGGCGATCTTCCCAGGATCGAATCGATCGAACGCCCGTCTGTAGCCTGATCGTTTATTCAAGATGGTTATCCAGCTCAGCCCCGCCTGCGCGCCTTCCAGGACCAGAGTCTCGAAAAGTTTTCGGTCGTTATATACCGGGACACCCCATTCCCTGTCATGATACCGGATATAAACAGCCTGTTCGCCAACCCACTCGCATCTTTTCAACATCCGGCCTCCTTGTTCACGGCGGTATCGCGCGACTGCAAATTTGACACGGCGAGTGAAGCACGCACACTTCGCTCCGTTAGTGTTATTATTTCAGTTTTGTAGTGGTGGCGGAAGCGCCTGCGATTATTTTGATTGCGGGCTCACTGTCCCCGCTATTCTAAATTCATCCTGAATGAGCACGGGCGTTTTGACATGGCAGAGGCAGCAGACATCGAAATAGAAGTTGACCCGAATGACCTCTTCAAGGAAGAGGTGTTCACAGACCGCAGAGCGGGAACCATACGTAGGCTGACACCGGTCACCGGCAGCGGCGATGTCGACGAAAGCAGACCGGTGAGCTATGTCGGGCAGGCACAGATACTCACCCCAATGGGTTCCGTACCTCTCGCGTTCGAGATCGACGCCGCGTCCCTCGATGAGGCGGCCCGTAAATTTGCGGATGCGGCCAAGGTGGCAATTGCCGAGACCCAGAGAGAAATCGAGGAGTTGCGCCGGGAGGCGGCTTCATCGATCGTCGTACCACAGGGTCCCAGTTCGGGGATCGGCGGTGCGGGCATCCCGGGCGGAGGCAAGATCAAACTTCCCTAGCCCGCATCGCTCACCAGGCGGCTTTGGACTGCGTTATAAGCGTTACAAACGTCGCAGTCTGTGGGTTTGCCAAAAAAATGCGTCCTGGAAACGCCTGTCCTGGCGACGAATTCGCGCTAGGAGCCTTTTGTAAACGGTTGCTTGCACATTTTTACGCCAACACATACCGCCACGCAAAAAACACCAGCATACCGAGTACTATGGTAATCAGCAGGTTGCCGGTTCGCCAGGCAGCCAACACCGCTACTACTCCGGCAACAAGATGGGCATTGGTGTAACTCAGGCTCAACGTGCCGCCCGGGGATAGTATTTCGGGCACGCTGATCGCCGTTAGCACAGCCACCGGCACGAACTTGAGAGCGTTGAATACCGGAGCGGGCAGATCAATCCTGCCCACTAGCGCCAGAACGGGGTAGCGAACTGCTACGGTGACGGCCATCATTCCCAGGATCAAAATCAACTCATTCATATTTCACTACGCCTTGCCTTCCGATTCACCTTTTTTACGCGACCACCACTCGGCCGCCACCCCGGCGGCGACGCCGCACAGAGCAGATATCATCAACCCCATCTGATTGGGCACCGCCGTCGTCAGCATGGCGGTGGCGCCTGACACCAGTGCGCAGGACAGCATCGGCCGACTTACAATAAATGGCACGACGATCCCGATGAACGTGACCACCATGGCATAGTCCAGCCCCAGTTCGGAAAGCCCACGGAGCTTGTGGCCGGCTACGATCCCGATCAGCGTACACACCTGCCAGTTACCGTACATAAACACTGCCGAGCCCAAATAGTACCAATGCCGGTATGGAGATTCGTCGCGTTCCGTATATCGCCGAACGGCCACGGCATATGTTTCGTCGGTCAACCAGAAACCCAACGGGGCAAGCCAGCGCTGGGGCAGATGTGTCATAAAGATACCGAGCGACGCCGCGTAGAGTGCGTGTCGGAGGTTGACGGCAAAGGTGGTAAGTATGATGAAGCCGGTCGCTACGCCCTGGGCAAACAGGCCGATGGCGATGAATTGGGCTGAACCGGCGAATACCAGGGCCGACATCCCGATTGTGCCCCAGGCGGAAAATCCGCTGGTCACCGCCACCGCCCCGAAAATGATGCCGAATGGAATGGCGCCCACAATCAGTGGAAACGTATCCTTGACTCCCCTCAAAAATTCTGACCTGCGTGAGTTTGCCCCGACGTCCATGGCGGTCAGGTGCAGCTGCGCGCCGCCCGAATGATGGCGTCGAGGCTCTGATCCACATCATTCTCCGTAGTCGCCCAGTTGCTGACGCTGATACGCATCGCCGTACGCTCCTGCCAAACCGTTCCGCCGGCCCAGCAGGTTCCTTCGCACTGGATCGCCTCTATCACACGGTTGGTTCTGTCCGGGTCTCCGAATGAAACCAGGACCTGGTTGAGCACGACATCGTTCAATACCTCGTATCCCGCGCGTTCCAGCCCCCGGGCAAACCGTCGAGCATGGTCACAGCACCGTTCGACCAGATCCGCGACCCCGCTTCGGCCCAGTGATCGCAGCGCGGCCCAGATCTCGACACCTCGAGGGCGGCGCGATAATTCGGGCGTATAGTGTGAGGGATCGCGTTCCTCACTTGGCGGCAGATAGGCCGCGTTGATCGCCATCGCTCGGCGCAATGATTCCTGTTCGCGCACGAATGATACCCCGCAGTCGTAGGGCACGTTGAGCCACTTGTGGCCGTCCGTCGCCCACGAGTCCGCAAGTTCCACTCCACTAACGAGGTGCTTCATCCGCGGAGAAGCGGCCGCCCACAGGCCGAACGCACCGTCGACGTGGACCCAAACCCCCCGCCGTTTAAACCTATCGCAGATTTCACCGATTGGGTCGATTGCGCCGGTGTTTACGTTGCCGGCCTGGACGCAAATAACGGCTGGCGCTGACACGTTCGGCAGGCTCTCGGGCTTGATTCGCCCCTGACCATCCGTGGCCACTCGGATCACGCGGTTGCGGCCCAGGCCGAGCAGCCCAAGTGACTTGGTGACCGCGGGATGGACTTCGTCACTCACGACTACGTTGATCGACGGGGCCCCGAACAGACCATCCGATTCGCTATCCCACCCGGCCTCAGCCAATACCGAACAGCGCGCCGCGGCGAGGGCGGAAAAACTCGCCATCGTGGCTCCGGTCACGAACCCGCCGCCGCAGTCCGCAGGCAACCCCAGCAAATCCAGCAGCCAGCCCAGCGTCACCTGCTCCAGCCTGGCCGTAAAGGGAGTGACGTCGTGGAGTCCCGTTGCCTGGTCCCAGGCCGCCGCCACCCAGTTCGCCGCCAGCGCCGCGGGCAGCGTGCCGCCGATGACGAATCCAAAGAAACGCGGACCGGCCATCGCCATGGATGCCGGTGAACCTATATCGTCTAGCAAAGTTAGAATCTCGTGAGCGGAACAAGGGCCTTCGGGCATGGGCTCATCCAGCTCGCCGATCCTGGCCAAGTGGTCCGGATCGGGCGCCACCTTTCGCCGGGGCAGCGCCTCGTAGTAACGAATCGCACGCTCTGCTGCTTCTAGCAGCAGCTTTCTTTGATCGAACATCGGCAGTGGCTCATAATTTAAGTTGATGTGTACACCGGGGGGTGAATGTGGCCATGGAAAGCAGCTCGCATCTGTGGATATACCTACCCAAGTAACGGTATCTACTTGCAAATGCCGGCTAACATGGTTGACGGCAATAGTAACGGAAGGGCTGCTGCGGCAAAAGCGGCTATGCTGAGCAAATTGAGAACCAGCACAACCGGTCTGAATGTCGAATACACGTTGGCGAGCGGGCAAAAAACCAGGCGCGTCCATCTGGACAGTACCGCGGGCACTCTGCAACTCGGCATCGTTCGCGACGTGATGAAAAAATACATGCCCTACTACGCCAACACCCATACCAATGTGCATTTCGGTGCCAAGTTGTCTACACGGGAATTCGAGTGGGCGCACGACATGGTGCTGTCGTTCTTCGACGCCTTGGCGTCGGCGCTCCGGCAGATCTGTTCAAACAAGTAGTTTTATCAGAATGAATACCGCACGGAAGCCTGCGGGGAATATCATCACAAGACTTTAATATTCGACAGCACTCCCATATTTTCCGCGAAGGACGAGGTGAATCACTGGTTTGGCGTATAGCCCATCATCGCTTTGAAGCCGGTCCATCGACGCGGTAGCCGATCCGGGGAAAGTGCACTACCACCTCTCCCACCCGCTCGTGGAGCCTGCGGACGGCAATACAATCATGCGTCAGAACGACGAGTTCCCCCCGCACCGGCGGGTCGCCGCCGTCTCCGTCCGGCATCACGTCCACTATGTCACCTGATTCGAAGTTGACCGGATCCACGGAGTCGACTCTGGTTTCGGCGGCGGGTGTTGCGTTCAGAGCCGCGTCGAGCGATTCCTCCGCAGACATGTCGCTCGAGTGTCCATGTCCGATGCCGGCGATTCGCTTCTCCCACTCGTGCAGGACCGCAAATTCCTCGAGCAGATTCGGACCTCCCCTGTAGCGATCCCGTATGAACCACACGATGTAATAGCACAGAACGTCCACCAGCCCGGGACGTTCACCATGCATGAACTGACGCGGACCAAGATGTTCCTGCATCAGCGCAAAGTGTGACCGCAGCTGGCCCGCGAGATGGGGCAGGTCCCGGTTGAAGACGTGCAGATCGAAGTGGGGACCGAAGTACAGCCTGCCCCGGTCCGCCGCAAATTCGGGTGGCAGATTCTCTACCTCTGCACCCAGGACGAGGGCCGCGGCCTGGTCCATCAGGGTTTTGTCCGTCCAGAGACTTGTCCACCATCTGGGTTCGCCATCCGGGAACAACGTGGGTTCGGGGAAGATGCGTTCAAGCGCTTGCAGAATGCAAAGACTGTCGCAAAAAACGTCCGCACCGATCTGCATGATGGGGGTTCTGCGGTAGCCTCCGGTTAGCATAATGACCTCGGGTTTTGGCGGAATCCGTGGGATAGTGACGGAACGCCAGGACAACTTCTTGATCCCCAACGCGACGCGCACCTTTTCGGCGACGGGAGACTGCGGATAATGGTGATAGATGATCTCTGACATGTTCATGACGCCGCTTATTAGAGTTCCGCAGCAAGTAAATCAATACACGTAGATTCGTTCCGGGCAAAGTGAATCGTTGAAGATCGTTGCTTTATTATTTTTTCTGCGTTCTTTCAGTTGGACTACGATACCTCGTGGTGAGGGCGCCCGCCCGGGTCATTCCGCCCGCAGTGGATCGGACTGGGCGGCCGTGTTCTGGGGCCAGGGAGAAAATGGAAAAGGCCTTTCATCCGTGTTGAAGGTGACGAATTTCGTGATCTCGAAGATGTATTGGCCTACCGAATAGCCGAATCCCGTGGCATTGCCGTTGGGACGCCCCGTGAACAGCGCATGTCCAAACTGGAAAATCGCGATAATCGCCAGCACGAACTCCGCAACACCGTACAGAATGGCAAAAAGCAGCATGAACAATCCACGCAACCAGATGCTTTTCGACTTGACGTTGGTCTTGAAATCGTCGCTCATCGCAGGCCCACAGGGTTTGAATGTATAATCGATATGGTGCCGGATGTCCCGTTTTCAAGTTGTGCGCAGGACGGGTGCCTTTGGACGCCGGGCTGAAAAATGCTTCTGGACCAGCCAGCGCCGGGGTACACTAGCCGCCTGGTGAGAAATGCGGGCTAGGGTCTGAAATACTTCATGCACGACGGACGGGTCATCTCCCACCCCAGGTCGATGACGCTGACGACTTCCGAGGGCAAAGGCCCGGCGCTGCAGGCCTCGATGTTTTCCTCGAGTTGCGAAATCCTGCTCGCGCCCAGAATGACGGCGTCCCCCGCCTCCGCGGAGAGCTCGGAATGGTGTATCAGCCAGCGCAAGGCGGCGCTTGTGGGAGCGGTATCGCAACTCTTGCAGACATCGGTGATTAAAGCGATCGCCTCGAAGTACTTCCGGTTCCAGTAGCGCTCCCTGTAATTCTCGTGCAGCGCGAAACGCCCGCTGCCGTAGTCCCCGCCGATCGCGGCGTACTTCGAGGTCATCATCCCGCCGGCCAGGGGATTGTAGGCATAGAAACGGATCCCGTAATTTCGAAGGCAGGGAAACAGTTCCGGTTCAACGTCTCTGGTCAGGGGGTTATACATGCCCTGGTATACACTCGGCTTGATCCAGCCTTGGCGTTCGCACAGTTCCGCAATCTCCGCAACCTGCCATGCGGCGTAGTTGCTCAGGCCAAATTCCTCGAATTTCCCCGACTGATGCAATTCCCAGCACGCCTGCAATGTTTCCCGGATAGGTGTCGAAAGGTCCGGCGAATGCAGATAGAACAGCTCGGCGTGATCGGTATTCAGCCTGTCGAGCGACGTCAGGAGTTGATGCCGCACGCTGCGCGGTGAAAGCCCTTCATCCTTGATAGGGTGGGCCTTGGTGGCGAAGGACCACGATGCACGCATGGGAGGATCAAGCAGTCTACCAAGCATCTCCTCGGTCTTGCCGCCCCGGTAGATATACGCCGTATCCAGTTCGTGGTGACCGGCACTGGCAAATGCATTGAGCATTTCGCGACCGGCACCATCGTCGACCTGTCCACCAAAAGTCATGGTGCCAAGTATGGGCCTGATGCGCAGCACCTGCGATTCAGCCCTCGCCAATACCGAACATCCCGGCCCAGCCAAGCCCATCGACCGTCGGTTCCCCACATCTGAACTCACAGCCGATCCAGCCCTCGTAACCCAGTTCGTCAACGAGCGCGAAAACGTACGGATAGTTTATCTCGCCCTTGTCAGGCGGCGTGCGTCCCGGGACGCCCGCGATCTGCATGTGGCGAACAAGGGGAAAGTTCGATTCGAGTACAGCAGTCAAGTTCCCCTCCATAAGCTGTGCGTTGTGAAAATCAAACTGCATCGCCACATTATCGCAGCGGATCTGTTCCATTGCTTGCCTGGCCTCAACCGTCGTCGAGATGAGGTACCCCGGCCGCTCAAAAGTATTGATCGGTTCCACAAGCACGGTCACGCCGGATCGGGCGCACGCCTCTGCCGCCCAATTCAGGTTCTCGATTAGCGTATCGAGACAGTCCTCCCTGGACCTGTCAGATGGGACGATTCCCGCCAACATGTGCAGCATCGGGCAATCAAGCGCGTCGGCATACTCCAGGGCATTGCCGACCGAATCCTGAAATTCGTTGGCGCGTCCGGGCAACCCGGCAAGGCCGTATTCCCCGGAGTCTGCGTTGCCCGGCGGCATGTTGAACATGATCTGCCGCAAACCCGAAGTGCCAAGCCGTTCGGCCAGATCCTGACGCCCCCATTGGTACGGAAACTGGCACTCTACCGCTTCGAAGCCGAGTTCCCGGGCGGCTTCGAACCGATCCAGGAACGGGAATTCGTGAAACATCCAGGTCAGGTTGGCGGCAAATTTTGGCATTCCGGATTTTTCCATTGAGACATAGAAATCGGTGCGGATCTACCCTCCATTGCACCAGTTCGCACCCGACAGCCTGTTATCATACTGCAAAAACGCGAAGATCCATCAGCATGACGAGACCACTGGGTTCCCATCTTCTGGTTTTCGGCCAGCTCGGATGTGTCGCATTACGCTGTTACCGGTTCATCCCGCTTGTCTATTAACTGCCGCGGTGCGCGGGCTAGCGAACCGGGTCAGGGCATATATCCCTCAGCCGGCACGCATCACAATGCTCACCTATCCAGAAGCGGTCGAATAGTGACTCGAGCTCCCCGACCCAGCCCGGATCGGTGGACACGACG
>JAHEIO010000039.1:15974-34289 GCA_024639325.1 Gammaproteobacteria bacterium
CTAGCGAACCGGGTCAGGGCATATATCCCTCAGCCGGCACGCATCACAATGCTCACCTATCCAGAAGCGGTCGAATAGTGACTCGAGCTCCCCGACCCAGCCCGGATCGGTGGACACGACGCCGACTTCGAGATTTCGCTTGTGCGTCGACTTTGCACCGAGCCCCGCGCCGGTGAAATTCGCCGACCCGCAATAGCCGAAATGCCCGTCGACGACGACGAGCTTCATATGGGAACGCGGGCAGACCTGCAGTTCCATCGCCTCTCCGGTCAAGCGGGGGAATTCTTCGATTGTTCTTCTAAAATAACTGGAAGGCAGCGCGCTGTGTACGACTCTGAATGTCACACCCCGGGCAGCCATATCGTCGAACACGTTCAGGATGGGTTTGAATTTACCGCCCACCCTCACGTGCATGTCCTTGAGATCGGCTGTTGCGATCCACACCGTGGACACGGCGTTCAGCACATGATCTTCGATAACGGTCTCGTGCAGCGCACTTCCGCTCAGGATGCGTACGGTTTTACACCGATTAGCCATTGGTGCAGCCAGATGACGAAGATCCCATAAACTGCAAGCCCTCCAACCACCGCAATAAGATCATTAGATTTCGACGGCGGCGCAGAGGGAATTGTCCGTTGTTCACGGTAATTCATCGATATGCGATCCGCACCCGCCCACACGAGAAATGATCCGAACAAGACTACATCGGCAAGCCTTCCGTTCGCGAGCAGATGCCCCAGCGCCCAGATTTGTATGGCGAGTAGCATGGGGTGTTTGACCGCGGACTTGATGCGCCCCGGAAAGTATGCTGCGAAGACAAGCGGAAAAACAAGCAGCAGCATCAGCATCGCCGCGTGCTGCAGCCATTGCGGCGGAAAGTAGAGGAATACGGCGTCCAGGCGGGCCTGGCCATAACCCCTGGAAATCATCACCACCCCGACAAGAGAGGCGACCGAATAGATTCCCTTCCAAGGCCACTCGCCCATGCTGGCCGCCATCTGATCACGCCACGACGGGCTGACGATCGAAATGCTGTGAACGCCCAGAAAAATAATTAGCCCCGCAATTAACCACGACATGGCAATATGCCCCCGGGCTAGCCTCGTGCCGCCAGGTACTCCACAACGTCGATCTTGCTGATGACGCCCGTAACCTCACCGTTCTCCACCACCATGGCGACGTTTTCGTCATCGAACACCGACTGCACCGCGGTGATCGAGTCGTCGATTCTGACTTTCCCCTGCAGTTCCTTGGCCACACGCGCCACCGTGTCATCCCCAGTACATGACTGATTTACCAGGCTCTGCAGCAAATCCAGTTCGTGGATGATCCTGAGCGGCTCTCCGCTCGGTGACGCCACGGGCATCTGTGAAATACCGAGTTCTGACATGCGTTTGGCGACGCTGGCCAGGCTCTCGTCGGAATCGGCGAATTCCACGTGTCGTGACTTGTGCTGCAGGATGTCTCGAACCGTGCCCAGGCGCTGTTCGGGGCCCAGGTAGCCCATATCTTTCATCCAGTCGTCGTCGAAACACTTGGACAAATACCGATCGCCGGAGTCGCACACTATCACCACGACGAGCTTTCCTGGACCCAGCTTCTTCGCCGTTTCAATGGCGCCGTGGATAGCCGTACCGGTAGACCCTCCCGCGAATATCCCCTCCTCACGCGCCAAACGGCGCGCGGCAAGAAACGACTGTTTGTCTGTAATCTCCATGATTTCGTCGATGACGGACAAGTCGAGTGTGCCCACCATGAAATCGTGGCCGATTCCCTCTACGCGGTATATGCCCGGGTCACCGGAGCAGCCTTTGTAGAACTCGTCGTGATAGATGCTGCCAACCGGATCCGGGCACACGATCCTGATTTCTCGCCCCGCCTCAGCGGCTTTCTCCTTGAGATACTTTCCGGCACCGGAAATGGTCCCGCCGGTGCCAATGCCGCCGACAAGGCAATCGATGTTACCGTCGGTGTCCGACCAGATCTCCGGGCCGGTGGTCAAATAATGGGCTTCCGGGTTGTTCATGTTGTAGTACTGGTCGGTATAGAACCCGCCGGGGCGCTCCCGCGCAATCCGCTTGGCTACTTGCACATAACTGTCAGGGTGATCGTGATCGAGATCGGTCCGGGTGATGATCACCTCAGCCCCGTAGGCCTTGAGCATATCGACTTTCTCCTTGCTCATCTTGTCGGGCATCGTGAACACGCACCTGTAGCCTTTAACGGCTGCGGTCATCGCCAATCCGAGTCCGGTGTTGCCGGAGGTGCTTTCGACGAGAGTGTCGCCGGGTTTGATCAGAGCCTCTTCTTCGGCGCGCTTGACCATGTTGTATGCCATCCGGTCCTTGACCGACCCTGCCGGATTCAGGTTTTCGAGCTTGGCACAGACCGTGGCCATGTTGGAATCGACCATCCTGTTGAGTCTGACCAGGGGCGTCCTTCCAATGAGCCCGAGGACGTTTTCATAGCAATTCATAGGATTTGTCTGTCTGTTTGGCTAAAGGCTATTGTCTTTGATGCGCCGGCTGTCAGCAAGACCGTATAGCGCCGGATTAGCAGATCAAAGAAGATTAATGTGCCCCCGCTCCCAGCCCTATCCTTATCACTATCCGCCTACCCGTATGTGGAGACCTCAACGACTTTAAAATTGAATTCTGTTCAACGAAGCCGCGAACCGATGCAATTGATTCAGGTCAATTTGGCCGGATCCGCGAGAGTAAAAGATACCCTGGGCCGTCAAAACAAGCGGATCTGGGTGTCATCACCAATGACCCGATCGAATTCTAGGCCCAGAGCGCTGAGCACCGGCTCGGCCACCGGCTGGATCTGCTTGTGCACATAGTGTTCCCGGTCAATTTCGTGCTCGATGTTGTCGACAGGCTCAGGACCGTCAATAGTGATAACGTAAGAGATGACCCTCCCCGGCTTCGCACTGGACTTGCGAGCCGCGGCAACGTGAGGCGGAGTGCTGGCCGTGTACTTGTGGAGCTGCTTGCGCAGGCCCTTGTGATAAACCAGCTCGCCATCCATTTTTCCCGCACGCACCCGGGTGACTATGTCGGACAGATACTGGTCCACGGGTTCATTCCTGAACAAGCGCGCGTAGAGTTCGCGCTGCACGCTTCTGGCCAGGTCGGTCCAGTCCCGCCGCACCACCTCCATACCGACAAACTCGACCTCGCCGTTAGCGAGCCGGCCTGCGTAGCGCTTGCGGGCACCTCCGGCACCGCTCCTTACAGCCGGCAGAAAAAGCTCGGTATACAGCTTTTCGAATTCCAGTTCCAAGCGACACGTTACTTTCCATCGGGATTGTACGTAGGTGCCCACATCCTGACTCAACAGTGCGGCAAGCGAGGTCCCCTTGGTACGAAGCTGTCCCGCTTCCTCGTCACCGTTTCCCGAAGACACGAACAGGCTGTCGGTGTCGCCATAGAGAACCCGGTAGCCCCGGTACTCGAACCATCGCTTGGCCCAGAGCAAAAAATGCTTTCCCTGGCCTGTTATTGCGTTGGCGATGGCCGGATTGTAGAAACGACATGCGGCGGTTCCCAGCACGCCATAGAAGGAATTCATCAGGATCTTTATCGCCTGGGAAGCGACCTTGTCACCGGACTGTTTCGCGATTTCGCGGCGAGGAAACAAGGTATCGAGTATCCTCGGCAGAATAGCCGGGTCGCGGATGAAACATGCACCGCTGACGGTTTCTATCAAATCTGAATTTAAGGCTCGATGATCACGATAGCCCAGCGGGTCGATATTCAGTGTACGGATAATTGAAGGGTACAGGCTCTTGAAGTCGAAAACCCAGACATTTCCATGGCGGCCGATGACCGGCTCGAGTACATGTCCGCCCGATTGGGCGGACGTCGAGACGCTGGCGTCATCCAAACGTACTGACGGCGCCACTATTTTTTGTTTGCCGAGCGCGCTTAGATAAAGAAAATCGAATGACGCGATGCTGGCGGCTACGCGATCCGGCGTCATCCCCGTCAGCCGGCTTCGGGCGATCGCGAGGTCGATGAGATTGAGCGTTTCCAGGATCTCCAGCACAAGTCGCGCATCGGTCGCTGCATAGTGCACGAAAGCGTCAAGATCGTTTTCATAGTTGTGCTGGATCTCCTTTACACGGTCGCGCACGTCACCCGTAACCGCCTTACCTTCGCCCAGTACTTCCCGCGCGACCGAATCCAGCGAATAGTTCTCCATGCGCACGAACGCACCGCGCAGCAAATCGATGCCGTCCAGCACCAGCCGTCCGGGTATTGAGGCACTGCCGCTGCCGAAGTACCCCTCAGCGGGCCGAATTCGAAGCCCACCGATGTCGCGACCCAGTTCAAAGGGCTTATGGAACCGTTTGGATATGCGGGAAAGCACCGTCAGATCAAAATCGATCACGTTCCAGCCGGTCAATACATCCGGATCCGAGGTTCTTACGCGGTCGCAGAACGCGGCCAGCGCTCCCCGCTCGGAGGTAAACGAACGCGCACCTTCCGGCATCGGCCTTTGCCGTGGATCCACCACCAGTACTTCGTCGATGCCGCAGCCGTAAATAGATATGGCGAGTAATTTCTTCGCGGACTCATCCGTTTCGATATCGAAAGACAACACCGATGGTGCAAAATCCACTTCCGCAGACGTTACGGTGGGGTTGTCGTATATCCAGTTCACGTGCCTCCCGACAGTCCTGCCGCCTTCGATCTCACAACCGCCGCGGATGTCGCGCTCGATCAGATAGCGCATGGCAAACCGCACGTCCGCCTCGAAGGTTTCGATCCCGTTCGAATGCAGCCGGTCGCGAAGGCCCGGCGCATCCTGAGGGACGGCAAAGGTAACGCGCGCTGCGCGCCCATGGTGAAAGGTGAACCGATCCGTTGGCGTTG
The DNA here is from genome assembly GCA_024639325.1 of Gammaproteobacteria bacterium. GTDB lineage: Bacteria > Pseudomonadota > Gammaproteobacteria > Arenicellales > JAANXG01 > JAHEKE01. Next base: position 20,855 of record JAHEIO010000039.1, read on the forward strand.
CCGTCACACCGAGTGCGGCCGCCCGGTCGCGATCACTCTCAAGGATGAAAAAATGGGGCCGCTGCAGGCGATCCCGGATCAAGAAAGTATCGCCGCTTGCCAGACGACCAAACAGATAAATGACGGGAACGCCGCACTGTATGCGATATGTGGCCTGGATAATGAAGCCGCGCACCGGGTCCGTCATTGGGATAACCGACGTTAGTATTGTTCGCGTTGCAGACAAAATTGATCTCGATACCGGAAGGATGCCTTGAAATGACCGACGCGGATCCCCGTGCGATCAATTTTATCGACTTCTATCATCGTGTGCCTGCAGGTCCGCCATTATACGTTCTGCCGCACACCATCGTACGTCGGGAATTATTGGCACGATCGCGCAAAACAGATACACTAGCCGCGCACCGGCGCAAGGCAAACCCTGACGTTCGCCAAGACACCCCGCTCCCGCTATGACGCCGAAGATTCGGCGCTGTTGTGGCGGCGCACAGGTTCATTCTTCAAACAGCACCCGACGATATCAAGACTCTACGCCCAGCCTCTCCCTCGACCGGAGAGGCCGGCTGCATTCCCGAACCGAGCACCGCAATTCCATGAATATCGAACTGTCTCTGGAGCGTCCGCAACACGAACAGGCCGACTACACGTTTACTTTGTCGCCCCTGGGCAAACGGGTACGGGCGGAGTTTGCAGGGGTGACGGTCGTGGACAGCGACCGTGTCGTGGTCATGACGGAAACCCGGCTGCCGCCGGTTTACTACTTTCCGATGGAAAATGTTCGCATGGACCTGATGGAAAGAACGGATCACCGCACCAATTGTCCTTTCAAGGGCAACGCCTCGTACTGGACGCTCAGAGTCGGTGACCGCGAAGCCGCGAACGTCATGTGGGGCTACGAAGACCCGTATCCGGAAGCCGCGACCATCAGGGGCTACGCGGCTTTCTACGAAGATCTTCTGGATCAGTGGTATGAAGACGAGTTGGCGTCCTCGAGCGGCCCGGCGCCGGAGCGCCACTATGACAATCCGCTGCTCGCATGGCTTATCCATGAGGCACACGCGTTTACCGATTCGAAGCTGCTTACCCAAGCGCTAGCCGAAAAAATAGTGGACGTGGGAATTCCACTGATGAGATTAAACCTGATCCTCCGGACTCTGCACCCGCAGCTTATGGGCGTGGCGTATCGATGGTGGCGGGCAAAGGAAGAGATCAGCGAACGTCCGATTCCGTATTCACAGCTCGAGCAGCCCGGATATCTGAACAGTCCGCTTGTTTCCATTTTTGAAGGCGCGGGAGGAATTCGCCGCCGCATGGAAGGGCCGAACCCGATCCTCGATTTTCCAATACTCGAGGAATTACGGGCCGAGGGCGCGACGGACTACGTCGCCATGCCGATCACTTTCTCCGACGGTCAGATCAACGCACTTACGATCACTTCCGATCGCCGTGGCGGCTTCAGCACGGATGACCTGGGCCACATCTACGAGATCCTGTCGATACTGGCTCGATTGTATGAAGTCCACGCCATGCGTCGCACGGCGGTCACGCTGCTCGACACCTACCTTGGAAGCCACGCGGGTAAACGAGTCCTCCAGGGACAAATCAAACGCGGCGACAAACAGAATATCAATGCCGTAATCTGGTTCTGTGACCTGAGGGAATCGACGCCGCTGGCGCAGCGCCTGTCGAGGGACGAATTTCTCGGGGCCCTGAACCAGTTCTTCGACTGCATGGCCGGCGCCGTGTTGGACCATGGGGGCCAGGTACTGAGGTTCATCGGCGATGCCGCCCTGGCGATTTTTCCGCTTCAGACCGGACAGGGATCACAACACACCGGCCGACCCGATGAAGCCATCGTTACCGCCATTGCGGCCGCCCGTGAGGCCGCGGGTCGTATCGGCACTCTCAATGAAAAGCGCCGGAACAAAGGCTGGCCAGCTCTTGAGTTCGGCATTGCGCTTCATGTTGGTGAAGTAACCTACGGCAATATCGGCACCGAGAATCGTCTCGAGTTCACGGTCGTCGGCGACGCGGCGAATCGTGCCGCGCGCATCGAGGCAATGTGCAAGACGTTGAACGAACCGGTGTTGCTGTCCGAGGAGATTGCCCGGTACTTTCCCGACGACAGCCGGTCGCTGGGCCGCCACCAGCTTCGCGGTGTCGCGGAACCGCTGGAGATATTCGCGCTGCGTTAGCCTGGTACAACCCCGGCGAGTCCGAATTGACGGGGAACACCAGCGCCGCAAGGATTGTTGTCGGCGCGTATCCAGATCGACGTATCGTGATACACGGCGCCGCCGTTGGGAGCGCCGCGTTCGGCGCTGACCAGGGCATTGATGCCGACGCCTTCCTCGAACGAGGCGTTTGGCCATATGCTCTCACACACGACTACTCCCCGCTGCACGCCGTCAAACTCCTTCACATGGATTGCCAGGCTGGCCCGGTCATTGCCGATGCGGACGCGTTCCCCTTGCCTCACACCTATTGCCCTGCAGTCCTCCGGGTGGATCAGCAGCGTGGGCCTGTTTTCCCTCTTCCGTGAGGTCGGCGTTTCGGTAAAGCTGGAGTTGAGGAAGTGCCGCGCCGGAGCGGCGACCAGGCGGAAAGGACGTTGTTCGTCTTTATCGTCTATGACGTCGTAGTGGTCGGGCATCCCGGGCATGGCGTCGTGATCAAGCCCGAGATCTGACCAGCTGGGTCTGAAGTGGAAACGCTTGTCCTCATGGGCGAAGCCGTTGAGGTAGTGCGCGCTTTCGAAATCGAGCGCACAATCGTGCCAGCGGTGCGCGTGGATCTTGCCGGCTTCCGGGAAGCCGGATCGCATCAGCGCACCGTCGATAAGCTCCCACTCGGACAATTCCAGGCCGGGGTGAGATACACCGAGTCGGGATGCGAGCTGACACAGTACCCAGTGGTTGGACCGGCACTCGCCGGGCGGATCTAATACTTTGCGAGCTACCTGCAAAAAGGTGTGGCCGCTGGCTTGATACACGTCGTCGTGCTCGAGGAACGTGGTCGCGGGCAGAACGATGTCGGCCATGGCCGCAGTGTCCGTCAAGAATTGTTCGTGCACGCAGACGAACAGGTCAGTGCGGTAAAATCCTTTTTGCACATCGACGAGCTGTGGAGCTACCGCCATCGGATTGGTATTCTGAATGAACAATGCACTGACCGGCGGGCCGTCCTTCAGGTCCGCTTCGCTGCCACACAGGATCGGCCCGATCCGCGACTGATCGAGCACGCGCGTGCTCCGGTCCAGCACATCCAGACCCATGATCCATGTCTGGTCGATGCCGTATATGGCGTTGTTACCATACAGCGCACCACCACCCTTGACCTGCCATGCACCCTTCACTGCCGGAAGGCAACTCACGGCGTGCACGTTCACCGCACCGTTACGCGAGCGTGAGAAGCCGTAGCCTACCCGGATGAAGGGCCGGATTGCGCTTCCATACATGATCGCGAAATCGACGATCTGCGACTCATCGAGGCCGGTAATCCGAGACGCCCAGCCCGGCGTCCTGCTGCCGAGATGCCGTTCGAGTGCTTCCGGATCATCGGTGTACTTGCGCATGTAGGCCCAGTCCGCGTAGCCGTCTCGAAACATCACGTGCATGACGGCGCACGCCAGTGCACCGTCGGTACCCGGCCGCAGCATCAGGTGCATGTGGGCCTTTTCCGCGGTGCCCGTACGATAGGGATCGACGACCACCAGCCGGGCATCGTTATCGCGCTTAGCTCTCGCGATGTGATGCATCACGTTGACCTGGGTACTTACCGGGTTCCCTCCCCACACAACGACCAGGTCACTGTGAGCGATCTCGCGTGCGTCGACGCCTCGCTTGACGCCCGTGCCCGCATTCCAGCCCGCGTCCGCCAGCGCGGTGCAGAAGGTCGAGTGCTGCCGGGAGTACTTCATGGCGTGACGCAGGCACTCGATATTGTCGCGCTGCACCAGACCCATGGTGCCGGCATAAAAATAGGGCCATATCGCCTCTCTGCCGTCTCGCTGTGCGGTAACTGTCAGTTTGTCCGCAACGTAGTCCAGCGCCTCGCCCCAACCGATAGGAGTAAACGCCGCAATACCGATGCCTTTTTCGCCGGTTCGCCGGAGTGGTCGGATCAGGCGATCAGGATGATGCACGCGTTCGGCATACCGCGCCACCTTGGCGCAAATCACGCCCGCCGTATACGGATTCCCCTTGGCCCCGTAGATCCGGCCAATGGTATTTTTGTCAATGCGTTCGACCTCCAGCGCACAGGTACTCGGACAGTCATGCGGGCAGGCGGAGTGAACGCGTTCGGTCACGGATGCTGATGGCCGCCGGGGCCGTGCGCGTGCCCGTGGGATATCTCTTCCTCCGTCGCGTCACGTACATCGACGATGTCTATGTCAAAAGTAAGCGTCCTGCCTGCCAGAGGATGATTGGCATCCACATCGGCCATGAATTTACCGACCTTGATGATTGTTACGTCGAGCGGCCCCTGGCTCGTTTGGAGCGCAGCGACATCTCCACGCTTGAGTTTCTTTTTGGTTCCGAAGTGCTTTACCGGGATGCGCTGTACCGCCTCCGGGCTGCGGTGGCCGTACGCCTTTTCGGGCGGCACGGTGACGCAGAAGTTGTCTCCGTTGCGCCTGCCCTCCATGGCATCCTCGAGCCCCGATATCAGTCCTCCGTGACCGTACAAAAACATCATCGGATCTCCCTCGCGGGAATACTCGAGCTCGGTGCCGCCCTCGCTAAGTTTGTAGTGAAATGACACCACCTTGTTTTTTTCGATGCGCATTGTTTCGGGTATGCTCCCTAAACTGGATTCAGTCCTGGCAAAGTATACCCAAGAAAACGGCGCGGGGCGCGCCTCATACAAGCTCGCCGGACACATGCCAAATTTTTGGGAGGGGCGCCCTCGCCGCGATTAGGTATCCGTTGCAATCTCCTCTTCTAAAACTGCTCAACCGAAGTGAAATCGGACACTCGGACAGTAGGTCAACTGTCGTCACGCCAGCGCCGGGTCCAGACGGTGATTGCGGCAAGGCACGCCGCCACGGCCAGCCCACCCCATAAACCCGGCTGCCGGAAGAACACCGCGAATTGCGACAGGGAAAGATCGCGGGCATACGACGATGTGATCCCGATCAAACCGACCAGGAGGCTGCTTTCACCGCCGCCAAAACGATGTCCGAACGGGATGCGGTCCGCAACGTGCCCGCCCAGCCCTATACCCGTGGAGAAGATCTGATCGAGCAGGATAATCACCACAGGTATTGTCAACGCGGCGACGAAAGGAGTGCGTTTAGCCCAGGACGAACAGAACAGGAACCAGGTCTGCAAGGGCAGCGTCCATAGAGATGTCAACAGCAGAATGAACAGGAGATTTCGCCAGTAGACCCCCAGGTCGATCAGACCGAACAATCCGCTGTTGCCCTCCCCGGCCATTGACTGGATTGCAAGCGTTGCCACGTGGGATACGACAATGGTCAGCCAGATGATAATCGGGATCAACACTGCCGCCACGAACAGCTTGACCAGCACCGCCAGGGTATCGGAGACCGGCAGTGACCGCCAGAACAGGATGCTTTTGTCCTTGCGCTCCGCATACAGGCAGTCGACCAGATAGAACATGACGAGAAATGAGAACACGAAGAACACGATCGACCCCAACGAACCCAGCGTCGTGCCAACGACCTGTGATGAAACCTGCGCCGGCGCCAGCCCCAGCCACGTAGCCGCGCCGGAAAAACCCAGGTTGGCCAGAACGACGAGCATCAGCATGATCAGCGGCACGCGCCAGAGGTTTTGATGCTCCCACAGCTCGCGCATCACCAGCGTAGTGAATTTATTCATTGCCGCTTCCCTTTACTTTGGCAACAAACAGTTCGGCAATCCCGGGAACGCCCACTGTGCCGTGGCTCCGCAGGTCGGCGGCTGCGCGGTTCTCGAATATAAGCACCTCGCTTTCGCCAACCGTGCGCGCGTGGATGGGCCCGAGTCGAAGTGCGCGCTGCGCCGCTTCACGCTCTACGGTGAGGCGCAGGAAGCGGTTTGGGATATCGCACTTGAGCATATCGAAAAGGATCCGGCCCCGATGTATGAACATGATCCGTGTCAGATACTGCTCGATCTCCTCGACCTGATGCGTCGTTACCACAATGCTTCTCTGGGGCGTAAAGTAGTCGTTGGCGAGGGTGTCGTAGAACTCGGTGCGAAAGATGATGTCCAGGCCGAGCGTGGGCTCATCCAGCACCAAAAGCCGCGCATCCACCCCCATGATGAGCGCCAGGTGCAGTTGGGTTTTCATACCCTTGGACAACGCCCTGACGCGCTGGTCAGTCGTCACTGACGTGCGTTCGAGGTAGTCTAGCGTCCTGTCGCGATTGAAATTGGGGTGTACCCCGGCCATGACATCAAGCAGCCTTTTGACAGAAATCCATTCGGGCAGTGAGGCCACGTCGGCGATATAGCTCATTGACTCTAGCAGCGCCGCCCTGCTACCGCGCGGCGACTGACCCAGGACATTTATCTCGCCGTCGTGGTGAATCAGCCCCAGCAACGATTTCAATAGTGTAGACTTGCCCGCGCCGTTGGGGCCAATGAGGCCGACGATCTCGCCGGCGGTTACATCGAAACTGACGTCGTCCACCGCACGCGTTGAGCCGTAACGTTTGCTCAGGTTCTTTACAGAAATCAATGGTTCCATCTGCTAAGTTTATCCAATCGTCGCCATGCGCCCGGCACGTTCGACCCCGGCGGTACAACCCTCGACGCCGGCGTTTTTCGACGATTCACACGGAAGCTAAAAATACCCCATGCCCAAGCATTTTCCTGACTCCTCGAAGGCGCTGATTCTGATGGTTATGTCTACCATCGTTCTCGCCAGTATGCATGGTATGGTGAGGCACCTGGGTGGGGATCTGCATCCTTTCGTTATTGCCTTCTATCGCAATCTTTTTGGGCTGATCGCCGTCCTGCCACTCGTCTACCGTATCGGCATGTCGGGGCTGCGGACTTCCCGGCAATCGTTGAATCTGCTGCGCAGTGTAACAGGAATCATCGCCATGCTGACCTGGTTTTACGGTCTGGCAACGGTGCCTACCGCCGAGGCAACCGCATTGAGCTTCACCGCAGCGATATTCTCGGCACTTGCCGCCTTCTTTTTTCTTGGAGAAAAGATGCGTCTGCGCCGCTGGGTTGCCATTTTCGGCGGGTTCATCGGTGTTTTGGTAGTGCTCCAACCAAACTCCGAAAACTTCAATCCCAATATGTTCTTTATCCTGTTGTCATGCGTGTTCTGGGGGCTTTCTGTGACTATCGTCAAATCTCTTACGCGAACGGATTCGAGCACGAGCATCGTGACGTGGATGGCGATCCTGCTTACGGTCATGTCTCTCCCGCCCGCTCTATTGTTTTGGCAATGGCCCGATCCATCTGATCTGCTCCTGCTCGGCGTCATGGGCATGCTTGGGACGCTCGGCCACCTGTGGATGGCGAAAGCCCTGTCGCTGGCCGACACTACCGCCGTCATGTCGATAGATTTCATGCGCTTGATCTGGGCCGCGCTGATCGGCGTTTTCTTCTTTGGGGATGACTTTGATGCATCGACGCTAGTCGGCGCCATCATCATATTCAGCAGCGGACTGTATATTATATTCAGGGAATCGGTGGCTCGACAAAACACAAAAGAGATTTAACAACGACATTCTTTAGCCTGCATCTCTCACCAGGATCCCGGATGACGGCGCAGCACAGGGGCCGACGAACGCCGGGCTCGATCGAATTCCTCAATATCTGCAATGCTTCAACAAGCACCCGTAGCCGCCCGGTGAGAAATGCGGGTTGGTACTGTTCTAGCCCGATCCGGATCGACGCCTCGAGACATCGCGCGGTCGTATTTGCGGGCAGCCTTACTTCGAACCTCGGATTACACTGGATAGTTTGGCCGCCGCACGCCGCATGGCCGGCAGGTACTGTCGCAGTTCCGGCACGCTGCGTCTTGCCGTCGGGGCATGGACCGCGATGGCAAAACAGATGCGCTCGTGTTCATCGAATACCGGGATCGCAAGCGAGATCAGACCGTCCAGGTACTCCCCTTCATCGATCGAAATCCGTTCTTTCCCGATGCGTTCCAACTGCGTGTTGAGTCGAATCGGATCGGTTATGGTCCGGTCGGTGTGTCGGTCCAGGGTCAGGGTTTGCAGCATCCGGTCTCGTTGCGACCTGGGCATCAGGGCGAGGAACAGTTTCCCACTGGCGGTACAGTGCAGCGGTACGCGTGAACCAATGGGCAGGTGGATCCGGTAAGGCCAGTTGGCCTCGACCCGGTCGAAGTAGACAATGTGGCTGCCGTCCAGCGTCGTGCAGTTGCAGGTTTCCTCGATTTCCTCCGACAGCGATTGCAGAATGGCGTGCCTCGGGGCGCCGATAACCGAATTGGACACCGCTGCCAGAGCCAGATCGTGCAGCCTTGCTCCCCCGGAGAATCGCTTGCTGCCCGGGACGCGCTGCAGATAACCCTGTGCCTCGAGCTGCGTGGCCATGCGATGTACGGTAGATTTTGGCAATTCCACGGCCTCGGCGGCTTCGGCGCTGGACACGGCACGATCCTGGGCGGATATCCATTCGATGACCGCCAGGCCCCTGAGCAGCGCCGATTGGGAATTATTAGCTGTTGTCACGAATCCCGGTGTTTCTTAACCCGATGAATTCCATTATTCATGATTGAAATTCTCTTGACAACGTATTATGAGATAAATAATCTCATATTTTGACTTCCTGACGATGCCCCCGAAACGAGTCAAACACCAATTTTGAGGAGATGAGCCGATGACACGCATGACCCCGAGTGAAGCCTTTGTCGAAACCCTGGCCGCCAATGGTGTGACCACGATGTTCGGCATCATGGGCTCGGCGTTCATGGACGCGATGGATATTTTCGCTCCCGCCGGCATCACCATGATCCCGGTGGTGCACGAACAGGGCTCCGCCCACATGGCCGACGGCTACTCCCGCGTTTCGGGAAGGCACGGCGTGTGCATTGGTCAGAACGGTCCGGGAATCAGCAATAGCGTCACCGCGATTGCTGCCGCCTACTGGGCGCATTCGCCGGTGGTGATAGTCACACCCGAGAGCGGCACCATGGGTATGGGGCTGGGCGGATTCCAGGAAGCCAATCAACTGCCCATGTTCCAGGAATTCACCAAATACCAGGGTCACGTCAACAATCCGAAACGCATGGCCGAGTATACGGCGCGCTGTTTCGACCGGGCCATGTCCGAAATGGGTCCGACCCAGCTGAATATTCCGCGCGATTATTTTTACGGTGACATCGAGTGCGAGATTCCCAAGCCACGAAGACTGGACCGCGGCCCGGGCGGCGAGACCAGCCTGAAAGACGCGGCGGATCTGCTGGCCACGGCCAGAAGCCCCGTCATCGTGTCCGGTGGTGGTGTCGTCATGGCCGACGGTGTAGAAGAATGCAAGGCGCTGGCGGAGCGGCTGGGAGCACCGGTCGTCAACAGCTATCTCCACAACGATTCCTTTCCAGCCAGCCACCCACTGTGGTGCGGTCCCCTCGGCTATCAGGGATCAAAGGCCGCAATGAAGTTGATGTCACGAGCGGACGTAGTGCTGGCGCTCGGAACACGCCTCGGCCCCTTCGGCACGCTGCCGCAGCACGGCCTGGACTACTGGCCCGATGATGCGAAGATCATCCAGGTCGACGCCGACCACAAAATGCTGGGCCTGGTCAAAAACATATCCGTCGGCATTTGCGGCGACGCCAGAGACGCAGCCAGGACGCTACTCGGCCTGATCGATGATCGCGCTCTTGATTGTGACGAAAACCGCGACCGGCGTGCGGCGGAAATCAAGTCCGAGAAAGATGCCTGGGAAAAAGAACTGGACGGGTGGACTCATGAAAAGGACGCGTTCAGTCTTGATATGATCGAAGAGCAGAAGAACGAGCCCGGTGACTGGATGCACCCCCGTCAGGTGCTGCGTGAACTCGAAAAGCATATGCCCAAAGACGTCATGGTGTCGACCGATATCGGCAACATCAATTCGGTGGCCAACAGCTACCTGCGCTTCGAGCGACCGCGCAGCTTCTTCGCCGCGATGAGCTATGGCAACTGCGGGTATGCGTTTCCGACCATGATCGGCGCCAAGGTCGCCGCACCCGATCGCCCGGGCATTGCTTACGCGGGCGATGGTGCCTGGGGAATGAGTCTGTCCGAAACCATGACCTGTGTACGCCACGATATTCCGGTCACCGCGGTTGTATTCCACAACAGGCAATGGGGCGCCGAGAAGAAGAATCAGGTGGATTTCTACAACCGTAGATTCGTTGCCGGTGAGCTCGACAACCAGAGCTTCGCCGGCATCGGCAGGGCCATGGGAGCGGAAGGGGTCACCATCGACAAACTGGAGGACGTCGGGCCCGCTCTGGAAAAGGCCGTCGACATGCAGATGAACGGCGGCAAGACGACCGTCCTCGAGCTCATGTGTACGCGTGAACTGGGCGACCCGTTTCGGCGCGATGCATTGAGCAAGCCGGTACGATACCTGGACAAGTACAAGGACTACGTGTAATCCCGCTCACGAAAACGGCGCTGGTAACCGCTTCACGCGCCTAAGTGGCCTCGGGTTCACTCAAGGATTCCAAAGCTGGAGTGGTTTCACGGACCATGATCGATCTGACAGAAATCAAGCCTGACCACGAGGTGTCCGCGCGCGAGATGTTCGGCATCGATTCGGACATGATGGTGCCGGCGTTCAGCGAGCGTGACGACCATGTCCCGGAGGTCGATGAGGTGTATCGTTTCAACTCGGACGTTACACTCGCCATACTGGCCGGCTTCAACGCTAATCGTCGCGTCATGGTGCAGGGCCTGCACGGCACCGGTAAGTCAACCCACATCGAGCAGGTGGCCGCTCGACTAAACTGGCCCTGCGTGAGGGTCAACCTCGACGGCCACATCAGCCGGCTCGACCTCGTCGGCAAGGATGCCATCGTATTGGAATCGGACAAACAGGTGACGCGGTTCCAGGAAGGGATCGTGCCGTGGGCGCTGCGCAGGCCGGTTGCCCTGGTATTCGACGAATACGATGCGGGCCGTCCCGACGTCATGTTCGTCATCCAACGTATTCTGGAGCGTGACGGCAAGTTTACCCTGCTCGACCAGAACCAGGTGCTGCGTCCACACTCCTGCTTTCGCCTGTTCGCGACCTCGAACACCGTGGGCCTGGGCAACCTCACCGGGTTGTATCACGGCACCCAGATGCTAAACCACGCGCAGATCGACCGCTGGGACATCGTCGCTTCACTGAACTACCTACCGGGCGCGGAGGAGATCGCCATCGTCCTCGCCCGCGTACCGGAACTCGATGACGATCGGGGCCGACCACTGGTCGCCTCCATGGTAGCTTTGGCCAATCTGACGCGGCACGGCTTTTCCGCCGGCGATGTGTCCAGCCTGATGTCACCGCGCACCGTAATCGCATGGGCGGAGAATCTCGGGTATTTTGGCGACCCGGCGCGTGCCTTCAGGTTGTCCTATCTCAACAAATGCGACGAGGCGGAGCATCCTATCATTGCCGAGTATTACCAGCGTTGTTTCAACGAGGAACTCGACACATCCCATCTGCGGGCGATCGCGCCGCCCTGATCCGCGACAGCATCGATCTACATCGCTGATCCGCCGGCCTTTTCTTCAATATGGACGCAATCCAGCAAGCGGTTCTCAGACAACAAAAGGTGGAAGAGCTGTGCGCCGCAACCGTGCGGGCATTGACGGGCCGAACCGATCTGATCTTTCGTGGACGCCGCCTGTTTCAGGGGCAGGATCGCATCGCTGTGCATGCCCCCCACCTTCAGGTCGACCTCGATAGCGACGACTTCGGCTCGTTCCGCGGTGCCACGGACGGCATCGCGCAGCGTCTGGTCCACTCCGACCCTGATCTGCACGCAAGCCTTTGCCCTACGGAACCGATCGAACGGTTGATATTCGAACTACTGGAGCAGCTGCGCGTGGAAACCCTCGTGCCGGATTTCATGCCGGGTATGACGCAAAATCTGCGCTATCGATTTCGACAATGGTCGAAGCGTTTTCACCAGTCCGGACTGACCGACAGCGATACGGGTATTCTCATATACGCTATCGCGCAGGTATGCTGGTCACGCCTCAATGGACTGCCTGTTCCGGAACACACCGAAGACCTGCTTGAGCCCACACGCGGCGCCCTGGCGACGCTGCTCGGCCACGACCTGGCGGGAATCAGACGACACAGGTTCGATCAGGCTGCGTTTGCAGTGCATGCCCTTTCCATAGCCGGCGTCATCGCGGAAAGCATCAACACCGCGAGATCCGAACGAATTGATCGCGACGATGATGTCGACAACGACGAGGCCCGTGCAATTTTCAACGCACTGCTCGATTCGGAGGAAATTGAATCAGAGAGTGTTGGCGTGGCCGATTCGGGCGCGAACAAGGTATTGCTGCATTCAGACCGGGAATACCGGATTTACACGAGCAAATACGACCGCGTTGTTGACGCGGAGACGCTGGTGCGCAAAAAGTTGCTGAGGGAATTGCGAGTACAGCTGGATCAGATCATTGCCGCACAGGGAATAAACATACCGCGGCTGTCGCGCCTTTTGGCAGCGCTGCTGGCAATCCCGCAGCGCGACGGCTGGTCATTCGCGGAGGAGGAAGGTTATATCGACGGACGCCGCCTGGCGCAGCTGGTGAGCTCTCCCCAGGAGCGGCGCCTGTTTCGCCGCGAACTGCACCAGCCGCATGCGCGCTGCATGTTCAGCATACTCATCGACTGCTCGGGATCCATGAAACAGCACATCGAATCCATCGCGATGCTGGTCGATACGCTCGTTCGCGCACTGGAACAGGTCGAAGTCACCACCGAGGTCCTGGGATTCACAACCGGCGCCTGGAGCGGCGGGCGAGCGCAGCGCGATTGGGTGCGGGCAGGCCAACCCGAATTTCCGGGTAGACTTAACGAACTTTGCCACCTGGTATACAAGGACGCCGATACGCGTTGGCGCAGGGCGCGACCGGGCATAGCCGCTCTCCTCAAACCCGATCTCTTCAGGGAAGGCGTCGACGGTGAAGCAGTCGAGTGGGCATGCAGACGAATGACCTCGAGGGAAACCGGTCGAAAAATCCTGGTCGTTATCTCCGATGGCAGCCCGATGGATACGGCAACCAATCTGGCAAACGACATCTATTATTTGGACCACCATCTGCGGCAGGTAGTGTCGCGCATCGAGCTGTCGGGCGAGGTGGAAATCTACGGCCTCGGTGTCGGGCTGGATCTGAGCCCCTACTACAGCCGCAGTCTGGCTATTGATATCTCGAGCGCCCTGACAAACCGGGTATTCTTTGATCTGATCGAGATGCTGCGCGGCCACCACCGCCGCTGAC
>JAHEIO010000285.1 GCA_024639325.1 Gammaproteobacteria bacterium
ATGCAGGATCGCCTTCTTCAAGGCTCTCTCACAGATGTTATTGTCCAACGGTGCCCCGGGCTTGTGGAGGAACAGTGTCAGCGCCTTCCAGTGATTGCGCATATAGGTGATCGCCTCACCCAGGCCGGAGTTCGGTTCGACCCGCTTCTCCTCGAACTGGCATTCGAACCATCCATGCAACTCCTCCATCAGGGGTTTGCTTTCCTGCTGATGAAAGATCAAACGATCCTGCGGTGACAGCTTCTCCCGCCGTGCCACAGCATCGTTCTTGTAGACCTTGGCCAGGATCTCCAACACGTAGCGAACTTCCTCGGGGAAGTTCTCCACCACATCGACGAAGCGGCGGCGTCCGTGGCTGAGACAGTTGGCGAGAATAGTCTTCAATTCTCCAGGCAGATTACGTGAAAGCGCATCACTCATTTGGATCGGCGCCGAGAGCGCCTTTGATCTTTTTTCCAGTACTGCCTGGAGATTTTCACCAGCGTGCCGGCGCCCCGTGAAAAACAGGGCGATCAGATGAGCTTCGCGCTTTGAGATAATCCCGCTGGTGAACAGGCCGGTTCGCTGCGATGCGTCTTTGAGAGACGCCGACGCCTGGTTTTCCGCCATCAGCTCCAGAATCTTCATCGGCGTATCATCGTTGTGCAGTACCTCACCCTGTGCCGCCTCAACGATGATCGCCTGATAGACCGGCTGGATGCGTTCGGCGGCGGCTTTGACCAAATCCCATTGGGTGGCCGCCGGCAGCGGGATCCCAAGGTGCTTCTCCAGCTTCTCCAAGCGGTGGAAGGGGAAACCTGCCCCATATTTCAGGCAGCCAATCATGCTCACCGCCGTCTTGTCGTATTTCTCCTCCCCGATGTCTTCCGGCGCGTTGGCGGTGAAGACCTTACCACAGAGATTGCAGCGCAGTTTCTCGAGTTCGTACACCGTCGCCGGCAGCGGCGGCAGGCCTTGGATGCGCACGATCAGGCCCGGATCGGGGAGCTGGTAGACTTTGCCTGTACAACCCGTTTCCGGGCAGGGATCACCGGACTTCAGTGATCCATGGGATACCTGGATCCGCTTGGCGCCCAGGTAGGCATCCGCCCCGTTGCGCCCGTGTCCTTTGGGTTTTTTCTGCTTTTCTTGCCCCCGGGTACCCGTCTGCGAGGTGTCATCGTCCTGGGACTTTTTCCGCTTCACAACCGCTTCTGTCTTCTCGCTCTTGGGGCCAAACAGGAGACTGCGCAGACGATGGATGGAGGTCCGCTTCTTCTCCAACTCCTGGGTCAGACGCCCCAGGGTATGGAGGACGCCTTGGAGTTGTTCGATTTGCGTTTCGCAAAGCGGTGCCGATCGTGCCTGCTCCAGGATCGCCTCCAGCGCCTCCAGGCTCATATCCACGCGCTCGGACTTGGGCCGCTTCATGCCAACTCACACAGCAATGAACGAAAACGCGGCGTCAGCGGATAGCCCAGGATCTGCTTGCGCGGACGGTTCGGCTTTTTGCTCCAGGCGTCCTTACCCCGTCCCGTCGTCAGCCCCAGGCAAACCCAGTTCGTCGCCCGGTAGCAGGTGCCACGAAACCGGCCCGGGTCGACAAAAGTTTCCAGATAGTAAACCGGATGACCATAGACCTGCTCCCAGTCCCGGGGAAGGCGCCTGGCCATCTGGCCCAACAGATAAGAGGCCAGGTTGGGCACCTCGACCCAGGGCAGGATGAGAAACCGGGTGTTGTAGGCAAGAAAGTGAATGTTGCGCCGACGTGCCTCGCACGACCAGCCGATAAAACGGTCGCGTGGACCCAGGTGGCGCGGTGCCGAAGACCAGGCCAGGCAGGCAATGGGGCGGTCCTGGGACCAGACCAGGTATTTCAGATGCTCCCCCACCGGTGGTGTATAGCCCAGGTAATGATGCGCCTCGACCAAGGCGTGAAACAGCGGTTCCTCTGCACTTTGGCGGATCTGCTGGATCACCAGCGGCTTCAGTTCCGGTAGCCTGCAGCGCAACGGGCTGGCATCCACCGCAACAGCCGGCGGCTTACGCCGTTCAATCACGTTGTTCGGTGGCCTGAAGCGCACCGGCGGCAGCTCGATGTGGCCGCCACGGTGCAGTTCCAGCATCATGCCGCGACAGACCATGTCGCGCAGCTGCCCGTTGGGTTGCCGCCAGTCCCAGGCCTGGCACAGCAGCGAAGAGAGCGCCCGGCGGCTCGCCGCAGGATGCGCATCAATGAGTGCCTGGATAAAGGCAATATCTTGCGTGCTGATCGCCCGACCTCGATAGTTCAACAACGCATCCATGGGGCAGTAGGATACGCGCCGCGCCGTTGGAACGCAAGGCCCGCCAGACGATGGTTTACAACGCCGTCACCCTTCTGGAACAACGCGCCGCCATGGCGGTGGCGCCTGTGTTCCCGCCGGGTTACCGGCGCTCAGCAGTACCTGCAGTTCGTGAGCCTGAAGGCCTTTCGCCGCCGTGCCGGCCGGCCAAAAGCCAAACCGACCCTGCGAAAGCCGTTTCTGACAAAGCCAGAATCCCTGGCCGTCATACGCTAAAATTTTTATCGCTTTGCCACGGCGGTTGCGGAAGACGAACAGGGCACCGGAAAAGGGATCACTTTGCAACGCCTGGCGGCACAGGCGCGCCAGACCATCGATGCCTTTGCGAAAGTCGGCCGGCTCTACCGCCACCAGGATCCGCATCTGAG
>JAHEIO010000115.1 GCA_024639325.1 Gammaproteobacteria bacterium
CTATATGCCGCGTGGTAAGATAACGGTAAGGTGCTGCCAAGCGGTTGATCCTGATCAATTTTCTGTCCTGTCCGACCGGGAGCGTAGACGATCAGCAGGAGTCTAAAACCATCGATCATCTCTATCCAGGGTTGCAAACCCCTGTATAGCAGGGTTCCTAGCCGCGACGAAGAAGGCAGGTGTCTCAGCGATTTCATGATCCTGATCTCGGGCCTCCGAAACTGGCCGCACCGCCGTCGAGCGGACACGATTGCGAAGATTCACGGCGTGCTGAGCGCTTATTCAGAAGTCGTGTTTGCCGATCTGAATCTGCAACTCAACCTGCTCTGGGTATCGGTCAAACCCCGCTACGGCGTGATTGCCGAAATCTGCGGCGACCTGCAGATTTGTATTCCGGAAGTCAAACTGGTGGGTTCGTACTCAGGCTGACGGAGTGAGGCGTATGCACGTAAAAGTCAGGGCCGGTTTGGATCTGCAAGTCGGCGAGCCACCGGAGATGCGCGTGGGGGAGGTCAAATCCACGTCCGCCGCCGCCATACTCGGGCGCGATTTCCCCGGCGTGAAGTTTGACGTTCTGGCCGAACCCGGCATGCGGGTCCGGGCGGGGCAAGCCGTGCTGCGTGACCGACATCGGCCCGAGCTTGTTTTCACCGCACCGATCAGCGGACAGGTTGCCCGAATCAGCCGGGGCGCCCGGCGTTCACTTCAGTCCATTCAGATCGTCGCGGACGACGCCATCGACGGAGTCCGCTTCGAAATCCCGGATGCATCCAACAGAGATTACTTGCGCAAGGTAATGCGCCAATCGGGGCTTTGGACCAGCCTCAGAACTCGGCCCTACGGACGCGTTCCCGATCCGGACGCCGAACCACGGGCGCTGATGATTACGGCCATGGATACGGAGCCGCTGGCCCCCGATCCGGTGTGCATCATTTCTGAATACTCGGAACACTTCACCGCCGGGATCGAGGCGTTGACCGAGGCGTGCGACGCGCCGGTGTTTGTCTGCCAGGCCGCCGGTTCCGACGTCTCCGCCGCCGATTCGGATCGCGTCCGGACCGTCGAGTTCAGCGGCCGCCATCCCGCTGGGCTGCCCGGGACCCATATCCACGCATTGTGCCCGATCGGGCTCGATGGCGGCGAAGTGTGGTACATCGGATACCAGGACGTGATCTCGCTTGGCCGTTTGATCACCGAGGGCGCGCCCTGGGTTTACCGCATCGTGTCCCTGGCGGGGAACGGCGTGAAACGCCCGCGTCTGCTCGAAGTCACCTGCGGCGCCTCGGTTGACGAGATCACCAGCGGCGAAATGACAGATGACTCCGCACGGGTCATCTCGGGCTCTGTTCTTTCAGGCCACACGGCGGTCGGTGCGCAAGCCTTTCTCGGTCAGAAGCACAACCAGGTCACGGTGATCAGGGAACCGGCTGCCAGGAAGCCGGGCTGGTGGCGGCGTGGCGGCTGGACCGTTGCCCATGCCGGCAACACGGGACCCTTGCTGCCCACCGGCGATATGGAAAAAGCGTCGCCTCCCGGCATCCTTCCGGTGCCGTTGATGCGAGCCTTGCTGGTGGGCGATATCGACAGCGCGCGGGATCTAGGCGCGCTCGAATTAGTCGAAGAGGATCTCGCTATGCTCAGCTACGCCTGTCCGTCGGGGAATCGCTACGGGCGGCTGCTTCGGAATGTGCTGGATCAGCTGCACAAGGAGGCCCCGTAGAGACCGCAGCTCGGAATTTCGGCGCCCCGCACGTTCGGGCCCTGATCAGCCCTAAGGGGATCAAGGTAACCACCCTGGTCGCGTTGATCCCGGTGCTCGCCGCCGCGGTGGTGAATACCGGGTACCAGTATCTGCACGCGTTGGATACCGCCGGAAAAGAGCACGCGGGCGGTTGGCGTGACGATTTTATACTGGGGCTCGGCGTGGACTACCAGGAGCCGACAATTATCGGGACAACGGTCGCCGGTCTGGTGCACGTCGTGCCGGTCCTGATCATCGCGATAATGGCCGCAGGAGTGTGCGAGCGTGCTTTCGCAACGCAGCGGGACCGCCCCATGGATGCGGGATTCATCCTGAGTGCCATCGTATTCACGCTGTTGATGCACCCCGCGGTGTCGTTGTTCCATGTCGCTTTCGCCATGATGTTTGGAATCGTCTTCGGTAGGGGCGTATTCGGCGGGGAGGGAAAGACATTTCTCAATCCGGCATTGCTTGCCGCGGCGGTGGTGCAGATTTCTTTCCCGACGGCGCATACGGGACACCCGCTGTGGGACGGCATTGCCGGTTATAGCGGCACTATGATCTTCTCGCTGTTCGACGAAAGCGGCGGCGGGGTTTTTGTATCAGCCGATATCGGCTGGTGGGACGCGTTTATCGGAGTGCAGCAGGGAATGATGGGTACGACGTCCACCCTGGCTGTCGCGCTTGGGGGAATTATCCTGATGTGGAGCCGAATTGCCTCATGGCGTCTGGTCCTGGGCCACATCCTGGGTCTGATCCTGGTCGTGTCTCTTTTTGGCGCAGTTGGTGATGGCGGCATCACGAACCTTCCCTGGTACTGGCATGCGGTGCTCGGCAGCTTCGCATTCGGGGTGGTGTTCGTTGCCACCGATCCCGCCAGCGCAGCATCGACGGACGCGGGCCGCTGGATACAGGGCATCGTCGCCGGTGGTCTGGTGGTGGTCATGCGCGTGGTCAATCCTTCCCATCCGGACAGTGTGGTCACCGCCCTGCTCATGGGATCGATCCTCGCACCCCTCATCGACTACCTGGTGGTCGGGTGGAACATCAGGCAACGCAGGCGCCGGTATGGATAGCGGCGCGGCCACAAGAAACGGCGGCAGCATCCGCGCTGTGGTCACTGCGCTGGGCGTCGCCGTCATTTGTGCCCTCCTCGTGTCGTACACCGCGGTGACGCTTCGTCCCTACTATATCGCCAACCTCGAGGCGGAACGGGATGCCCAGCTCGCATCCATTCTCAGCGCATTGTCCGGTGCGGCGGGCCGGATTTCATTCGGAGACGTCGAGATGCGATTGGTGGATCTGGACAGCGGGGCGTATACCGACGCGGTCGATCCGCTGACCTATGATGCAGAAAAGGCGGCCACGGATCCGGCCATGAGCAGGCCGATCGCGCCGGAGCTGGATCTCGCCGGCATCAAGCGGCGTCCAAACTACGCCGTGGCTTACATCCAGCGTGACCAGAGCGGGGCGGTCCGGATGCTGATCCTGCCGGTCTACGGCGTCGGTTATCAGTCTACATTGTCCGGCTACCTGGCGTTGTCGGAGGATGCGAACTCGGTGCTGGCTTTGAGATTCTATGAGCAGAATGACACGCCGGGGATCGGTGCACGGATCCAGGATCCGGCATGGGAGGCGCTGTGGCCCGGAAAGCTCGTCTTCGACGAAGACGGTAACGTCAGGATTGGGGTTGCGCGGGGTTCGGTTGCGATAGGTTCATCCGACATCGATTACCTGGTCGACGGTATTTCAGGCGCGACCCGGACAAGTCTCGGCGTGCACGGTTTGCTGCGATTCTGGCTGGGCGAATCCGGATTCGGCCCCTATCTCGCGCGCGTGCGAAAAGGAGAAGGATAGTCCATGGCCAATAGAGCCTGGAAAACACTGACCGCACCGTTGATCAGCGACAACCCGATCACCCTGCAGATCCTGGGCATCTGCTCCGCGCTGGCGGTCACCACATCGCTGGACACGGCGCTGGTGATGTCCGCCGCGGTGATCAGCGTAATGGCTCTGTCGGGTGCCTCCGTGAGCCTGATTCGAAACGTCCTGCCCCGCTCGATACGACTCATCGTCCAGATCACGATCATCGCCTCACTGGTCATCATCGTCGACCTGGTGCTCAAGGCATTCGTATTCGAGATGAGCAAAAGGCTGTCTGTATTCGTCGGGCTGATCATAACCAACTGCATCGTTTTGGCTCGCGCCGAGAGTTTTGCCATGCGAAACGCGGTACTCGCCAGCATCCTGGACGGCGTCGGTAACGGCATCGGATACGGCCTGATCCTGGTGGCGGTGGGTGCCGTCCGCGAGTTTTTCGGAAAAGGGAGTCTGCTCGGAACCCAGCTCCTGATGACGGCCTCCCAGGGCGGCGGCTTCGAGCCGCTGCACCTGATGCTCCTGCCGCCCAGCGCGTTTTTTCTCATTGGCGTCATCATCTGGTGGATACGCAGTAAAAAACCGGATCAGGTGGAACGGCCCGAGTACGGCATACAGGAAGAGCCCGGAGGTGACGGCTAGTGCCTGAATTGTCCGGACTGTTCCTTCGCTCCGTGTTCATCGACAACCTGGCGCTGTCCTTTTTCCTTGGCATGTGCACGTTTCTGGCGGTTTCAAGGCGCGTGGAAACGGCCTTCGGCGTCGGGTTGGCGATGATCGCCGTGCAAACGGTAACCGTGCCGGTGAACAACCTGATCTACACCTGGATTCTTGCTCCGGGAGCGCTGGCGTGGGCCGGACTGGGTGAGGTCGACCTGTCCTTTTTGAAGCTGATTGCGTTCATCGGCGTCATTGCGGCAATGGTTCAGGTGCTGGAAATGGCGGTGGAATTCCACGTCCCCAGGCTGCACCGGGCGCTGGGCATTTTCCTGCCCCTGATCACGGTCAACTGCGCCATTCTCGGCGGCACGTTGTTCATGGTGGAGCGCTCCTATGGGTTCACGCAGAGCGTGGTGTATGGATTCGGCACCGGCGTCGGGTGGGCTCTGGCCATCGTCATGCTTGCGGCGATCCGGGAGCGCCTCAAGTACTCGGATGTTCCCGACGGCCTGAAGGGACTGGGCATCACTTTCATCATTGTCGGAATCATGTCCCTGGCGTTCATGGGTTTTTCGGGGATTGGCTGAACCATGATCGAGGTCGCGTTCGGAGTCGCGTCGTTCACTGCGATCATCCTCGTCCTGGTGCTGTTCATTCTGACCGCCAGGCGCATATTGGTACCCTCCGGAGAATGCGAGGTCACGATCAACGGCCGCAAGCGACAGACCGCCGCGGTAGGGCAGAGGCTGCTGGAAGTCCTGCTCAACGCCGACGTGCACCTGCCCAGCGCGTGCGGCGGCGCCGGAACTTGCGGCTTGTGCAAAGCGCGCGTCTTGTCCGGAGGTGATGAACCTGGCGCGCAGGAGCGCGCCCATCTGACCCGTGCCGAAGTGGCCGGGCGGTGCCGCCTGGCCTGCCAGGTTCCGGTGCTGGCGCCGATGTCGGTGGAAGTGGACGAGGCAAGTTTTGGTGTTCGCAGTTGGCAATGCACGGTCGAAAGCACGCGCAACGTGGCCACCCTGATCCGGGAGATCGTGTTGCGGCTCCCGGACGGCGAGGATCTGGATTTTCGGGCCGGCGGCTTCGTCCAGATAACGTGTCCACCATTCCGCATCGACTATTCCGATTTCGATATCGGAGCCGAATATCGCGACGTCTGGGATAAACTCGATCTGTGGCGGCTGCGGGTTGACAATCCCGAACCCGTCACCCGGGCGTACTCCATGGCGAATTATCCGCAAGAGAAGGGAAAGATAATCCTGAACGTACGGATCGCGCTGCCCCCGCCGGCCTCGCCCGAAGTCCCGCCCGGGGTGGTTTCTTCTTGGCTGTTTTCGCTGAAAGTCGGCGAGACGATAGAGGTCATGGGACCGTACGGCCACTTCTTCGTTCAGGACACCGAGAGGGAAGCGGTATTTGTCGGCGGCGGCGCCGGCATGGCGCCACTGCGTGCACAGGTGCTCGATCTGCTGGAGAGCCGAGGCTCGAAACGCAGCATCAGCTTCTGGTACGGTGCGCGCTCGCGGCGGGAGCTGTTTTACGATGACGTGTTCGATAGCCTGGCGCTGAAGTACGACAACTTCGAGTGGCATGTGGCATTATCGGAACCCGAGGCGGAGGATGAATGGCAGGGGTTAACGGGTTTTATACACTCGGTGCTGCTGGAAAACTACCTCGCGCGGCACCCCGCACCGGAGGACTGCGAATACTATTTGTGCGGACCGCCCCTGATGGTAAAGGCCGTACTGGCAACCCTGGATGATCTGGGGGTCGAACGGGAGAACATATTCTTCGATGACTTCGGAGGCTGAGCGGGTGATGACGGAGGCAAGGGTAATCACCCGGGGCAGTCGTTTGTAGCGGTGGTGGAGGACCTATCGACATGACAACGGTGGTATTGGCATTGGTTGTGTTTGTTCTGGCGGTTGCCGGGCTTGCGCTTGGTGTCCTGTTGGGCCGGAAGCCGATATCAGGCAGCTGCGGTGGTTGCATGAACTGCCTGGTGCGCCGGGGACGGCATGACTGAACAGACCGCGACTGTGGATGATCATATGGTGGTCGATGTGGTTGCCTTCAGGCCGGCGACCGAAATCCACACGGCGATCAGGGTCCTGGTCGAAAAAAGGATCTCCGGTGCCCCGGTTACCGATAACAATGGTCAGCTGGTAGGCATGCTGACCCAAAAAGACTGCCTGGAGGTTGTATACAGCACAAGCTACCACCAGGACTGGGGCGGCCAGGTAAAGGACTATATGACCGGGGACGTCGAAGTGATAGTTTCAGGTACCAGCATCATCGCCGCGGCGGACCGGTTCATGCACAGTCAATTCCGCAGATTTCCGGTCGTACGGAATGATCGAATGATCGGGTTGATATGCCGCAGTGAAGTGCTGCGCGCAATTCAGGACATGTGGCCCCGCGACGAGTAGATCCTGGTACCGGTAAAAACAAGTCGGTATGGCGAAGAAGAAAGTCGGGCTGATCGTGAATCCAATAGCGGGGATGGGCGGGAGTGTGGGATTGAAGGGGACCGACGATGGCATGCACCTGAAAGCAGCCGAACTCGGTGCAAAACCGGTAGCGCCGGCGCGGACCGAATCGCTCTTGGCCCATATCGGACGCGGCCGTGAAATCGATTTCCTGGTTGCCCCCGGGGTGATGGGAGAGTCGTATTTAAAAGCGATGGGCATGCCGCATGAGGTAGTTGGCGAGGTTGGCGCAGAGACCACGGCAGAGGATACGAGACGTGTTGCTTCTCAGATGCTGGAGCTCGGTGTCGAGCTGATTGCCTTCGTGGGAGGCGACGGCACGGCCCGAAACATCCATGACGCCGTCGATCGTCAGTGCCCGGTGATCGGTGTTCCATCGGGTGTCAAGGTGTATAGCTCGGTATTCGCACTGAGTCCCAGGGCAGCCGCCGCCATGGTGGATCGTTTCGTCGAGGGCGTTGAATCCAGTGAGCAGGAGGTGCTCGATATCGACGAAGATGCGTTCCGGAAGAATATTCTGGATGCCCGGCTCTACGGCTACATGCTGGTGCCGGTAGATGCGGCGCACCTGCAGGCAGGCAAGGAAGGATCGAGCCAGGGGCTGACGAACGTCGAGAACCAGCACGAAATCGCCGAATACGTGGTCGAGTCCATGGAGGAAGGCGTGCTCTATCTGCTGGGCCCGGGTACGACGCTGAATGCCATTGCGAAAGAGATGGGGATCGAAAAAACCCTGCTCGGCATCGATGCGGTCTGCAGTGGGAAGCTCGTCGCTTCCGACCTGAATGAAGCCGGCCTGCTCGAACTCATGGAGGAATACGGGCGTGCGCGCATCATCGTGACCCCGCTTGGGGGCAACGGATTCGTCTTCGGCAGAGGAAACCGGCAGTTCACCGCCCGCTTCATAAAAATGGTTGGCAGGGAGAATGTCATTATCGTGGCCACCCGCGAGAAACTGGGCAAGCTGCCCTGCCTGAGGGTCGATTCCGGCGATGATGATCTCGACCGCCAGCTGTCCGGTTACGTCGATGTGGTAGTGGGCTACAAATACTCCAAGGTTTGCCGTGTGGAATGCTAACCCCATCAGGCTGACATGGATCTAGTCAGCCCGGAGCTGCGCGCGGTCATCCGACACCTGTCCGGTCAGAGGCGGGGCCAGGTCGAGACGGTGACGGAAAAGACTCTGGAAATTTTTGTCGGCGACAATATGGATGTCCGGATCCTGACTCCGGCCGCCGGGGAAAGCGCCGGCTGTGTAGCGAGACTTCACCGCGCCGGCCCGACCTACGAACTGGAGGTGGTTGCAGACCAAAACGTCTGGATCAATGGTGAGAGCGTTTCCGGCAACAGGCTGCTGTGCTCTGGGGATCTCATTGAAGTGGGGCACGGCGGTCCGCTCCTGAGATACCGATTGTATCCGCCGGGGGTTGTGCCGAAGAAAACCCTGGCGGAGGTGTTCTCCGACTGCGTGGACGGAGCCAGGGTGGACGGCCGATCCGGGATTGGCAGAACAGGCAAGTTTTTCGCGAGATTCACCCATGATCTGGCCACCCAGACATCGCTGTGGTTTCGGATCTGGATACTGGTTCTTATCACCGCGCTCGTAATCAGCGTGGTCCTGCTGGCGGTGCGCTACACACAGCTTGAAAAACATCTATTCAGTGAAGCCGTTCGAATAGACAGCATCGCCGAGGTTTTGAAGAAAACCGGAGCGGAGACGATAAGAAAAGAGGAGCTGTTCCAACTGAGAAATCTGTTCGAGCTGCGCCTGAAGTCGTTGGAAGCGCGTGAGGGCGAACTGGCCCGGATCTTTTCCCGGGTGGAGGGTTCAATCGCCTTCGTGCAGGGTGCCTACGGTTTTATCGATCCTGAATCCGGAAAACCCCTGCGCTACACCGAGGAAGCAGACGGTGTTTATCTATTCTCGGTCGAAGGAGACGGCGAACTCGTCGAGCTGCCTTTTACCGGTACGGCTTTTGTAATCGGCGCCGAAGGATTGCTCATGACCAACAAGCATGTCGCCGAGCCCTGGCTGGAAGACGAACGAAGCAAGGTGCCCAACGAACTTGGCCTGATGTCCGAGCACAGGCGGATGCGAATTTTTTTCCCGGGAGACGCAGAGGCTTACGAGGTCGAGCCGTCGCTCATGAGTGACAGTGCGGACCTGGCGCTGTTGACGATGCGCGCGGGTCGTCGATTCGACGGCACGATCCTGGGTTTCGAAACATCCATGCCCCGCCCCGGCGACCAGGTGCTGGTAGTGGGATATCCGCTGGGAATACGAGGAATGCTCGCTCGAGTGAGTTCCCACTTCATCGAGCAGGCGAGTGAGGCCGATGCCGATTTCTGGGAATTGGTCGATCGGCTTGCGCAGAGTGGGTACATCAGGCCGCTGGCCAGTCGCGGGATCGTCAGCCAGGTGTCGGACGACTATGTCGTCTACGATGCGGAGACGACGACCGGAGGAAGCGGCGGCCCGGTTCTTGACTCCGCGGGATCGGTCGTCGCGGTCAACACGGCCATCGTCGGGGATTTCGGGGGTTCTAATTTGGGCGTGTTGTCGATTTTCGCCCGCCGGCTGATCGATCGGTACGAGCGCGATAAATAAGGTTGTTTGTAATTAACGGGCAATATTTGACTCCAATCAACTTGGCTCGCCGGATTCAGAGATAGGATCAATTCTCATATCAGGTCGCCGCAGGAGGAGACAGCAATGCGCGTTGGTGAATTTTGTAACCGTGAGGTCGTTGTGATCGAGGAAGAACGTTCCGTCACGGAGGCGGCCGTGGTCATGCGTGAGTATCATGTTGGAGACGTCGTGATCGTCAGAATGGAGTATGGAAAGCAGATACCGGTCGGAATACTTACCGATCGTGACATAGCGCTCGGGATTGTCGCCAACGGCACCGATCCGGATAGCGTCAGTGTCGGCGATGCGATGAGCTTCAACCTGACCACCGTAGCCGAGGATGACGACCTCATGCACGTCATCGAGGTCATGCGTGAAAACGGTATCCGCAGAGTGCCCGTCATCGACTCGAGCGAAGCACTGGTCGGGATCCTGACGGTGGACGATTTGCTGGATCTGCTCAGCGAAATACTCATCGACCTTGCCCACCTCGTGGATCGCCAGAAAAGGCGGGAAACCAAAACACGGCCATGATCCCGGAGGCCGGGTGACGATTGGGGGTATCCCGACCCCGTCCCGTCCCCGGCTGC
>JAHEIO010000116.1 GCA_024639325.1 Gammaproteobacteria bacterium
AGATGATTTTTGGCCAGTTTTGCAGCGACGAGCAGGCTGGCCAAACCCGTCGTGGTGGCTAAAACCGCGACCCATAGCACCAGATCGTACCCGCCGACCTCCCAGATCAGGGCAGCGATAGTCGGCGACGCGGCCGACGCCGCTAGAAACGGTACGGCGAGCAGTCCGGCAACCAAGCCAAAATTGACGCGGCCTAGCAGGTCCGCGATCAGTACCGGCCGAACGATGCTGGTAACACCATATCCGGCGCCATGGAACAGCACGAAAGTTACCAGTAGCATGGGTATCACGCCCGAACCAAGCAGGGACAGCGCTGCCATGCCCATGGCCACGAAGCACGTTGCACCGATTTTCAACATGGAGATGTGTTTTTCTGCTGCCATCATTGCCAATCGTCCGGCTACCTGCATGGGTCCGATCATGGCAGCGGCCAGTATGGCGGCATCCTGCCCCACGCTGCGCTCGTCTAGAAGCGGCAGCAGATGGGTAAGCAACAGACCGTGATCGAGGGCGATCATGGCGAAGGCTATCGCCAACAGCCAGAAGGTCGCCCTTTTCATGATCCTGAATACCTGGGCGGGTCTTCGCGCACTGCTGCCGTGCGGGTTGTGGCTGCCGCAGGCCTGGACGTTCCTGCAGGCGTACCAGAATAAAGGCACGGCTGCAGCGGCTACAAAGCCTGCAAGCACCAGCACCGTTCCGCGCCAATCTGTAACCGTGAGCAGGGCGTGCGTACCCGGGAAAGACAGGGTGCCGGCGAATCCCGCAATGAGCGTAACGAGCGTGATGGCCTGCCGCGCCCGGTCTGCCATGGTCCTAGTGAGAAACGCAAAGCAGGGTTCGTACAGCGCACCGGACATCGCGATACCAATGCCAAACCAAGCGAGATAGAACTGCCACAATGACGTAACGCAGGCAAGCAGTGCGAGGCACACTGCGCCCAGTACGGCGCTGCCGGTCAGTACGAGGTGTCCCAGGCTGCGATCGATGAATCTGCCGATGGCGGGCGCCAATAGGGCCGATAGGCTGAGCGCCAGCGTGAAGGCGCCCGACAGCTCGGTCTTGCTCCAGCCAAGATCGCGTTCCCATTCGAGGAGCAGCGCGGGAAAGGAGTAGAACATCGCCGCCCAGACGATCGTCTCAGCGAGAGCGAGTGGCCAAACGACCGCCCGAAACGGTCCCGGAGCGGCGGGTGTCATATCCACCGGGCCGGTGGTGAATCTACCTTCCGGTGTGGCGATCGAGGTGAGGGAGGCGCAGCAGCCCGCATATCGCAGGCTAGGGAGAAAGTATGAAACTGGCTTTCTTGCCCTTCATATTGTTTCCCGATGGATCGAAAATCGAGTAGTCGCTGAGCGTGAGTTTGAGATCTGCAACAATGAAGACTACTTCCCTTGCGGTGCCGTTGATATTCTGTTTAGGCTCCTGTTCGCGAAAGGTTATGGGATTTCCCCGCGCGGAAATTCGCGACGGCAATCCACCACGGCTGGTAATGGAGATCGAATCCGCCTCGATGACGAGATTGGCGACCACCACTTTGGCGTTGCCTCGATACGTTGTGGTGTTGCCGGAGTCTTCGACGATGACGTCGTCGGCATTGATCGAATAGAGGTCGCCTGATTCGCTCCCGGCGACTTCGTTCTGGGCATATGCATTGAGACTCAAGCACAGCATCGCTGTTAAAACGAAGAATTTCATAATTTCGTGCTCCCGGACGACACCTGTCGATTCAGTTCGATTCGTAAACTTCGGTTTCGGGAAAGAATGCGTACCACGCAAACCAGAACGCGACGGTGGACGGGATTTCGGCACCTGATTCGTCCAGTACGCGGCCGGTCCGGTTGACGGCGTCGAATTCAATTTGGAGTTCGGAGCCCGCCACGCTGTCAATGATCATTGCGTTGGTTTTGGACAATTCGGCGAATGGGTAAGCCTTTTTAGCGCCATCGATATTGATCCCGATTACCAGCTCCTTCGGGTGGTACCTGGCGCTGTTATTTTTTACCGGGAAGAATATATCCGGACTCTCGGCGTAGCCGCCATATGGTGACTTCGAATAATCCCTGGAATATCCGGTTTCCGTCGACAGCGCCAGAGTCCCTGGATGCCTGGTGCGCCAGTCTCGCCAGGTGGTGTGCGACATGGGCAGTTGCCGAAGCCCTTTGCCTATCATGGGTCCGCTGACGGACCTGGCCATGACCTGGCTCCAGAGAGACTCGCTTTCCCGGTCGTATAACAGAACGTCGCTGTTGTACAGCAATCCCGACACGCCGAAACTCCTGGTTTGTCCGTCTACGCTTGCATCGAAAGCCATGCCGGTCCCGCACAGCGGACAATAGCTGACTACGACGGCATTGCCGTCGAAATCGTCGTTGACGATTTCATGCCAGTCGAGGATCCGTATCGGGTAGGCCTTGGCCACGTCTCCGATTGAGATGCCAAGGACGCGGTCCTCAACATTCAGAAACCCGGCCTGATCCGCGGGCACGAAGACCGGATCGTCCAGGGCGGGTATGCCGTCACGTGGCGGACCACCGTGCCGGATCTCATCAGCCGGAATCAGCGTGTTCGACAAATCAAATCCGTTGTCGAATGCCGAAAACACCCGATCGCCGGAAAACAGAAAAACGGCGATGCCTAAGGCGGCGGCATAGATCAAGGGACGGGCTAGCGCACCTTTGAATATGCGAGGATTCAACACCATAGCTATCTCCAGAATAAGGTGGAACGAGCGCTCATAGTCCCATATGACAGCGGTTTGATGTTTTTTATTCCTTGAATTAGTCCAACACGGCCGCATTACATCAAACATGAACCCCGATAAGCGGCCATATTTGACCAGGTTATGAGAGCATACTGATGTCCGAGGAAACGACCTATACAACCGAAGTCGTGGAGGATTCCACCGGAACCGGTTTAGCCCGCCCTCGGGACATCCTGCCGAACAAACTTTACTTGCTGCCGACTACCGCGCGTCCGATGTTTCCCAGCCAGATCGTCCCCGTTCTGTTGGATGAAGGTCGATGGAGTGAAACAATCCAGGCCATCCAAAGTGACGAGCAGGCAATGGTCGTTGGCGTAATTTACACGGATGTGGAAGAGCTATCGGAGCTGACCTGGGAAAATATAGAAAACATGGGAACGGCCTGCCGCGTCCATAAAGTGCACGTACAGGACGGCAAGATCCATCTTGTTCTGTCCGGCGAGAAGCGGTTTCGCATCATCGATTGGGTATCGAAGACGGCCCCCTATTATGCACAGGTAAAATACTTTCCTGAAGTGGGGGAGACGGATACGCTCGAAATCAAAGCCTACGTCACAGCCGTAATCAATACCATAAAGGAACTGTTGCCGCTCAATCCTCTGTATGGCGAAGAGTTGAAAATCTTCGTTCAGAATTTCCGTCCCGACGATCCTTCCAGGCTGGCGGATTTCGGTGCCAGCCTGACCACGGCGGAGGCCGGCGAACTCCAGCAGGTACTGGAAACGGTAAACATCAATTCACGGCTGGAAAAGACCCTGGTGCTGTTGCAGAAAGAGCTGGAAGTTGCCAAGGCCCAAATGGAAATTCGCAAGCATGTCGACGGCGAGATGCAGTCGCGACAGCGCGAGGTATTCCTGCGTGAACAGCTTAAATTCATTCAGAAAGAGCTGGGTATAAACAAGGATGATCGTACGGCCGAGCTGGAAAAATTCAGGCAGCGTGTAGAGAAAATCGACGTCCCCGCCAATGCCAGTACCCGGATCGATGAAGAGCTGCAGAAATTGTCGGTGCTCGAACTTGGTTCGGCGGAATATACCGTAACCAGAAACTACCTCGACTGGCTGACGGCACTGCCCTGGGCGAAGTTCAGCGACGACGATCTCGATCTCGATCGCGCAGAAAGGGTGCTGGACGAGGATCATGCGGGGCTGGCTGACGTCAAGCAACGAATTATGGAGTTCCTCGGCATCGGCCTGCTCAAGGGCGAAGTGGCGGGTTCCATTCTGCTGTTAACCGGTCCGCCAGGCGTGGGAAAGACGTCACTCGGGCGCTCCATTGCCAAGGCGCTTGGGCGAGAATTTTACCGGCTGTCGCTGGGCGGAATGCGAGACGAGGCCGAGATCAAGGGGCACCGAAGGACCTATATCGGCGCCATGCCCGGCAAGTTCATTCAGGCGATCAAGGAATGCGGCAGCG
The DNA here is from genome assembly GCA_024639325.1 of Gammaproteobacteria bacterium. GTDB lineage: Bacteria > Pseudomonadota > Gammaproteobacteria > Arenicellales > JAANXG01 > JAHEKE01. Next base: position 4,181 of record JAHEIO010000116.1, read on the forward strand.
CGAATCCGGTCATCATGCTGGACGAGATCGACAAGATAGGCGCATCTTTTCGCGGAGACCCGGCTTCCGCATTGCTGGAAGTGCTTGATCCGGAGCAAAACAATAATTTCCTCGATCACTATCTGGACGTGAGGTTCGACCTGTCGAAGGTTTTGTTTATCGGAACGGCAAATCAATTGGATACCATTCCGGGGCCGCTACTGGATCGAATGGAGGTGATCGAATTGTCCGGCTATCTCGCCAGCGAGAAGCTTGAAATCGCCAGTCGTTATATATTGCCCCGGCTTTTGGATAAAGCGGGATTGGCGCCCGGCCAGCTCCGGATCGAAGCCGAAGCGATCGTGCAGGTAATCGAAGATTACGCAAGGGAGGCCGGAGTCAGGAAACTGGAGAAAATGCTGTCGAAGATCGTGCGCAAGGCGGTGTTGAAGGTAGTCAGAGACGGTGCCGGCAGCGTCGAGGTGACCCAGGCGGATGTAGAAAACTACCTGGGACCGAAATCCTATCCAGCGGAAAAACGGATGCAGGGCGTGGGGATCGTAACCGGCTTGGCCTGGACTCCGCTGGGAGGCGCAACCCTGAATATGGAAGCAACCAGAATCCACGGCTTTAGCCGAGGCTTCAAGCTGACCGGCCAACTAGGCGAAGTCATGCGGGAATCCGCCGAAATAGCCTACAGTTACGTCGTTTCCAACGCGGGCAAGTTCGGCATCAATCCGGAGTACTTCGAGAACGCCACGATACACCTGCACGTCCCCGCGGGGGCGACGCCAAAAGACGGTCCAAGCGCCGGCATCACCATGGCTTCAGCTTTGATATCTCTGGCGAAATCGGCGGCCGTGAGGCCGCTGGCGATGACCGGCGAGCTGACGCTGACGGGCCAGGTCCTGCGCATCGGCGGCATCAAGGAAAAGATCCTGGCGGCACGCAGAATCGGTATTGAAGAGTTGATAATACCGGAGGAAAATCGCGCCGACTACGAGGGGCTGTCCGATGACGTCGTCGAGGGCATTACCTGCCATTTCGTGTCCCACTTCGATTCGGTTTATCCGCACCTGTTCTCGCACCGCAGTCCCGCCGCTCTAGTGTCGGGGTGGTAGGTAATTCATTGCTTCTTTCTGCGTATCCCGATTACGTTGGGTATCGGCCAGGCCAGGCTGCCGGCGCCGCTGAACAGCGCATTCACGCTGCCCGTAAACTCATAGGTCCGGCCGCCGCTGTCGATATATAACTGGGCCTGCGGTCCTCCCTCGACGTACATGGCCTGGGAGATATCGATTGGCAGGTCCAACAGGATCTCGATAAGATCGTGCGTGCTCAGTGCGTCACCGGTCTGGATAAACAGGACTCGTCCGGTCGTATCCATGCCCACCGCGGAGGTGCTCGATTTTTTAGCCTGGGCGCGCCAGACATTCCGACGGTCGCAGGAAATCATCCGGATGCTTTGTATCAATGTCTTATACTTTTTTCTCCATTGCAAGAATTCGTCGCACTGGCGGTCGATGATTTTGATCTCCGGCACGTCAGGATCCGACCGATCGAAAGCCAGAATGGTTTTGTCCTGGGACTCGTAGCTGTTGTTGGTGTGGTCCGCGGTACGCATCAGGGAAACACTGGTGAGGTGGTCCTGCTGAAACATGCTGGCGTTGATTACCGATATCAGCCCCCTGGAATGTGCCCACTGTCGAGGTGTCAACGGTACATTTTCATGCGCCGATGCATTGAACAGCGCCAACTCGAATCGACTGCTGTCAATTCTGAGGATGTTGATCGTAGGATCCGGATCCGAACTTTCGGATTGCAGCGAGAATATGCCCAGATCCAGCCCCGGCTCCAGAGATTCCCAGCGTGCGGCCTCCGGCATGGATTCCGTCCGCGCGTGCGCAAAACCGGCGATCAACAGGAGCAGGCCGAGGCAACCGGCGGTGAAGTTTTCCCGAGTGCTGCTCCGTAGTTTCCAGTCAATCATCTAGCCAGCGCCGGGATAGGCTTTTCCAAGACATACTGTTTTTTGGAGGAACCCATAGACTTCAATGATAACAATGCATAACAATCATCCATAGCCGCCTGCTGAGAATTGCGGGTCAGCGCAAACTCTTAAGCGGGTTCGCTACTGGGAGGGTGTTTCCGTCAGCGTGTCTTGTCACGACACCGTAAGCCGAGACAACATCACCGTGGCAAAGCTCAGCACTAAGAAGAATCCACACATATCGGTCACCGTGGTTAGTATGGGACCCGAGGCTACCGCCGGATCGACCTTCATCCGCTTAAGCAGCAACGGCACGGTGCCTCCTAGCGAAACCGCCACTACGGTATTCGTCGCCAGTGCCGCGCCAACCACCAGACCCAGGTAAGGATTGCCTTTCCACAACCACGCCGCCGCTGCAAGCAGGCACCCCAGGACCAGACCGTTGATCAAGCCCACGGAAACTTCCTGCAGCCACACCCGGGCGGTTTCATAAGGCTTTACGATACCGAGGGACAGTTCCCGCATACTGACCGCCACGGCCTGATTGCCCGAGCAACCGCTCATGTCAGAGACGATGGGCAGAAATACCGCCAGCGCGATCACGGCGCTCAGCGTATCTTCGTACACGGCGATGACGCTGGCAGCGACGATGTTGAGCAGGATATTCAGACTCAGCCAGGACAAACGTCGACGTGCTCTGGTAAGCACGGGCATTGCGCGTATTTCGTCGCCACCTACGATGCCCTGGGACTTGAGGTGGTCCGAGTCCGAGCGCTCGCGCAGTGTCCGCTCGAGTTGCTCACGGTGCAGTGCACCGACGAGCTTCTGGTGGGCATCCACCACGGCTATAACCGGCAGCGGATGGGCGTCGAAAATTTTCTCGAGCTCGTCAACGTTGGCGTCTACGGTAACGAAATGAGGGAATTGCAGAATCTCGCTCAACGGCGTTGCCCGACGCTTGAGCACGAGACCACGTATATCGACGCTGCCGACCAAAGTACCCGCGATGGAAACGACATAGACGGGTGGTTCTTCCCCGGGCCGCTCTTCCGCCCAGTCGCTCAATCCGCGCAGAACCTCTTCGACCTTGGCGGATTCAGGATAGGCCAGATACTCGGTTTCCATCAATCCTCCGGCCACGTCCGAAGGATAGCGAATGAGTTGTCTAGCGTCGGCGGCGCTTTCAGCGCTCATGTGCGCCAGAATGGCCTCCGCATCCGTTTCGTCCAGACCCGCGAGCACATCGGCCTGATCAGCGCTGTGCATTTCAGTGACGATAGAGGCGGCGTCACTTGCGGACAGTTCCTCTATGATCTGACTCGCATGATCGTCCGGGATCTCCTCCATGATATCGGCTGCCTCGGACGGGGACAGCGTGGTCAGCACACGTTCGCGATCTGCCGAGTCCAGACGCAGCAGGGCGCGCAGAGTTTCTTGCGTACCTATCGCATCGACGAACGCCTCCAGTTCTTGTCGTTCTCCGCCATCGGCATATTGAAGAAGAGTGATCCAGGGTTCGAACCTTGGACATTCAGTCATGTCAGTAACCTCCAGTGAAACCAGTGGTGCGGCCAGCAAAATCGGGTGATAATCAGGTCAGGCGGGGGCATGTCGCCGCGCAGTAATAGTAGCTTGACCAGCGATACCGTAATGAAAATTCAACCATAGAGTTGCGATCGAGATGACCACCGGCCCGCTATGATGGAAAAATCACTTACCGTGCTCAACACGCTGGGCCTGCACGCGCGCGCGGCGGCCAGACTGGTTTCACTCGCCATGACTTTCGAGTCGAACGTGGCATTGATACATGACGGGAAATCCGTCGACGCCAAGAGCATGCTCGGCGTGATGACGCTGGGTCTGGTCCAACATTCCACGGTCACGGTACGCGTCGACGGAAACGACGAAACCGCCGCCATGGACAGTATCGAGGCACTTTTCAATGGCAAGTTCGGTGAATACGAATAGGCTTCTTCAGGCCCCGATAAGTTTGGGTTTCATTGGATCCGTGGCTACGACTATGATGCCTCTCACTGGTTCGGCGCATCCCTGCGCCTCACCCCTTCGGAGCTACCGCGATAAATCGCTCCTGGCGATTTTTCAGCCCGGCGTTCATCGGCACCTGCCCTGCGCCATCGCTCGGGATCCTGGTGAGAAATGCGGACTAGAAGTAGTAGCGCATCCCGATTTTGAATTTCGTTATGTTGTCCTTGATTTCGTCGTCGGTTGCGTAAATATCCTTGCTCGCGACCTGAAAGCCGATGGAGGTGGAGATCGCCATGTACGGGCGCAGGAACCATTTGATGCCGGCCTCGACGTCAACGAAGGTGCCGTCTTCATCGTTCAGCGGCGTGCCGGTTTCCAGGTTGTCATCGTAGCTGACGTTGGCGACGCCAACGCCCGCGCCCAGGTACGGCACCAGTTTCTTGTCACGATTGAAGTTGTATTCGGTGTAGGCGCCGATATCCCACCGATGCGTGCCCAATAAATCCGAGCCGCCGACTCGAGCGCCCAACAGCCAGCCATCACGAACGAAGTAGCCATAGGACAGGTTGATGTCGTAGTCGACCTTGTCTATATCCAGGAACTCGATGTTGCCGGCGACGGACAGCTCCTTGGTACCCTTCGACAATAAGGGTTTCCAGTCTTCGTCGGCGTAAAGTTGAGTTGCGGCGCCAGTGATTAGAAGTGCCGCGGATGCCAGGGTTACGATCTTTTTCATTTCGATACATCTCCAGAGTTTTCGATGCTGTTTAGACTGCGGGCAGGATCCGCGAGTCACAATCGGCTGAAGAAATATCCGGAATCTTCGCGGTCAAAAAGCAAATCGATCCGGACAATCTATTTGCGTTCTGCGAATGTGTGGTCGAATCTATGCCCCGTAACGGCCTTGACACCACCGTTGAACGATGATTACCCGGTGCTTTTCAATACGACTCGAACAACCGCCGGTCGACCCGGCGAATTCTCGTTGTGCGGCGGCCGTCCCCGGCAACACACAGCGCGATCAGTCGTGGAAGGGAATGCTCATCTCGTGTACGGCCTCTACGAGGACTTGGACGTTCTCGGGGTCAATACCCGGATGTATGCCGTGTCCCAAATTGAACACATGGCCGCGACCCCTGCCGAACTGATTCAATATCCGCGCCACTTCCTGCCTTACGCGTCCCTGCGAGGCATAGAGTACGCTGGGGTCCATGTTGCCCTGAAGCGCGACCCGATCGCCGATCCTGTTTCTCGCATCATCGAGGTCGACGGTCCAGTCGAGCCCGACCGCCTCGCACCCTGCGCTCGCAATCTTTTCCAGCCACTGCCCCGCGCCCTTGGTGAACAGGATCACGGGGGGTCTGTCCTCCTTGAGGTCCCTGTCCAGAGCGTTAACGATGTTGCGCATGTAAGCGAGAGAGTAGTCCTCGTAACCGCTGCTGGTAAGCACACCACCCCAGGTATCAAAAATCATCAGCACCTGCGCGCCGGCCGCGACCTGGGCGGCCAGGTAAGCCGCGACAGCGGTCGCCAACTTCGACAGCAGCAAATGTGCGGTCTCGGGTTCATCGTAAATGATCTTCTTGATCAGGCTGAATTCCTTGCTGCTCCCACCTTCGACCATGTATGTGGCAAGCGTCCATGGACTCCCGGCGAATCCGATCAACGGGACCCGATCATCCAGTTCCCGCCTGATCAGGCGCACCGCTTCCATGACGTAACCCAGGTCCGACTCGGGGTCGGGAACTGCAAGATTCTCGATATCCGCGCGGCTGCGCAAAGGCTTTTCTAGACGAGGTCCGACGCCTTCTTCGACCGACAGTCCGAGTCCCATGGCGTCGGGAAT
>JAHEIO010000040.1 GCA_024639325.1 Gammaproteobacteria bacterium
TTAAGCATGGCAAACATTGAGGTCTATGGATTTGTCCAAAAAACAGTGTGTCTTGGAAACGCCTATCCCGGCGCTGGCTGGTCCAGGCCCCGATGTACTTGGGCTTCATTTGATCCATAGCACCGGCTATGCATCTCACTCCAGCCCGGCGTTCATCGGCACCTGTCCTGCGCAATCGCTCGGGATCCTGGTGAGAAATGCGGGCTAGCCCCGGGCAGATTCAGATATATTAGTGCTTCTCCCATTGAGGAAGAAGATATAGATCAGCGGTAAGTACCCTCAAATCGGTTCCCTCCCGGAGGGAGAGGGAGATAGGGAAAATTATCTATTGATTGCCTTACCCGCCCTTCAACGGCGGCATGATGGAAATGCTGTCGTTCTCGCCCAGCGTTCGTGATGCGTGCTCGCTTTGCGGCACGACGTCCCCATTCACGGCGATCAGGTAGCGATCCGCCGTCGGAATGCGCAGATGCCGTACGACATCCATGGGCGTCGCATCCGTTTTTACGTCCAGCTCCCGGGGATTGCTGCTATTGGGCGGAAGATGATCCTCCAGCACGCCGGTCACCTTGACCATTATCTTCATCTATCACGTACGATCACGTGATACCCAGGCGGGCGAGCGTTTCGGGCGTGGGTACGCCGTCGGAAGACCAGCCGCGCTCCGCGTAGTATTCGGGGATCATCCTGCCAAGCTCGCAGACCTTGCCCTTGGCGGTGCCGCTCGGGGCCGGATCGTTGAGCAGGCGCGGCGGCAGGGTGTCGTCCGCGGCGGTCAGGCCGGCGGCCATGTTGAACTGACGCTCCAGAGTCCAGGTCCGTTCCCCGCACTCCAGGATCCTGTCCTCCGACCAGTCGCCTTCACAAGCGGCGTCCAGCATCTGCTGGTACTGGGGCGCACCCCAGGCCGATGCCGGGAATAGGCACAGGCCGGTTGAATCGAGCATGGCCACGAAGTCCTGCGACTCCTTGCAAGGCTTGGCCTTGCCGTTGCCACTCTGGTCGTCCATGTCGACCTCGAAAGTGTCGTGCTTTAGATGGCAGGCACCGCGGTTGGAGGTGGCGTACCCAAGGCCCATGCCCTGTAACGCCCGGGCATCATAGCCGGCAAACTCCTGCCCCTTGACGCCCATGAACAGTTCCGGGTGCCCGTATTTTTCGCACATCCGCTTCGAACCCAGACCCAGCACCTGACCGAAACCCTCGTATTTGCCGGTCTTCTCCGACATCACGGCAAGCGCCTCCGCGTTGCCGAAGTTCAGCGAAACCCCGTCCGTATCCTCGCCGGTAATCACGCCCATCTCGTAAAGTTCCATCGCTGCCGCCAGGGTAACCCCGAAGCTGATCGGGTCCATGCCGTGCTCATTCATCATGTAATTGGCAAAGGTGAGGGCATCGACATCGTCAACCCCAACCACCGGCCCGAAGGCATAGGCGGTTTCGTATTCCAGTCCGCCCGACGCGTGCCAGTACTCCTTACGATTGATAATGGTGAAGTGTTCCTTGTCGATGTGCGCGATCCGCCCGCAGGCGATGGTGCAGCCGAAGCACGCCTTGTTGGTGATGTAGTTGACGTGCCCGTTGCGTTTCTTCGCTCGTACACCGCGGTGATTGATCTTGTAGTAGCCCTCGAACTGCACCTCCTGGAAATTGCGCGTCGGCAGTCCGCCGAATTCCTGCATCGACGACATCATGGCGTTGGTCCCATGCGTAGTGAGCCCTTTTCTACCGGCATCGTTGACGAGCAGTTCGTTGACCTCCTTGACGACCTGCATGAAACGATCGGGGTCGTCAACGGTCACGCCCCGGGTGCCGCGCACGGCGATCGCTTTCAGGTTCTTGGAGCCCATTACTGCGCCCACGCCGGAGCGGCCGGCGGCCCGGTGCAGGTCGTTCACGATGCACGCGTAGCGCACACCTCGTTCACCGGCAACGCCGATAGAGGCCACCTTGAGGTGCGGGTTTTGGTGGGTGGATTTGAGCCAGGCCTCTGTATCCCAGACGGTTTTCCCCCAGAGTTCACCGGCAGGCAGGACCTCCGCGCTGTCGTCCAGGATGTGCAGATAGACCGGCTCGGGCGCTTTACCCTCGAGGATCAGCAGGTCGTAGCCTGCGTATTTGAGCTCCGCGCCGAACTTGCCGCCCGAGTTGGAGCAGGCAATGGCGTTCGTTAGCGGGCCCTTGGTGATGACCGCGTAGCGGCCGCTGGTCGATGCCATAGTCCCGGTCAGGGGACCGGTGGCGAAAATCAGGACGTTCTCAGGGCTCATCGCATCCGTCTTCGGATCCATGTTTTCCATCAGGTACTTCGACGCGAGTCCTCGTTCACCGATGTACTGAAAAGCCCATTCCATGTTTAGCGGCTCTTCCTTGACCTCCCCGTTCGTCAAATTGATGCGCAATACTTTTCTTTGCCATCCCATGTCAGTTCACCATATTTTTTTAGGGTCTATTGAGTATCTAGTCTGTTCTAGACGAAGTCACTACGAGTAGCGAAGCGACGCGGCAATCCAGCGGCTGCCGGGCAATCCCCCAACGCTAGCCCGAGAACGACGGCAGATGCGTCCGCTCGGCGTAATACTGCATGCGGTCGTAACCGGTCCAATCTTCGTCGACGTATGTAATGGCGTCGGTCGGACAGGCCTCCGCGCATTTGGGGTCCCCGCCGCAAAGATCGCATTTGACGACGGTTTTTGTTTGCTTGTCGTAATTGACCGCACCGAATGGACAGGCGATGGTGCATACCTTGCAGCCAACGCAAAGGTCCGCGTGCACATCCTTGGCGCCGGTCTCCGCATTGATGGTGATGGCCTCCACCGGGCAGGCATGAAGACACCACGCTTCCGCACACTGGGTGCAGGTAAACGGAATTGCGTAGCGCCCGTGCTCGAATTCGTAGATCTTGATGCGTGAGCGCGCCGGATTAAAAGCCCCCGTATGCTCGTAAGAGCAGGCCATTTCGCATTGCAGGCAACTGGTACACTTTGCGGGGTCTATGAGCAGGGATTTGTGCATTTCCGTCCTCTCCTGATGATTCAGCGTTTTCCTGGAATTGTATCCACGATTGAAGCATGAAGGTAGCCATATTTCCTCTATCGCTACCTTTGACGGTTCCGCCAGTCCGGCGCCTCGTAAACCGGGGCTTTCGAAGGCGGCAGGGGCTCACGGCCCCGGATCGCATCCGCCAGCTTCTCAGCCAGCATGATCACCGTGGCATTGAGATTACCGTTGACGATGTTGGGCATGATGGAGGCGTCAGCGACGCGCAGCCCTTCTATACCGTGCAGCCTCGCCCCCGCGTCCACCACCGACATTTCGTCCGTCCCCATCTTGCAGGTGCAGCTCGGGTGGTATGCGCTCTCGCCTTTCTGCCTGACGAATTCGTCGAGCGCCTCGTCGCTCTCGGCATCCGGTCCTGGAGCAAGTTCCGGACCGCGCAGGTCGTCGAATGCGCTCTGCGCAAAGATCTCTCGCGTATGGCGGATCCCGTCACGCATGACCTGGCGGTCGTGTTCGGTGGAAGTGTAGTTGAACAGGATTCTTGGGGGATCTTTTGGATCCGCGGATCGCAACTCCACCGAGCCTCGGCTGCTCGGTCGCATGGGTCCGGTATGCGCCTGGAAACCGTGACCCCCCGCCGGGCTACGGCCATCGTAATTAATGGCGACGGGCAGGAAATGATACTGCAGGTCCGGGTACTCCACCCCGGCCCGGCTGCGTATGAACCCGCCACTTTCGAACTGGTTCGACGCGCCCCACCCCTTTTTGGTCGTGAGCCACTGCAGCCCGACCTTGAGTTTGGTTAAAGGTTTAGTCGCGGGGTAGATGGATATGGGCTGCGTGCAACCGTGCTGGATATAGATCTCCAGATGGTCTTGCAGATTGCGGCCCACACCCGGCAGCTCCGCTTTGACGTCGATGCCCAAGTCATGCAGCCTGCTGCCATCGCCAACGCCGGAAAGGTTCAGCAGTTGAGGCGAATTTATCGCTCCGCCGCACAGGATGACCTCGCCGGCATCGACATTCTCCACGCTGCCGTTGCGCACGCACTCGATACCCACCGCCTTATTGCCGTCAATTCGGATGCGAGTCACCAGCGTCCCGAGCCGCAATTCCAGGTTGGGCCGGGACAGCGCCGGTCGCAGATAAGCTTTGGCCACGCTACACCGTTTTCCCTCGTAGGTGGTCATGTCCATAGGCCCTAGACCTTCCTGCTGAAAGCCGTTCATGTCATCGGTGTACGGATATCCTGCCTGCTCGCCCGCTTCGATGAAGGCCTTGAAAAGCGGATTTTCACAGGCGCCGGTGGTCACCTTCAAGGGGCCCGAGTCGCCACGATACTCATCGCCACCCTTGAGCCGCGTCTCGGCTTTTCTAAAATAGGGCAGGACATCGCGGTAAGCCCAGCCCTCGGCGCCCGACGACTGCCAGCCGTCGTAGTCCCTGGCGTTGCCCCGAATGTAGACCATACCGTTGATTGACGAAGACCCGCCGATTACGCGCCCTCTCGGGCAATACATCCGGCGGTTGTTCATGTGCGGATCGGGTTCGCAGTCGTACGCCCAGTTGTAGCGATCATTTCCCAACGGGTATGAAAATGCCGCGGGCATGTGAATCATGATGCTCCGGTCTTGCCCCCCGGCCTCGAGCACCAGCACCCGAATCTCCGCATCCTCGCTCAGTCGCGCCGCCAGTACACCCCCGGCGGACCCGGAGCCGATTACGACGAAGTCATAATGCTTGTTGATAAGGCACTCCTCAAATTAGTTTAATGGAGGTCTGAGTAAAAACTCCTTGGCTGATGCGATGAAACACCGCACCGCGTTGGAATTTTACTCTGCCGCCCTTTACTCTGGAACAGTCAGCGGCAATTCACTCGTGTCGGCCCGGGCCTTTGCACTTGGTAACGTCTTCTTTAGCAGGTCCATCACCCGCAGCGCGGTGGCCCGATAGCCGGTCAACTTTCCCCCGAATATGGACACCACTCGGGGCTTCGATTCACTGTCGAGGGGTAGCTGGGTTTCCCGGGAGCGCCTGAAAGCCGACTTGCGCGTCGCCGGCAACACCCTCAATCCGGCCCACCGATCCAGCACATCCGTCGGGCGATCGGGGAAGTAACGACTGTAAACCTCCAGCAGGTAGGAGACTTCTTCCGGCAGGGTTTCGACCGAGCCCGGATCACCCCCATACGGGTGCTCGGTGGTACCCAGAAGCGTCCTGCGGCCTTTCCAGGGCATGACGAACACGGCTCGCCGGTCGCGAGGCGCCTCGACGTAGTAGCAGCCTTGTTCGATGTCACCGGGCAGCTCCAGATGCGCACCCTGCACGTTCTCGACGACCAGATTCGGAACCGCGGGGTTGAACTGGTGCGTTATTCGGCTGGCCCAGGGACCGGCTGCATTGACCACGGTGGCTGTCTTGCACCGGCTGATTGCCCCATTCGTGCTGTAGCTGACGTCGCAGCCGTGTCGGTTGATCTCGCCGAATTCGAAACGGGCCGGACACAACAGCGTCGCGCCCAGTCCCTGGGCGGAATCCATCACGGCACGGGTCAGCAGGGCGTCATCGGTCTGCGCGTCCCAATACTGGAACACTTGCCGCAGACCGTTTGTTCGAAGGCCGTCGAGATCCTGCCACTTACTCCGCGCTACCGAGCTGAACCGGTTGTACTCACCCATGCCGGCCAGTAATGCATACAGCGACAGGCCCGCCCTGATTTGCCAGGGCCCGCGCGTCGTGTCTTGATAGATGGGAATAAAAAATTTTTGTCGTTTTACCAGGTTCGGCGCGAGCCGCAGCAGAAGCTCACGTTCGCGGAGCGATTCTCGTACGAGGGAGAATTCGGCGGTCTCAAGATAGCGCAGTCCGCCATGGATAAGTTTGCTAGAACGGCTGGATGTGCCGGATGCCAGGTCGTTCTGTTCGAGCAGGGCAACCTGGTAACCCGCCGCCGCCGCCGCCTGGGCAACACCCACGCCGTGGATGCCGCCTCCGATGACCAGTACGTCGCAATCCAGGGTCGAAGGCATATTGAATTAGCTTGTATCCGGTTGCCAGGCATTCATACTCTCAAATTAGATCACTAAATCCGAGCTGATGGTTAGATGTGCGAGTCCGACCCGACGGAATAACCGCCTGGCGGAGCTATTCAAGCGCCACCAGCCCGTTCAATACGATCTCATGGTAGCTGACCATGCCGATTATCTGCCCGTTTTCGATTACCGGCGCGACGGACAAACCGAAAGTGTCGAACAGTCTGGCACAGTATCTGATATTCATTTCGGGCTCTACCCCGAGCACCGGCTTCGACATTACTTCGTACAAGCTCACCCTGCTCCGAGACCGGTTTCGTGCGAGCACTTTTTTTGCCAGATCGGATAACAACACTATTCCGTAGGCGTCATCGTCGTTGCGCTTATCCACTATGATCGCCCGGACCTCCGACGAATTCATCGCGTTCAAGCCGTCCTTGACCGTAGCCAGTCCATCCATGACCTTGAACTTGTTGGACATCACATCTCTTACTCTGATCAGCTTTGCTTTCTTCTTACTCACAGCTTGTCCTCTATGGTATGACTTAGTTGTTCGACCTGGTGAGCCACGCCAACGGCGTCCTGCACATCGATTAGTACGGCGATCCCACTGCCCGGCTTATCGTCGAACTCGCCCACCTCGGCAATATGCTCCAGGATGGACCGACACATGTGTTCTTCCACCAGGAACAGCAGCACGTCCCGCTGCGTTTCCAGCGTCAGCCCCATGAATGTTGTCGATTTTTTCAATCCCTCGCCGCGCGCACTGGTGATAACCGTGGCCCCGGTGGCACCAGCCTCTCTCGCGGCATTCATCACCAGATCGGTGTGGGCATCGTCGGTGAAGGCAATTATAAGTTTGAAACGCATGGTCATTCTCCTGTGTTTTCATTGTCGTCCGAGGGCTCGGTTTCGCGCCTAGAACGCAGGGCCAGCCAGGCGGAACCCTGGGCATAGCCCATCACGGTAATCATCGGAAACAGGCAGGCGAAAGCGATCAGTCCGAATCCGTCCAGCAGAGGATCTCGGCCCGGCACGGTTTCCGCCAGGCCCAGGCCGAGGGCGGCCACGATGGGGACGGTGACCGTCGACGTGGAAACGCCGCCGGAATCGTACGCCAGCGGCACGATCATCCTGGGCGCGAAGTAGGTTTGTATCACGACGAAGACGTATCCCGGGATGATAAAGTACTGGATCGGGATCCCCGCCACGATACGCCATGTGCCCAGGGCAATGCCCATGGCAACACCCAGTGCGACGGCTATGCGGAGACCCCACACGCCGATAGCGCCGCCCGATACCTGATTGGCCTTGATGGCAACCGCTATCAAAGCCGGCTCCGCGATCGTGGTGCTGGCACCGATGCAAAACGCGAAAAGATAGACCCAGTAGTAGTCGAGCAATCCCGGCACGGCATCGATGGCGTCCCCGACGATGAAGCTCATGTCCGTCAACTGCGTCGCCATCAGCCTGCCGATCGGGAACAGCGCTTTCTCAAGACCCACCAGAAAAAGTGACAAGCCGACCAGGACGTAGATGAAGCCGATGACCAGCTGGGAGATGTTCTTCATCTTGCGCCTAATCACCGCGACCTGAAAGATCACGATGATCAGCGCGATGGGCAGCACGTCGATCACGGTCCCGGCAACCGTCTTCATCAGTTCGATCAACATATCCAACGCTAGTAGAGCATGCCGTATGCCATGACAAAGATCATAGGGAATAAAGACGCAAACGCAATGAGGCCGAATCCATCCACCATCGGACTCCGGCCCCGTATCGAGGAGGCCAGGCCGACACCCAGTGCGGTGACCAGTGGAACGGTGATCGTGGAGGTCGTCACGCCTCCGGAATCGTAGGCGATACCGATGATTTCTTCCGGGGCGATAGAGGTCATCACCACGACGACCGCATAGCCGATCATGATGACGAAATGGATCGGCCAGCCGCGGACGATACGAAAAACGCCCACCATGATGGCAATTCCCACGGACAAGGCCACGGTGATGCGAAGCCCGGTGGCATAGGAATCCCTGGCCTCCTCCGTGTTGGGAATGATGCTCCCGTTGGCCATGGCCTTTGCCGCCTCGTCCGCAACCGCGATCAGCGCGGGCTCGGCGATCGTCGTGCCGAATCCGAGCGCAAATCCAAACAACAGCAGCCAAAACAAGCTGCCCTTTTCCGCGAAAGCGTAGGCCATGGCCTCACCCAGCGGAAACAAACTGGTTTTAAGGCCGTACAGGAAAAACGTCAGGCCAAGCAGGACGAATAACGTACCGACGATCAGTTCGACGAAGTTGGGAACGGGCTGCTGCAGCACGACGAGCTGGAAAAAAGCCACCACGACGAGGATCGGCGCCAGGTCCCTCAGACTGCTGGTCATCGAGCCCAGGAGTGAAAACAGTGCTATTGCGTATTGATTTTTTTCGTTCATCCGGAAAGCTTTCGCGAGACGATCCTGCGGAGCTTCATACAGAAAAATCGTCGTCTATGCGCGTCATTGTTCCACATCCATGCCGTTTATTGTTGATTTATATCATTTCTCCCACCGCGGTGAACCTACATATTGGAGTAACGCGCCCATGAATGGACTGTTTATCTCGGATCAGTCTATGACATTGCTGGCCTCCATGCGAAAATCGTCGCTGACGGCAAATCGACACGAAATGGCGATTTAGCTGTATTCATCAACGAGGCACGCGTTACCGGCCAAATGACAAACTCCCCGCCTTCAACACCTTTGGACGCACTCGAGCGGTTGCAGCGCGTTTACGGTGCCGAGGTCACTCAAGACAAGCTGGAGCTGCTGCAATCACTGGATGAATCGATGCTGCGAAGCGCAGACGATGTTTCCAGGCTGCACGACGTTTTGTGCTTCATGCGCGCCTATCCCGACAATCGCAAGATACTCAACCGCGTCGAGGACATGCTGACCGGCTTCGCCAACAGAAAGGATCTGCAGCGTTATCGTCTGAAATTGTCGGATACGGGAATCGCCGGAACGCACATTCACTACCGATTCCACTGGAAGACTGCGAAGTGGCTTTACGACCACTGGCCGGAGGCCATAGCCATAGACTGGGCCGAGTTCGAAGACCCGTCGGCACTCGAAGAACTGTGGCCGCTCTTACTCCCGCCGCCCGCGCAGGAGACACTCGAGCGCATGTCGATGTCACCGCGGAAATGGATAGAAACGCTGAAGAAACCCGACGAGACCGACGCGGCGTTCCTGGTCCGCATTTTTGCGCGCTGGCCCGCCGGCGAGGCCGTTCGAGAGAAATCCTATGACGATCTGGATGTGCCTTTCACGCTCCTACCCGCGGTCGGCTCGCCGTCACGCACCCACGCTCAGGTCAAGCCGAAGAAACCGGCCTACGGCGCGCCTGGGATATCCGTCCGGTCCACTGCGGCACGGGCCATGCCCAAACCGCTCAACGTGCTCGATGTCAGCCCGCGCCACGGTCGGACGCTGATCAATCTGGCCCGCACTCAAATGGTCACGCGCAGCCGGGACCTGTACGCATTCATGAATGCGGACTCCCGCGACGTGCGCATCCTGACTTTCGACTCCGGCATCCAATTCGTAAGCTACGGTCTCCTGCCCCACGCCCGGACGCTGCTCGAAGCCATGTACGTGTTCCTGATCCTGAAGAACGGCCTGCCGGTCGGATACACCCAGGCCGCAACCCTGTTTCGTTCGGCGGAAATAAACTTCAATGTATTCGACACCTTCAGGGGGGCCGAAACGTCCAGGATCTTTGGTTTGACGCTGGCTATGGTCCGCCACATGTTCCAGTGCGACACGTTCATCATCAATACGCAGCAGCTCGGCGAAGACAACGATGAGGCATTGAAAACCGGCGCGTTCTGGTTCTATCACAAACATGGATTCCGCTCCCGAAACCGGGATATCCGAGCCATAGTGCGCCGTGAACTCGAACACAAGAGGCGAAACCCGCGCCACAGGTCGGATCTGAAGACATTGCGGCAGCTCGCCGGCGACGAGCTCTACCTGAGCAGCGGGAAGGCGCGAGGCGAACTCGTGACCAGCATACCCGGTGCCGCTATCGGGCTTTCCGCGGCACGTATGTTGGAGACCCGCGCCTCTGCGTCGGACCCCACAGGTACACGGAGTTGCATCAATGCGGCGTCGAAACTTCTGGGTTGTCGCATCGATTCCCGGTTTCCCCTGTCACAGTGGGAGGCATGGGAACGGTGGAGCCCGGTGGTGCTGTCGTTGCCTGGGATTCGCCGTTGGTCCGTGGTGAACCGGCGGGCACTGGCGGAGGTGATCAACGCCAAGGGCGGGCACCGCGAGTCGGACTTCGTGGCGCTGTTTGACAAGCATCGCACGCTTCAGAAAGCCATCCTCAAACCCGGCGGTTAGTACCGGCTTGGAGCCTGTACGAAACTATCTAGTTCACGTGCAGAATGTCCGTCATTGCGAGCGTAGCGAAGCAATCCAGTGAAACAAATTGTTTGACCACGGCGCTGGATTGCCGCGTCGCTGCGCTCCTCGCAATGACTCAAGCTTCTTCTGGACAGGAACTATCTATGCGAATCGCGTGCCAGTCGCACCCCATAACCTAGTATTCGGTACCCTGAGTATTATGTAGGAACGGCGCCCCCGCCGCGATGAATCGGCGCGAGACGCCCCTCCTACAACGGCTGTTTAGGACAGACCCTTGACCGTGCCGATCCGTTCAAACTGCCGGAACTCGACCGGGGTAGCGGCGACGAAATACACAAGGGAAGTGGCCCAAAAAAGTCAAAATGCTCGATATCAGGGCTTCCTTACAACTGCTGTCCAAAGCACACTCTAAATGTATTGGAAAATTTATAGATCTCTCCGAAAGATGATCGAAACGAATGAATTCGAGTTACGCGATTCATGGCTATTCCGGGGCATTCGTCGTGTTGGATAGGGCTTCATGACCGACCGGCAGGAAAAAAAGCAGCAGAATTTCCTTTTGGCGACACTTGCCATGGGGCACCTGACCAACGACTGGGTCGGTGGCACCATATGGCTCATCGCCCCGGCGGTCGTCGCGAGCATGGGCCTGGGCCCGGCGGAGGTCGGCCTCCTGCTGGCTGTAAACGGGATAGGGGCAGGACTGACCTATATACCCGCGGGCATTGCGGCCGACCGGCTGTCCCACCAGGGCGGGCTGCTCCTCGTCACGTTCTGGTGGGTCGCAATCGGGTATTTTTGCGCCTCCCTCGTCCCCGGGTTCTGGCCGGTAACCCTGCTTTTTGCCTTCGGAATCATGGGAGATGCATTTTGGCACCCGGTGGCTACCGGGGTATTGGTCAAAAAGATGCCTGCGCGCAAGGCCCAGGTACTGGGCATACATGCCATGGGCGGCAGCATTGGAGCCGAAGTCCTCGGGCCCCTAACCGCGGGCTTCCTGCTGGGGTTTTTCGACTGGCGCACCAGTATGCAGATTCTTGTCATTCCGGCCGTCGTCATGGGAATTGTGTTCATACCGCTGTCGAAGCGGATAGGCGAGATATCACAGAGCCGAATTTCCAGAATGGACATCATGAGCCTGATCAGGCGCTGGAGTAGACCACGGGGACTTGGACTCATAGCCATGATGATTTCATACAACATGGCGTTTTTTGCCATATTAAGCATGACGCCCCTGTATCTCCAGACTCGACATGGCCTCACCCCTTCGGAATCCGGCGTGGTATTTGCCGCCATGCTGCTGGTTGGTACCTTGGTTCAGCCCTTCACCGGACACCTGTCCGACCGCGCGGGGCGCAAGGCGATCACCTTGGTCATTCTGCTGCTGGCCGGACTGCTGTCAGCAGGTGCGGCCTTGGCATCCGGTTTCATACTGTTTATCGCCCTCCTCGTGCTGTCCGCCACGCTACTGACTGCGGTTCGCCCCGTCATACTTGCGGCGGCAGTCGATTTTTCCGGACAGTCGCAGGCCACGACACTCGGTATTGTGTTCGCGGTGCTTGACGGTGTCGGTGCGCTTGGCGCCCTGCTGGCGGGATTCGCTGGTGAAATCGACCTGTCGTGGGCTTATATGCTGGCTGCCGGCCTG
Source organism: Gammaproteobacteria bacterium (assembly GCA_024639325.1). Lineage (GTDB taxonomy): Bacteria > Pseudomonadota > Gammaproteobacteria > Arenicellales > JAANXG01 > JAHEKE01. The sequence continues at coordinate 12,092 of JAHEIO010000040.1, forward strand.
GCAATTCTGGCCGCGGTGCAGACCGCGCTGCTTTCATTCGTACCGGTTGATCCAAACGAGGCCGCGGCCGTGAGCCATACACCACCGGCCGCCTGACTACCACCCGTTGATAGATGGATAATCAGACGGCGGCAGCTGTGGCGTCTCTGGCGTAGTCTTCTTCAACTGATGCGAAAGTGAACTTTAGCGTCTCGAGCACCTGCTCGATCTCGCTTTTTTCCTCGTCGGTCAATGGCTGCAGCGGCTTGCGAACGGGACCGGCGGGCAGCCCCTGCAGCGTGCATACATGCTTGATGACCTGGATCAGCTTTCCGCCCTGTTCCAGGATGGCCATGAACGGCATCAGGGCGGACATGATCCGCCGCCCCTTGACGATGTCGTTGTCCACCGCCACCGCCCGGTAAAGGGCGATATGCTCGGCGGGAAGGCAGTTCCCTCCGGCGCACACCCAGCCGCGCGCGCCCCAGGCAAAGAACTCCAGCGCCTGGTCGTCCATGCCGCAAAGCAGGGTAATCTGCGGATAGTCCCGGGCCAGCATATGGAGCTGATTGATGTCTCCGGTCGACTCCTTGATTGCGGCAAAGTTCGCGTTGCCGCAGACCTTGTCGAAAAACGCCTTCGACATCGTCGTGCCGGTCCGGCCGGGGTAGTTGTACAACATGATCGGCAGATCGACCGCCAGGTCGACCGCCAGGGCGTGCGCCGCCAGTTCCTCCTGAGTAGGCAGGGCATAGTAAGGCGCATTCATCAGAATCGCGTCGGCACCGCTGGCCTTTGCGATCTGTCCGTACTCGATGCATTCCTCTGTGCGTATAGCGCCGGTGCCAGCAATCAGCGGCAGCCGTCCGGCGATGATTTGTTTTGCAACCTGTATGCATTTAGCGCGTTCCTGCTTGTCCTGCGCATAGTACTCGCCCGTGGTACCACCCACGATGATGCCATGCACCCGCGATGCAATGAGATGTTCGATCATGGCCTCGAAGCCCGCGAAATCGATCGAATAGTCGGCGTTGAACGGCGTAATGACCGGCGGGTAAATACCCTCGAATTTCATCTGTTGTCTCCCGTCAGTGCTGGCGTCTTGCTTTGAGACGACTGATTGTACCCACTATATCGGCTGGAAAACATTCTGTTTGCATATTGATGCGCCGAGAATAATGGCATTACCACAAGTTCAGAAACCTAAACAAAAGCGCGGTCAGGGGATGGTACGGGTTTACCGCAAACTGCGGCAAGATATCCTGCGGCTCAATATTGCGCCGGGGGAACTCCTGGACGAAACCCGATTGAGCCAGGCGTTCAAGTTGTCCAGGTCTCCCGTGCGCGAAGCCATGGTGCGCCTGGCCAGCGAGGGCCTGATCAAGACCCTGCCCAGCAAGAGCACCATTGTCGCTCCTTTGAAAATGCCGTCCATGCCCACGACGTGCTGGCCATGATCGAAGCCAACCACGATTTTCACGTTGCCATCAGCAACGCCTCCCGGAACCGGTATCTCAGCGAATTCAATTCACACCTTCTGGACGAGGGCAGGCGTTACCTGCGCCTTGTCTTAAGTTCCTTCAACGATACGCTCCCACCCGAACTCGATGATGAGCACCACCGGATAATCACCGCCATCGACAAGCGGCAGGAGGACCTTGCCGAGCGGTTGGCCCATGCACACAGCATGCAGGTTAGTGAGCGATTCCTTCAGTACTTGTCACGGCGACAGACCTCTGAGCTATCGGTGTTTCCACCAAAGGCATGAGCCGGACGCCACCGCAAGCGGTCTCAATCGAATGACTGAGGACAGTCCGGCAACTCGAGCTGCCGCTCACCAGCCACGAGCGTCGTGGCTTTTTTTCTATGCTTTTCTTTATGGATTAGCTAACGTACCTTGCGACTGGCTCTCCGAGAACTTCCCTGTCGGGCTCGATCCCCAGCCCCGGGTGCTCCGAGGCTTGCATCGTCCCGTCGACCCTTTGCGGCGCTCCGCCGGCGTTACTCACCGTGACGTATGAATTGAAATCGGTGGACGAAAAACGATAGGCCTCCGGTGTCGAGTGGGCCAGGTGCGCGATGGCGGCGGTGATGATATCCCCGCCCCAACTGTCCTCTATGGTCATCGGGATTCCCAGCGACACGCACAGGTCGCGGATCTGGCGGGCCCTGGTGATGCCCCCGACCTTTGAGATCTTCAGGTTGATCACGTCCATAGCCCGGTCGCCGTGGGCCCTGAGCAGCATGTCGAGGCCGTCGATATTTTCGTCCAGGATGAAGGGAAGATGGATGTTCTCCCGCACCGACAGGCACTTCTCGTAGGTCCGGCAGGGCTGTTCAATATAGACATCCAGATCGGACACGGCATTGGAGACGCGTATCGCGTCCGCGGCCAGCCACCCGGTATTGGCGTCCGCGACCAGGGTCTCACCGTGCTGCAGCACCTCGGCTGCCGCTCGAATCCGGGCGATATCGTCGCCGGCGTCTCCGCCCACCTTGAGCTGAAATTTGCGGTAGCCTTCAGCCCGGTACCGAGCCACGTTCTCCGCCATTTCCGCAGCCGGCCGCTGGCTGATTGCCCGATAAAGCGCCACCGAGTCACCGAAGCGCCCACCCAGAAGATGGCACACCGGCCTTTTTACCACCTTGCCCGCCAGGTCCCAGCACGCCATATCGAGGGCCGACTTGACATAGGGGTGGCCCAGCAGGGCCCTGTCCATCAGATAATAGATCTTCTGCACCTCGGTAGGATCCTGCCCGAGAATGTGAGGCGCCAACTCTCCGATACCCGCGCGGGCACCTGCGCCAAACGCGGGCAGGTAGAAAGGGCCCAGCGGGCAGACCTCGCCAAATCCCGACATCCCGTCGCTGGTCAGGATCTCGACCACCGTGCTGTCGAATACCTCGACGTACTTGCCGTCCGCCCAGGCATATCGCCCTTCCTTGAGCGGCAGATCGACCTGGAAGACATTGATACCGGTAATCTTCAAGTCTGCTCTCTCCTCAACGCACGTTGGCCAGAAACCTTCGGGTTTGTTCACTGGTGGAATTTTCGATGACCTGTGCCGGCGGACCGAGTTCCTCGATAACGCCTTCGTGGAAGTACGCTACGCGATCGGAGACATCCCGGGCAAATCCGATCTCGTGAGTTACCACCAGCATGGTCATTCCCTCCTCGCTAAGCAACCTCAGGGTGTCGAGGACCTCGCCCACCAGCTCCGGGTCCAGGGCCGAGGTGACCTCGTCGAAAAGCATATAGCTCGGTTCCATCGCCAGGGCGCGGGCGATGGCCAGTCGTTGCTGCTGACCTCCGGACATCCGCGACGGGTACACATCGAACTTGTCCGCGAGCCCAACGTGGTCGAGCTGCTTGCGGGCGATCTCGGTCGACTCCTGCCTGCTCTTGCCGAGCACTATCCTGGGCGCCAGCGCCACATTCTCGAGCGTTGTCAGGTGCGGGAACGAATTCCATTGCTGGAACACCATGCCGATATTCCTGCGAAGCTTGTTGACGTCGGTGTCCCCGGCATGGACGTCCACGCCGTCGACCACTATGCGGCCCGAATCAATGGGCTCCAGGGCGTTGATACAGTAGAGCATGGTCGATTTGCCGGAGCCGCTGGCACCGATGATGCTGATCACTTCCCCCTTGTCGACGGCAAGATCGATGCCCTTGAGAACCTCGAGCTTGCCGAATGATTTCCGTACGCCTTCGATCTCAATCATATTGCCAGCGGCGCTCCAGACGGGCCGTTATACGTGAGATGGGAAACGACAGCGCGAAGTAAAACGCGCCCACTACGGTCAAGATCAGAAAGGGCTCCTGTGTCCGTGTGATGAGAATCTGCGAGGCGCGCAGCAACTCGACGTAGCCCAGCACCGAGACCAGCGCCGAATCCTTGAGTACGCCGAGGGCAACACCCGCCCACGACGGCAATACCGCGCGCAGGCCGACCGGCCAGACGACATATCTCAGGTCCTGCCAGTAGGTCATGCCCAGGGAGCGGGACGCCCGGCGGAGGTTGATCGACACGGCATCTATGCCCCCCCGGGCAACGGCCGCAACGAGCGCGCTGGTGTAGAAAATCAGCACGATGGTGCCCGCCACGAACGGGCTGACGTTGAAACCGATAATGGGGAAAAAGTTGTAAAAGAGGATGAGCTGGATAATCAGCGGCACGCTGCGAAAGATGTCCAGAATTACACCGAGTGTCGCGTCCCCGGCCAGCCGGGTAGCGGACAAAACCCAGCCGAATACGCATCCCAGAACGGTCCCGATGGATATAGCCAGAACGGATATCAGTAAGGTGCGTCCGGCGGCCTCGGCCAAAAAACCGAGATCGGAGAACTGAAAGTCGGTGAAAACGGATACGGAATCCATAGTCGATGCGCGGCTCAGTACCTGAACAGCCGCCAGCTCAGAAGCCGCGAGCCGGCCAGGATCAGCTTGACCATGACATAGTAGATCACCGCCGTAACGAGAAAGAACTCAAAGATCCGGTAGGTCTTGGAGGCGAGGAACTGTGTCTCCCCTGCCAGTTCCCGATATCCGACCAGCATCGCCAGCGAACTCATCAGCACGGACCAGACCATCTGATTGGTCATGGGATGATAGACCACCCTCATCACTTGGGGGATGACGATCCGCGTATAGGCCTGAGTCGGCGTCATGCCCAGTGATCGCGCAGCCTTGACCTGGGTCGGCGGCACCGCGTTGAAACCGCCCCTGAACGTTTCCGCCAGATAGCCCGCGTTGTTGAATGACAACCCGAACAAAACGATCAGGAACGGGCTCAGATGGATACCGAAAGCGCCGAGCCCGAAGCCAAAAAAGAAGAGTTGCAACAGCGCCGGGGTATTTCGCGCCAGTTCGATCCAGCCGACGGCAAACCAGGTGATGGACTTGAGACCCGACATCCGAATGATCGCCAGGGCAAGTCCGAGAACGACGCCGACGAGCATGGCGAGGACGGCGACCTCCATGGTGACCAGCCCTGCCTCCAGCAGGTCAGGCAGCTTCCGGAACACAGGCCGCCAATGAAACGTATAGTCCAACCTGTCGACCTCGCGCTACGGCAAGAATCGTCCCCGCCGCAGGGCGGAGACGATGTCACAACTTAGTAGAAGACGCCGGGTATCCGGAGTTCGGGGGCTTCGCCACCCACGAACTGGTCCCAGAGTTCCTGGTATCGGCCGGAGCGTACCTGATGGGTAACGAACAAATTCAGGTAGTTGAGCCAACCAAAATCCTTACGCGGCCCGACCACGGAGGTAAAGTCGGTTGTCCATGGCATACGCGGCCCGGCTATGATGTTGTCGTATTTCTCCGCTATAGGTTTTACCGCAGTGTTGGTGGTTATGCCGGCGTCCACCTTACCCTGGGCCACGGCGAGGAACACCTCGTTCTCACTCTGGTACCCCTGGTAGAGGTCGTTTGTGTCCCATTGCTCGGCATATTTCAGAAACTCGATCTCGGGAACGGTACCGACCGCGGCCGCGACGCGTTTGCCTTTCAAATCGTCGAAGGTCTCGATGCCCGAATCCTTCCCGACCACCGCCTGGTGATAGTAGATAGCGTATGGGATAGTGAATCCGACAGTCTTCGCGCGTTCCAGGGTATCGGAAGTCCCACCGAAGACAACATCAGCACGATTGTTTACGATCACCGGCAGCCTTTCCGCCCAGGTGACCGGGATGAGCTCGAAATCAACATCCATCGCCTTGGCCAGGTCCTTGCAGTATTCGACGTCGAACCCCGCGGGCTCGTTCTTTGCATCGCGGTAGCCGATAGGCGGGAAATCCAGGACGACGCCGCAGCGGACCTTGCCCGCTTCTATAACGTCATCCAGCTTGTCCGCTGAGGCGTTTTGCATCGCACCGTAAAACAGTAGCGCCGCTGCCAGTGATACGACCGTTGCGTTTTTCAGGAATCTCATCTCATCCTCCGTTCTGCGTTGGGAAAGTGTGGGTACCTCTGGTTTTTGCTTTTGGTTTGCTCCCGGGCCCGTTTACGTATATCACAGTTCAACCATGTCGACCACATGTCGCTTGAATGAATACTCTCAACACTCGATATTTTTGAACTAAACACTCAAAATGATTCTTTTGATATTATTTTTCCGCTGTTGCTGATTGCTCGTGCGATACGATCAGAAACGTATTCATAGTGTGGTAATTTTTCTGACCGCACTGGCGTTCAATATGCTGTTGCTCGCAGTAATCGGTATCAGCGACGGAGGTGACAGCGGCCGCTACTACGACAGCGCCGGCGCACTCCTCAACGGCGAGCTGCCGCGGGGCAAGGCGCGTTCCTACCTTGGCTACAGCATATTTGTGATGCCGTTTGTTGCGCTAGGCCTCGGAAAGGTTGCTATTGCGTTGGCGCAGATCGCACTCAGCGCCATCGCGGCCGTATGTCTTTATCTGATCGGGGAACGCTTCTTCGGTGCACGAATCGGAGTAACCGCCGCACTCCTGTACGCGCTGTATCCCGATATACAGTACTGGAACCTCATCATCTATGCCGATTCGGTATTTACCAGCATGCTGGTAATCTCCATGTGGCTCGTGTTGTGCACGCACGATGGATCTTCATTGGCACGGGCGCTGTGTGCGGTAGCATTCACCTGCACGGTTCGGCCGCACGGGGTAGGATTCGCCCTCGCCGCTGGCGTATATGGCCTGTACCTGCTGTGGCTGCGGAAGGAGCATAAGACGATGCTCATTGTCGCGGTCGGGGCGGTCATTTGCGCCCCGGTCTGCTGGAAGCTTCTGGGGGTTATGGTTGGTCACGAGCGGGTCCTGGACATTTACTTGAGCGGTGAGGTGATCTGGGGCTACGCGGGCAATGCTCTGGAACCGTCGGCGGACATCCGTGAAAGCCGCGCCCAATTCGACCATCCCGTAGGCGCTGTTTTAGGTTTTGTTGCCGAGCAACCGGGATATTTTCTGTCCCTGATGAGCCGCAAGCTTTTCTATCTGTATGCGCATGTACGACCTTATTTTTCGGATCTACACAACCTATTGTCGATCGTATATCTCGCACCAGCGTACATTTTTGCAATTATCGGGTTGCCCGTGTCTGACGACGGTCAACGCCCCGTTAGAGTGTTGCTGATAAGTACTTTTCTCTTCCTCAGCGGGATTTCGGCGCTGACCTTTGTTGATTGGGATGGTCGATTTCTTATCCCGATACTCTCGGTTGTGTTTCTGTATGCCGCCATCGGATTGTGGCGAACATGGCGGTGGCTTGGTTGGGCAGGAAATTGATTTCTTTGTGCAATTCGAGCTACCGCCGGTAAAGTCAGGAGCTGCAGGAGAGCATGGAACAGCCCGGCCGGTTGCGCGCCCAATCAGGGCGTTTTTTCGCGAACTCGAGCCTTTCAGGTTGTTCATCATACGGGGAACGCAAGACGTCGAGCAGATCCGCCACCATGGCATGATCGCCCTGCTCCGATCTATCTATGGCAAGCTGCGCCAGATAGTTGCGCAGTACATATTTCGGATTGACCGCGTTCATGTTATTGCGGCGTGTTTCCGCCGATAACGCGTCCCGGCTCGACCTTCTAATGTAGTCGCGTAGCCATCCGCTCATACGGGCCTTGTATTCTCCAGTCAATTCATCCGCTGCGAAGTACGCACCCGTGATTGGTGCCAAGAGATCTTCATCGCTTTGCGCAGCCGCCGTCTCAACGTCGATATTTATATCCGCCAGCGACCTGTAGAAGAGGGTCATGTCCGTCTCCACCAACTGCAGCACGTTGTTCAGTTCCTTGATCAGCGCGTCGTCGGTTTCCGTGTCGAATCGGCGCAAGCCAAGTTTGCCGGCCATCATGGTCCGCCAGCCGCGGGCATATTCGTCTGAGAATGCTTCAAGCGCATCGCGCAATGGCCGTTCTTCTTCGATCAAAGGATAGATGGCATTTGCGAATCGCATCAGGTTCCACAGCGCGATCTGGGGCTGATTTCCGAAACTATAACGGCGCCCGGCGGCGTCCGTGGTGTTTGGTGTCCAGTCGGGCTCGTAGCCTTCGAGCCAGCCATAGGGGCCGTAGTCGATGGTGAGCCCAAGCACCGACATGTTGTCGGTATTCATTACCCCGTGTACGAAACCGACACGCATCCAGTTCACGATCATGTCCGCCGTATGCCGGCAAACGTTTTCGAACCACTCGACGTAGGTCTTTTTGCAGGGCTCGCCCAGGTGTGGGAAGTCGTGGCGGATGGTGTAGTCAGCCAGCTGTCTCAACAGGGCGAATTCGCGCCTCGCGGTGAATAGTTCGAAACTGCCGAAGCGGGTAAACGAAGGGGCAACCCGGCATACCACCGCACCTGGCTCGACCCGGGGATGGCCGTCGTAGAACATGTCCCTGACCACCTCCTCACCGGTGGCCACGATACTGAGCGCCCGGGTCGTTGGCACACCCAGGTGGTGCATGGCCTCGCTGCAGAGAAACTCCCGTATGGACGACCGCAGCACGGCCAAACCGTCGGCGGTTCGGGAATAGGGCGTCAAGCCGGCACCTTTCAGCTGCAACGTCTGATGCTGCCCGTTGATGTCGATTACCTCGCCGAGATTGATGGCGCGACCGTCACCGAGCTGGCCGGCCCAGGATCCGAACTGGTGGCCGCCGTAGCAGGTTGCGAACGGATCCATGCCGGGCAGCAGACGGTTTCCGCAGAAGATTTCGGCAAATGGCACGGACTCCGGCCCCTGGTCGTCCCGCGGCCCCCGATACATCCCCAGCGATTCGACCATCTCACGCGAATATGCTACCAACTCCGGTCTGCATACCCGGGCAGGCTCGATACGTGAATAGCAGGCGCCGTTGACCTGACGCCGCGTATTTCCGGCGACCGGGTCGCCGGGCAGCTCCCTCACGAAGCGGTTGTCGAAACGCAGGTCCTCGAATACGCCGACACGCGGATGGAAATCATTCATGGCCCGGGTATTTTACAGGGGCTTCGACCCGTAGCGCTCGTTTTCCTGTTCGCAGTGGGCGGCGCAATTTACCGCTTCCGCACAGACGGTAGATGCCGGCCTTTCGGGGCTTATGCCGGGGGTGGGTTGAAAACCGGATTTATTCATCCCAGAACCGAAAAACTGCTTTCCTCGTTGATCGGCCGCTTTCGTGAGTAGAACCCGGCATCGATGGTCCGTTGGATATAGGGAAGGGTGAACTGCAACGGCGAATCGTCATGGTCATTGCCGTTCTCACAATAGTCGATCAAAGCGGCCATCATCTTGCCGGCAATCGGGGCATTTTTATACTGATTACCGCTGGTCCCGATCGCCATATAGTAGCCGGGTACCATCGATTTGTCATAGATCGGTATCCAGTCGTCCGCCACATCGTACAGATCGACTACGCCCCTGGGGCTATTGGGAATCTCGAGGCTTGGCACCCGCTGGGCATAACGATACGCCTGGAGGGTCCACTGCTCCGTGAACTCCCGGTGATAGTGCTCATCGTCCACCCATTCCCTGGGATCACACTGCGGGTCCTCACTGCCGACCAGAATATTATTACCATGCTCGGGGCGGCAGTAGCACGAGATGTCACTATCCGAGATAACCGGTACGGTGTTGAAAAAATCGAAGTTTCCCGGTGATGGCACGTGGACCACTTCCTGGCGCAATGCCCGCGTCGAGATGGTCATGTCTTGCAGCGCCCCGGCCATCGCATTGACCTTGGCCGATGCCGGCCCGGCGACATTGACGACGATCGGAGCATGAATCTCGCTGCCGTCATCCAGCCGCACACCCCGCACACGATCAGTGGTTTTGAGGATTTCGGCCACTCGACGGCTGAACAGGAATGCGCCCCCCTTGGCTTCCGACGCCCTCTGCAGGTTGTGCGTAGACAGCTGCGGATCCGTCACATAGCCCGCCGTGGGGAAGAACACCGCGCTTTCGACCTCGCCGCTCCCCGGCTCTCCAAAACCGACGTCATTCACTCTCTTTGGCGGCCAGTAACTGGTCAGATCGTATATCGGAATTCGATCTTTGATCGTCGCCGCATTCCAGATTTCGAACGGTACGCCAATCTCCTCACACAAAGCGATATGCTTGCTCATTAGGCCGTTCTGCCTGGTTCGCATCACCATGCATCCCACGTCGCGGAACTCCGCCATGCCGCGCTCATCCGTCGCCTCGAGGTACTCCGCCCAGTCGCGCCAGTAAAAATATCCCTCGTACGCGAATGCGGTGCCCTCGAGCGTTGAGTAATGCACGCGAATAATGGCGCAGGAACCGCTCGTGGGGCCGTAGCCGGCGGCCGGATTCTTGTCAATGGAAATCGTACGGTAGCCCGCCTTGTTCATTTCAAAAGCGGTTGCCGCACCAATCACGCCGGCTCCGATGATGATCGCGTCTGCTTTCTCCGTCATAGCTGTTGCTTCTTCTGCTGTGTTGCTGTGTTACTCATCGAGCGGCAAACTCCCACCCTCGGTGGAGCGCCGCTCGACGAACTCGAACAACGCCTCCTCGGTACCGGGGCATAAAGCAGGCGCCTCGAAAACGGCAAGCGTGCTCTTCCAGATCTCGTTTGCCCGTTTTACGGCCGTTTTTGCGCCATCATTGCTCCACTCGCCAAAATTACGCCAGTCCGACAACAGGGGACTATAGAACGCCGACCGGTATCTTTCCATGGTGTGCTGCGCCGCGAAGAAGTGCCCCCCCGGCTCGGTGGCAGCGATTGCGTCGAATCCCAGTTCGGCATCACTGGCATCGAGCGGATGCAGCACCTCGGCAAGGATCTGCAGCATTTCGACATCCAGAATGAATTTTTCCTTCGATGCCGTCAGACCACCCTCGAGCCAGCCCGCGGCGTGCTTCATGATGTTGATTCCGCCGAGGACACCGCCCCAGGCCGACATGAGTGTCTCATAGACAGCCTGTTCGTCGGGCGCATTCGATGCGGTGGCGGCAGAACCGCGCCAGGGTAGGCCGATGTGCCGCGCCAGTTCACCGGCACCGAAGGCGCCCTTGACGAACTCCGGCGTGCCGAACGCCGGGGAACCGGACCGCATGTCGACATTGGACGTGAACGATCCGTACACCACCGGGGCACCGGGGCGGACGACTTGATCGAGCGTGATCCCCGCCAGCGCTTCCGCATGCTGCAAGGTGAGCGCTCCCGGAATAGTTACCGGTGCCATGGCGCCGGACAAGGTGAATGGCGTGACAATGACCATTTGTCCGGCACGGGCAAAGTCCATGATGCCCTGGCACATTGGCACATCCAGCTGCCTGGGAGAATTGGTATTGATTACGGTGTGACACCAGGCCCTGGCCCGGAACTCCTCGTGTGAAAGGTCCCGGGCGATGCGGATCATCTCGAAGCAATCGTGGACCTGGCCGCTGCCGCGGGAGTAGACAAAGGGCACCTTGTCGCTCAGCGTGAGCTGACTCAGGGTCGTCTGCAGGTGGCGCACATTGAGGTCTACGTCCTGGGGCTCGACGCTTTGCGAAAGCAGATGGATGACATCGAAACTTTGCGCCAGTTTGATCAAGATCCGCAGCTCCTCGAGCGTCCCGGTACGTTTGCCACGATCGAGATCCGATACGAACGCGGGACCGCCCACCGGCCCAAAGACTAGGTTGTTCCCGCCCACCTTGATCGAGCACCCGTCGGATCCGCCGTGGACCTCGAACATTTGCGGCGCGGTGTGAAGTGCGCGCGAGACCAGTTCACGATCGAAACGAACCATCATGGTGTCTTCCGACACATCGGCACCCGCGTCCGCCAACACCTTGCGCGCTTCTGTGTTGAGCACCCGGACTCCCAGCTCCTCCAGCACCCTCAGCGCGGTGTCGTGTATGGCTTCAACACGATCCTGAAACAGGGCGGGTTGCCGGATCAGCGGATTCGTCAAATTCCGGTAGTCGACTGATCGGTGGTGTTTAGGTGCCGCCGGCGGTCGGCGCCGGCGTCGGCCGGCGGACCGTGGACCTGCTGATGGCGCTGCCAAACTCGTACCTCCGGAGGCCTGGTTGTCGGATACGTCAGGCGGACCAGTGTATCTTAGCTGGTCTCCGATACACCCGTAATCTTAATGCCGTGAAAAACGGTAATCGCTCCATCGTGGGACGTACCCGTATACCGGAATCGGCCTACTTTGCCGTGTGCCGCCCCTGTTCCCTTGGGTGGCGCGCACGTTCATCGGCGGGGGGAACGAGCACCTGGCAGAAGCGTTGCCGCGATTCTTGTTTCCCCGGATATTGAGCTGAGCGTGTTTATGAACTGGACGTGGACTGCATAACGCCCTCCTGGGCGCGGCGTTCCATCAATTCATCCAGCCAATTGGGATCCATTTCCGGGACGGACGACAGCAGCAGATCGGTATATTCGTGGTGGGGCGGCGTGAACATCTCGTCCTTCGGTCCATGTTCCACGATCTTGCCCTGCAACATGACGATCACCTCATCGGCAATGGCGCGAACGGTCGCCAGGTCGTGCGTAATAAACATGTAGGACAGACCGAGCTCGCGCTGCAGCCGGTCCAGCAGCCTCAGTATCCCTTCGGCGACGATTTGGTCCAGCGCGGAGGTCACCTCATCGCAGATGATGAACTCGGGCTCCGCCGCCATGGCGCGCGCAATGCAGATGCGCTGTTTCTGACCGCCGGAGAGCTCCCCGGGAAACCGGTCGATGAACTGGTTCGGCTCCAGTTCTATCATTTCGAGCAGTTCCTTGATCTTTTCTTCCAGGTCCCGTCCGGACAAACCCAGGTAGAATTGCAGAGGGCGGCCGATGATCTCGCGGATTCTCTGTTTTGGATTGATCGCCGTGTCGGCCATCTGGTAGATCATCTGGGCGTGGCGGAGTTGCTCCTTGCTTCGCCTGCGGTAGTCCCCCGGCAAGGCCTCTCCCTTGACCAGGACCTGTCCCTGCTTGGGAGGGAGCAGGCCGGTGATGACCCTCGCCGCAGTGCTCTTGCCGCTGCCGGATTCACCGACCACCGCGACGGTCTGTCCCTCGTAGATGTCGAAGCTGATGTCGTGCAGCACGGTCAGCGGCCCATAGGCCGCGGTGACGTGATCCACCGCGACAAGGGGCGTGGTGCTGGTGTCGTAGATTTCGGATTGCTTCTTGAAGGTACGAACCGCCCACAAAGTCTTGGTATAGTCCTCCTGCGGCGCTGACATCATGTTCGCCGTGTCGTTTTCTTCGACAAGCTCGCCGTAGCGCAGGACCATGATCCGGTCCGCCATCTGAGCCACGACCGCCAGGTCGTGGGTAATGTAGATCGCCGCGGTATTGAACTGCTCCACGATGTTGCGGATCGTCGCCAGCACCTCGATTTGCGTGGTGACGTCGAGTGCGGTGGTCGGCTCGTCGAAAATAATCAGGTCGGGCCGGCAGGCCATGGCCATAGCGGTCATCGCCCGCTGCAGCTGTCCGCCGGATACCTGGTGCGGATAGCGATATCCGATATTGTCCGGATCCGGCAACAACAGCCGCTTGTAAAGGTCTTTGGCGTCGGCCTCGGCTTCGGCCCGGTTCCTGACACCGTGTTCCACGGGGCCCTCCGCGAACTGGTCGATCAGTTTGTGCGCCGGATTGAAAGAAGCCGCAGCGCTCTGCGCGACGTAGGAGATGCGCACACCTCTGAGCTTCCTGCGCTCCCGCTCGGACATCGCCATGAGGTCCATGCCGTCGAATACGATGGAGCCGCCCGAGATCCTGCAGCCGGGCCGCGCAAAGGCCATGGCTGCCAGGCCAATCGTGGATTTACCCGCACCCGATTCACCGATCAGGCCGAGAACTTCGCCCCGGTTGAGTACGACGTCCACGCCCTTGACGATTTCCTGCCATTCCTCGTCGGCCTGACCCTCGATGCGCAACCCCCGCATTTCTAGCAGCAATCCGCCGTCGTTCTCCGCGCTACTGGTCATCACGAAGTCCGCTGGTTTTGTGCAGGAACCAGTCGACTACGAAGTTCACCGCAACGGTCAACAGGGCGATGGCGGCGGCCGGAATCAAGGGGGTGATGTCGCCATAGGTAATCAGGGTTGCATTGTCCCGAACCATGCTGCCCCAGTCCGCGGTCGGGGGCTGCAGGCCGAGCCCGAGGAAGCTCAGCGCGGCAATAGTGAGAAATACGAAACAGAACCTCAAGCCGAACTCGGCGACCAGCGGCGGCATGATGTTGGGCAGCACTTCCTTGAGCGTAATCCATCCCATTCCCTCCCCGCGCAGCCGCGCAGCCTCGACGAAATCCATGACCACCACATTCAGGCTGACCGCCCTCGCGAGCCGATACACCCGGGTCGAATCCAGCACCGCGATGACCAGCACGAGCACCGGGATGGAGGTGCCGAATATGGTTAACAGCAACAGCGCGAAGATAAGCGCCGGGATGGCCATGAGCACATCGACGATCCGGCTGAACAACTGATCCATCCAACCACCGAGTGTGGCCGCCAGCACGCCGCTAATCCCGCCGATGAGAAATGCCAACACCGTGGTGACGAACGCGATCCCGATGGTGTTTCTGGCGCCATAGAACAGACGCGTCAGCATGTCGCGGCCCAGGTTGTCGGTACCCAGCAAATATCCCTCTCCCCAGGGCTCGAATTCCGCCCCAACAACCTCGGACTCGCCGTACGGTGTCAGCAAGGGAGCGAACAGCGCGATGAACACGTATATCAGGATAACGATGATGCCGATTTTTGCGCTAAGCGGCGCTTTCTTAAGCGCTTTCCATGCATCACTCAACCTGCGCTCGTGCGGGGGGGGCGGCGCCACGGCGTCAGCGGTCTGTCCAACCGTGCTTTCGTATTTGTCGGTCATCGCGGGTGTAGCAACCGGGGATTGGTAATTATCGACAGGATGTCCGCGGTGAGATTCAGGATGATATAGGTCGCCGCAAATATGACGCAGCAGGCCTGCACCACCGGAATGTCGCGCTTGGCAACCGAGTCCACGATCAGTTGGCCCAGTCCCGGATAGACGAACACCACTTCGACCACGACCACGCCGACGATGAGGTAGGCCAGGTTGATCACGATCACGTTGACGATGGGCGCCCATGCATTGGGCAGCGCATGCTTGGTGATGATATGTCTGCGCGTCATGCCCTTGAGGTTCGCCATTTCGATATATGGGCTTGCCAGCAGGTTGATAATGCTGGCACGCGTCATACGCATCATGTGCGCAACGACCACCAGGGTCAGAGTGAGCGCCGGAAGAAAGGCCTTGTACATCTTTTCAGTAAGCGGTGTATCCGGGGTGATGTTGGACAAACTGGGAAACCAGCCGAGATTCACCGAGAAAAATATGATCAGGATATAGGCCACGAAAAACTCGGGGAAGGAAATCGACGACAGTGTGACGATATTCACCACGCGGTCATAAATACTGTTCCGGTGCAGCGCCGCCAGGATGCCCAGGGCCACGGCGAGTGGAACCGAAATAATGGCGGCGTAAATGGCGAGGAAAAATGTGTTGGCGGTGCGGTCGCCGATCAATTCGGATATCTGTCTGCCGTTGGCAAGTGATACCCCAAAGTCGCCTTTCAGCATATTGCCCAGCCACACGAAATAGCGATGGTAAACCGGTTTGTCCAGACCGAGTTCCTTGCGGCAGGCTGCCACCGTCTCTTTGGTTGCGGACTGACCCTGCAGTTCCTGGCAAAGATCGCCGGGCAGCAGTTCCACCGCGCCGGCGATGATGACCGATATTATGAACAGAACGAGTACGCCCAGACCCAGGCGTTGAAGAACGATTTTTAACAGCTTGAACAATCCGACGCCCTGAGACGCTCAGCCGCGCCCGGTATCCAGGGTGATGCCAGCTGCGCCACCGCGGACCACTACCCAGGGTTGCGGCAAGCCCGGCTCGACTAACATCTCATCCTCTTGGTTTCAGACGGTTCATTATTCACTTTTTGAGCATTCTATAGGTATCCATACAAAAACCCAAACCCCGCCGTGTTTTACAACTCGTTACCCCGCATGTTTCGAAGCAGCGACATCGACGCAAAGCCGTCCGGTACGAGGCCTTCTCGCTGCTGGTAGATTCGTATGGCCGCGCGCGACTCCGAGCCGATCCGACCATCTATTTCGCCGTGGTACAACCCCAAATCAGCCAGCTTTATCTGTACCTCCTTGCGTTCGATCTCTCGCAACGGATCGTAACCCCGCGGCCACGATTGAACGAACTCCCCATACCCTTTCAGGCGATCCGCCAGGTGGCCGACCGCCAGCGCGTACTTGTCGGCGTTGTTGTAGCGTTTGAGCACATAGAAGTTCTTGAGCATCAAAAAGGCTGGCCCGCCGGCGCCTCCCGGCAGGAGTAGCACGGCCTTGTCACCGGGCCGTGGAAACGATGTTCCGGCGGCTCGCCGGACGCCCATTGCGGACCATTTTCTCAGCGTGAAGTCGTCCCGGTTGAGCAGCGAGTAATCGAAATCCTTTGGGAGTCTCACCTCGTATCCCCACGTCTTTCCACGCTGCCATCCGTTCTTTGCCAAAAGATTGGCCGCCGATGCCAGTGCGTCCGGCGGCGATGTCCAGACATTGCGCTTGCCGTCTCCATCAATATCTACCGCCCAGGTCTGGTAGCTGGTTGGAATGAATTGAGTATGCCCCATAGCACCCGCCCAGGACCCTCTCAACCCCGCGGGTGAAACGTCGCCGTTTTGCACTATTTGCATGGCAGCGATCAGCTGTTTGCGCGCAAACTTGCTGCGTTTCGGATCGGCATACGCCAGTGTGGCGAGCGAGCGAGCGATGTTTCGTAACACAGAATGCCTCTCCAGAGCGGCGCCGTAAGACGACTCGATCGACCAGATCGCCAGGAGAATGTAACGGTCGACGCCATAGCGGGATTCGATCAGATCAAGCCATCTCTTGTATTCACGGGCCAGGGTCCGGCCCTTGTAGATGCTGCCCTCCGTAACCCGGGAATCCAGATAATCCCAAACCGGTGCAATGAACTCTGGCTGGTAGCGGGCGGCCTTGACCACCGCCGGGTCCGGGGTTTCGATCCCGGCAAAAATCGCATCGTAGGTTTTTTTCGTTATACCGGCCTGTGCGGCAACAGGATAGAATTCATCGATCCATTTAATAAACGCATCATCGGCGTTGGCGACGGTGTGATGCAGCAGCGCCATCAAAAAAAGCGTTGACATTGGCAGGCTGAATACCGTCGATCTGGGGAGAATCTGTTTCATGTTGACGTTCTAATTTAGATCACCACGCTGTAAAAGATCACGGCGATGATGCCGCAAGCCACGACGAGCTGGTATCGATCCATTGTGTTTCGTTGGCGTCCATCAACACTTCCCCACTCGATTTGATCGACATTGCCAGCGCCCTTGTTTATCTCGCGGGGACATCAGACATACTGTAGACAATTCCCGGCATCGGCTATGCCGCTCGGCAGCAGGAACAAATAAAAAACGCCCGGATGGCTAATCGGCCGCTCCGGGCATAAACCGAGATCGATCAATAGCCGGCTAGATCAGGCAAACCACCAGCGTTCGGCGTTCTTGTGACCGTCGAGCTCCCAGTTGTTGGCCATCTGCTCAGGCAAACCGACATCCTTGGTTGCCGCGTGCGTGTAGGCCATGAACACCGGGATGATGGAGCCGCCGTCCTCGTTAACCAGCCGCTGCATCTCGACATACATATCGCGACGCTTGTTGGAATCCAGCTCGCCCCTGGCCTGCACCAGCAGTTCGTTGAAGCGCGTGTTGTCCCAATGTGACTCGTTCCAGTCGGCTCCCTTGGAATAGATCTGGGAGAAGACCCAGTCTTCGGTCGGCCTGCCACCCCAGTAGCTCGCCACCCAGGGTTTCTTTAACCAGACGTTGGACCAGTATCCGTCATTGGGTTCGCGCACGACGTTGATCGAGATGCCGGCGGCTTTGGCACTTTCGGCGAAAAGCTGCGCCGCGTCCACGGCACCCTCGAAAGCGCTGTCCGCGACATGAAAATCGACCTTGAGATCGGACATGCCGGCCTTCTTGAGATGGGATTTGGCCTTTTCCGGATCGAACTCCCGCTGGGGCAATTCTTCCGGCGTGGCGCGGTAGATGTTCGCCGGGCCGACTGGGCTGTCGTTACCGACCTCTCCCAGCCCCTTGACGATCTTGTCCAGAATTTCCTGACGATTGACCGCGTACTTAAGGGCGAGACGGACATCATTGTTGTCGAACGGGGCAACGTCGGTGAGCATGGGCATGGTCACGTGTTTGTTGCCGTTGGTGGAGAACACGTGGATCCCCTCCTGACGTTTGAGAAGGTGCACCGTCTTCAGGTCCAGGTTGGCCATGGAATGGATATCCCCGGTCCGAAGTGCGTTTGTACGTGCCCCCGCGTCTGCAATAAACAGATTTTGAACCGAATCGAAAAATGCCCGCCCTTCCTTCCAATAGTTTGGATTGCGCTTGACCTTGGTGTTGATGCCTGGATCGAAATCCTCCAGGACGTATCCCCCGGTGCCGACACCGGATTGCCAGTCGATAGTGCCATCGGAATTGGCCGGGCAAATGACGAGATGATAGTCGCTGACCAGGAACGGGAAATCGGCATTGCCTCCGTCGAGGGTGAAAACCACGATGTCGCTTCCTTCGGCTTTGACGTCGGTAACCGGCCCCACGATGCCTTTGGCGGCGGACTTCGTCTCCTCGCCACGATGATGATTGAACGAAGCCACAACGTCGTTGGCATCGAGCGTCTTGCCGTTGTGGAACTCGACCCCCTTGCGCAGCTTGAAGCGCCAGGTCGCGGCGTCAGGCGTCGCTTCCCAGCTCTCCGCCAGCTCCGGGGCCAGCTCTCCGCTGGGCGAAATCTCGGTCAGGTTGTTTCGCAGTTGTCCGAAGCTCACGTTGATCATGTACGAATCGAGGGTCTGTGCGGGGTCCAGCACGTCGCTGGTAGCGCCCCCGGTCAAACCCTGGAGGTATTGCCCTCCCTTCTTCGGCGCCGCCGCCATCGCTTCTTCCTGCAGAATCAACGCGGGCACTGCCGCCGTTACGCCCAGCGCCGCAGCCCTGGACAAGAATTCGCGACGCGTAATCCTGCCTTCGGATAGTTGCCTCTGCAGGTCCTCGAGTTTCCTCATTATCGTTTCCTCCTAAGTGGTGTTTGGATTCAGGCCGGGTAGCCGGCCGCGACAGCGTTCCATGGTCTTGTTACCGACCTGTTTCATAAGGGAACGCGGCGGCCTTGTCAACAATTTTACCTGTATATCGCGCCGACAAACCGCGTTATTAAACAGGCGGGAAGTTGATGTGACGCGAGATGAATCTGCTAGCCCGCATTTCTCGCCAGGATCCCGAGCGATTGCGCAGGACAGGTGCCGATCAACGCCGGGCTGAAAAAATCGCCGGGAGCGATTTTTCGCGGTAGCCCCGAAGGGGTGAGGCGCTTAGGATGCGTCGAACCAGTGAGATGCATAGCCGGTGCTATGGATCGAATGAAGCCCAAGTACATCGGGGCCTGGACCAGCCAGCGCCGGGATAGGCGTTTCCAAGACACACTGTTTCTTGGACAAATCCATAGACCTCAATGTTTGCCATGCTTGACGAGATTCTATAGCCGCCTGGTGAGAAATGCGGACTAGTTCGGAATCACGACGATGTTCAAAATTACCGCCCGTACCGGTGCAAAATGCTCGCTATCTGCTGGTTTCACGAACGTTGTTCACATCGGACATCATCTCACCGATGCGGTCCGTTTCGACATAGCTGATGCCGCGCGCGGGATATGATGCGGCCTCGGCAGCGTCGTCTACGACGTAAACCGCCCAGCGCCAGGGGCCACTCCATCCCGCGCAAACGCTGTTGGGCAGTAGTCGCTTGCTAACGAAAAGAAAATCTGGATTGAGTTCTCTGGCCCGCTGCTCGGTGGACCGGTTCCACTTCGAAAGAACCCAGCCGACTCTGGCGCCGTGCTCCTCGCGCGCATATTCAATACAGCCATGGTGGAATGAAATGACTATACAACGATCGATGACCATCCCGATGGCGTCGATCACTCTGTCTACGGTATTTTCGAGCCCGAAGTGGTTGACGCTTTCCGCCTTTACCTCTACGAAAGCCTGCGCCCCCGGCCAGCCCTCCAGCAGTAGCGAGAACTCGTTCAGCGTCATGACCGGATTTCCGTAGAATGATTTTCCAAACCTTGACGGGATGTGGGCGCTCAATTCTCTGATCCCGGCAAGCGGATGGTCGAACAGTGAGCCCTTGACGCCCGATATGCGCATCGTATCCGTGTCGTGATACAGCACAGGGATCTTGTCCTTGGTCAACTGAACGTCCAGTTCAACGAAACCCGCACCCGCCTCCAGCGCCTTTTTGAATCCAATCAGGGTATTTTCCGGGTACATCGACGGGTAGCCGCGATGCGCCACCAGCACGGGAACCGGACTTCGCATGTCCTGCCGCCACCAGTCCGCCACGATTCGCCCTACCACGGGATTGACCAGATAGCCATAGGAACGATGGACGTTTAGACCATCGTCATTGCGAAACCAATTGAACACCCTGCCGCAGTGATCGTGTATGGTTTCGATGAGCCCGTCATCAATCATTTGCGCAAAATCGTCGCGCACCCTTTTGTCCAACGAGATCAGATCCCCCGTGGCGGAGACGTTCTCCCATCTGCGGATGCCCGATGGATAGCTCCTCCTCCCCCCGTCGCTCCCCAACAGGTGTTTCTGTACGTAACGCATGCCCAGCGGGCTGCCGATGGTTAGGAACAGATCGATGCTGCAGGGAGATCTGTCGACATGGCTGAGCTGCCACATTACGTCGTACGCGATAACCGACCCCATGCTATGTGCTATCAGAAGTACGCGGTCACCTGCGTCCATCGCATCGCATATCAGTTCCTTCAGCGGTTTGCGGATGTTGTTTGCAACGCCATCTTGGTTAACGAAATAGGGTTCGGTATCCCTGACCATGGCTTTGACGCGCTCGTCCGGGATCCACTTGATCAATCCGTGAAATCGATCTCCCACTTCGTACATCAATTGCGTGGCCACCCGGTGCCAGGCACGGGCCTGCACCCTATCCTCGTTGTCCGCGGCCTTCTGCGCAATTAACTTATCGATCCAGGGGATGTCTGCTTGCAGCGACGCATGCGCAGCGTAATACATATGGTTCCATGCCGCCAGCGTGAAGCCACTGGATTCTATTTCCATTTCGTCCGCAAGTCGGGCGTCGACTCGGCGAACGCCGTTCAGGATACAACGCCACAGATGCCGGCGATGGATCGCGGGCTCGGGTTTCATGTTCCGACCCGGCACATAGATGATTCGTCGACGCGCTGCCATTGAGATACTCTGGGTTCTTTAGGTGAGCATAGTTCACATTATCCGTTTACATCGGATGAGAGAAGCCCGGCCCGAACATTGCATCCAGCGCGCGCTTCCACCATACCGCCCAGACCCTACCTCCGAACAATGGAAAACAGACTTTCAAACGCACCGTCGTCACATGAGGTGCAGGCACACGAGAACGATGATGGGCCAGAACTAATGAGGTATCGAATCCCGTTTTTGGCAGACCCCTTAATCGTGTATACATGTAATCTTAGGAAATGAGCAGCAACAACCATGAATAAGGATAATAGCGAAACCCTCGCCTATCAGGCACTCGGTCCCGATCAGATTCTGGGTTCCGTTGAGAATCTGGGATACCGGTGTGACGGCCATCTGATGGCCATGAACAGCTACGAGAACCGGGTCTACCAG
>JAHEIO010000286.1 GCA_024639325.1 Gammaproteobacteria bacterium
AGTCCGTTGGGCCAGACCCGAAACCAGAGTGATCTATCCATGGCCAGGTTGAAGCGGGGGTAATGCCTCGTGGAGGACCGAACCGTTGTAGGTTGAAAACTGCTCGGATGAGCTGTGGATAGGGGTGAAAGGCCAATCAAACCTGGAGATAGCTGGTTCTCCCCGAAAGATATTTCGGTATCGCCTCTGAGTGTAGACTGCGGGAGGTAGAGCACTGGATGGGCTAGGGCCCTTCACGGGGTACCAAACCCAACCAAACTCCGAATGCCCGTCAGTTGGTCTCAGGGAGGCAGGGCGCGGGCGATAATGTTCGTGCGCGAGAGGGGAACAACCCAGACCCTCGGCTAAGGTCCCTAAGTACAAGCTAAGTGAGAAAGGATGTGAATCTGCGTAGACAACTGGGAGGTTGGCTTAGAAGCAGCCATTCCTTGAAAGAGTGCGTAATAGCTCACCAGTCAAGCGGGTTTGCGCCGATAATGACCGGGACTCAAGCTTGTCACCGAAGCCAGGGCTGCGGCCACTTCTACGGGAGTGTGCTGCGGGGTAGGGGAGCGTTGCCTGAGCATGGAAGCGGGGCCGTGAGGCTACCCGTGGAGCGCAGGCAAGTGAGAATGCCGGAATGAGTACGCGATAAACGGGGTGAGAACCCCCGTCGCCGAAAGCCCAAGGTTTCCTGAGCCATGTCGATCAGCTCAGGGTTAGTCGGCCCCTAAGGTGAGGCCGAAAGGCGTAGCCGATGGGAAACGGGTCAAGATTCCCGTACCGCCCATAAGCCGTTCGAGCCTGCGGAGGGACGCAGAAGTGACAGGTCCGTCAGGTGGTGGAATTCTGATGCAAGGAGGTAGGCGTTTCCGGGGAGGCAAATCCCCCTGGTCAAGCCGAGATCCGATGCCGAAGGGGCCCTCGGGCCCCGTCAAGGGACCGTAATCAGACTGCCGAGAAAAGCTTCGCAGGTGAGGTAAATGGGCGACCGTACCGCAAACCGACACAGGTGGGCGAGGCGAGAAGCCTCAGGCGCTCGAGTGAATCTTGGTTAAGGAACTCGGCAAAATGTCCCCGTAACTTCGGGAGAAGGGGAGCCCGTGGTAGGTGAAGCGCTTCGCGCGTGGAGCTGAAACGGGCCGCAGAGAATCGGCCCAAGCGACTGTTTAGTAAAAACACAGGTGTCTGCAAAGTCGTCAAGACGACGTATAGGCACTGACGCCTGCCCGGTGCCGGAAGGTTAAAGAGAGAGGTCAGCCAATTCTTCGGAAGCGGTGAAGCTTCGAACTGAAGCCCCGGTAAACGGCGGCCGTAACTATAACGGTCCTAAGGTAGCGAAATTCCTTGTCGGGTAAGTTCCGACCTGCACGAATGGCGTAACGACTTGGGCACTGTCTCGACCAAGAGCTCGGCGAAATTGGAGTCTCGGTGAGGATACCGAGTACCCGCGGCAGGACAAAAAGACCCCGTGCACCTTTACTACAACCTGACATTGGGTTTTGGCACCGCCTGTGTAGGATAGGTGGGAGGCTATGAACCGGGGGCGTCAGCTTCCGGGGAGCCACTGGTGAAATACCACCCTTGCGATGTCGGAATTCTAACCTGGGACCCTATATCGGGTTCGGGGACCGTGTCAGGCGGGTAGTTTGACTGGGGCGGTCGCCTCCCAAAAGGTAACGGAGGCGCGCAATGGTTCCCTCAGCGCGGTCGGCAATCGCGCGGAGAGTGTAAAGGCACAAGGGAGCTTGACTGCGAGACCGACAGGTCGAGCAGGTGCGAAAGCAGGCCTTAGTGATCCGGCGGTCCCGTATGGAAGGGCCGTCGCTCAACGGATAAAAGGTACGCCGGGGATAACAGGCTTATCGCCCCCGAGAGTTCACATCGACGGGGCGGTTTGGCACCTCGATGTCGGCTTATCGCATCCTGGGGCTGGAGAAGGTCCCAAGGGTCGGGCTGTTCGCCCGTTAAAGCGGTACATGAGCTGGGTTTAGAACGTCGTGAGACAGTTCGGTCTGTATCCGCCGTGGGCGTTGGAGATTTGAGGGGAGCTGCTCCTAGTACGAGAGGACCGGAGTGGACTGACCGCTGGTGTACCTGTTGTCCCGCCAGGGGCATCGCAGGGTAGCTACGTCGGGAAGGGATAACCGCTGAAAGCATCTAAGTGGGAAGCCCCCCCCAAGATGAGATCTCCCGTGCCGTAAGGCACCTGAAGGCCCGCAGGAGACGACTGCGTGGATAGGCGGCAGGTGTAAGCGTGGCAACACGTTCAGCCGAGCCGTACTAATCGGCCGTGCGGCTTGATCCTCTTCTTACACCTACAGGAAGCGGCTCACTGCACCCCGCAAAGCACGACCGACAACCTCTTACCCCTGTTTGGCACATACACGCTGCCAGAGTGGACCTGTGGACCGATCGGCCCCGATGCCGAAGGCGTCGAGAATGATCCAGGTCAAGGAGTCCAAGGCGTGCCGACTGAGGCGTAGCGAGAGTTACGTCGCAGGGAGTCGCGCCGATGGACGACGCAGAGATGGGCCATTCTCGGCGGCTTCGTAAAGTGCCGGTGGTTCTCGCGAGGGGGATACACCTGGTCCCATCCCGAACCCAGCAGTTAAGCCCCTCAGCGCCGATGGTACTGCAGCCTCAGGCCGTGGGAGAGTAGGTCACCGCCGGCTCTTA
>JAHEIO010000041.1 GCA_024639325.1 Gammaproteobacteria bacterium
GTCCTGCGCAATCGCTCGGGATCCTGGTGAGAAATGCGGGTTAGGGTAAAATTTGCATCATGGCTGTTCCGAGACACTAAATCACGATCTGGAATGTAGTAAATGAAAAATGTACTGAAATACCTCGGCATCGCGGCCGGAGCGCTCTTCGGCCTGGTGGTGCTGGCATTCGTCGCACTCAAACTGATCACCGATGAACAATACAAGGAGTGGATTTCGAAGGGTGTGCAATCCGCCACCGGCCGCGCGCTTAGCATCGACGCTCTGGACCTTGATTTGACGACGTCACTGTCGGTGCGGGCCCAAAACGTCGGCCTTGCCAACGCCCAATGGAGCGACGAGCCGGTAATGCTCTCCCTGGAGGAGCTGGAAGCGGAGGTCGATCTTCTCGCCCTGCTGACCGGAGTTGCCGACTTTCGCGCCGTCGTTCGAAACGCGGAAGTATTCGGTGAAGTCAACGACGACGGGGAGAGCAACTGGGTAATGGGCCGCTCGACGGCGACCCGGGACCAGCCCGACGTCCCGGGCGCCGACACGTTCGGCGGGCTGCCGCTGCGCCCGCTTATTCGGGAACTCCGCATCGAGAATCTCAACGCCGTTGTGGTAACGGCGATGGGCGGTGCGGGGAAGAAATTCCAGATTTCTCAATTCCTTGTCGAAACGCCTGCGGACGAGACCACGCTGCGTCTGTCCGGCATTGCCGACACCGTACCCATAGAACTCTCGGGTAATCTGGGCAATGTGGATCAGGCCCTGGACCGCTCCCCTTCACCGCTCGGCATCGAGGGATCGGTTGCCGACAATCCGCTGCGAATATCCGGGAACTGGGGGCCCATGATCCCGGACCCAAACCTGGCGCTCACGTCCATATTGCAAGGGCCCTCCGCGTCCCGGCTGCTTGCCCTCGCCGGCCTCGATACGGCCGAGCTGGGGTCGTTCAAGCTCGAGGCCGACATCGACGCGAAGGACGGCCATTTTTCCTTGGCCAGAATGGTGACAAATGTTGACGGGGAACCCGCCGAAGCCACCATAGAGGGTTCGATATCGGATTTGATTTCGCTGTCGGGAATCGCGCTCAACGCCAAGGCCCGTGTCTCCGACCTGTCGCGACTCATCGAGAACGCGGGGCTGACCATCCCGGTGGCGCTGCCGCCAGACGTCGAGGCTACCGCCCGCATTCATGGCGACCTGGGCAAGCTTGGGATCGAGGAATTCGATGCGCAGGCGCGGGATGAAGGGGTCGAAATCCAGATCGTGGGAAGCGTGGGCAATGTCCTGACGCTGGAGGATGTGGATGGCCGGGTGACCGCCAGCATCGCTTCGACCTCGGCGCTGTCGAAGTATGCCGATCTTCCGATTCCGGACCTGGGCGCGCTGAACCTGTCCGCCGGGATCGCCTCGCGCGAGAAGGCGGTGAGCGTCTCTGAGCTGGTTGCGGGATTGAACGCGAACAACATGGATCTGCGCATCACCGGAACCGTGGATGACGTGATGGCGGTGAGCGGAATAAACGCGTCGCTGGCAGCCAACATCGGCGCGCTGACCGAAAAAAACGTCAGTGAAATCCAGACCTTGCTGCAAAAACTTGGCGTCGCGCTGCCTCTGAAGTACCTGCCCGAGCGGGTCAAGCTGAATGGCAACGCCGCCGGCGATCTCGACACGCTCGCAATCAATGACATCGAGGCCGAGATCCGCGACGGCCGCGTATCCGCCTCGGCCACCGGTTCCATTGCGAACGCCATCCGGGCGGACGGGATCGACCTCTCCATCGGCTTGAAAAGTGAGACGACCGCCGAGCTCTCCCGTTACGCGGGCATGGAACTGCCGGAACTGGGATCGATCAACGCAAGCGGCCGGGTCCGGTCTTCGGGACAGAAGTTCGGTCTGGAGAACCTCGACGCCAAACTCGACGGCGGCAACATCAACTTGAATCTTTCCGGCGGCGTCAGCGATCTGGCAAACGTCGAAGGGATCGGCGCCACGGTCAACCTGAACATAGAGTCCTTCTCCGAGCGAAACCTGGCTGACCTGGAGCGCCTGCTCACACAGTTCGGTGTGCAGGCGCCGCTGCAGCTGCTGCCCGCCGGTGCGAACCTGTCGGCCCGCGCCGAGGGGAGTCTTGCCGCGCTCGCCTTAAACGATATCAATGCCGAGGTCCGGGATGAGGGGCTTCTGTTGACCTTGGAGGGTCAAATCGCCAACACCACCGCTCTAAAGGGGATCGACGCGCGCGCCCGGTTGAGCAGCGCATCGTTGTCGGCCTTGTCCAAGTATGCCGGCACGGAGTTGCCCGAGACCGATCCGGTTACGCTCCAAGCCACGCTGAGCGATGGTGGTGGAGCGGGCGCACCCGCCACGCTGTCGGCACAGGCGCAAACCGGTGCCGCGAAACTCGATCTCAACGGTCAGGTGAACAACCTCGACCCCGGCGGGGACATCGCCGCCGCCGATATCGCGGTGGAGATCGGCTTGACGTCGGATTCACTGGCCGATTTCAGCAAACTGGCGCAAACCGAACTGCCCGACAAGGGTCCACTTGCCCTGTCCGGCATCGTAAGTATTCAATCCAATGACTACGCCCTCAATGGTTTCGAGTTCACCCTGGACGACCAGGCTGCGCGCGGCAACCTTGCGGTCAATCTTGGTGAAACCGATACCGACCTGTCGACGATCAGCGGCGAGCTGACCATCCCCTATCTCGATCTGTCACCCTTGTTGCCGAAACCGGCCGAAGGAGAATCGGTGGCGGAGTCCGCGCCCGCCGCATCGGCGAAGAAACCGGGCACCAAGGACGCCAAGGAAGATGCGGAGATTGCCGATGCGGAACCCGATGAATCGGAGGTCGAGGCTATCGACCGTTTGTTCAGCAAGGATCCGCTGCCGTTGGACCGGCTGCGCAAGTTCGACGCGGATTTTGCGGTCACGGCGGACCGGCTAAAGCTGGGCAAGACGGACATGCGTGAAATTCGGCTGACGCTGGCCCTGCACGAGGGACTGCTCAGCATCGACCCCCTTGCAGGCCTGGCGGGCAGCGGAACGATCAACGGAAAGCTCACGATGGATGCCACCACCGATGTCGCCAGGCTGGTTGCCGACCTCGTCGTCGACGACGCACCCATGCCCAATTTTGGCGGCGGCTTGGACTTGAGTATTAAACTCGACGGTGACGGCGCGACCGCCGCCGAGCTTGCGGGCGGACTTGACGGGGAGGTTCTGATGGTCGTACGAGACGGCAGCATACCCCGCGGGTTCGTAACGGACTTCGGCACCGGTCTGATTTCATTCTCCGGGGACAAGAAAGAAATGGCGCTGGAGTGCGGGATATTGCGCATGGATATCAAGGACGGCAAGGTCGATTTCGACGACAAGCTCGCGGTTCAACTGTCGGACGTAACCTGGCGTGGCGGAGGCAACATCAACCTCAAAACGGAAAAACTCGATGTGGGGATCGTGCCCAAGCCGCGCAAGGGCATCGGCATCAGCACGGGTCAGCTCGCCGGCCTGGTCCAGGTGGGCGGTACGCTGAAAAATCCAAGCATCCAGCTGGATCCCAAGGACGTCGCCTTGAAGTACGGCAAATACATGGCTTACATGAGTACCGGCGGCCTCTCCCTGCTGGCCGAGGCCGTGGTCAACAAATCCCAGGCGAACGTCGACGTGTGCAAGCAGATTCTCACGGGAACCATATTCGACGAGACCGCCGAAGCGACCGATAAAAACCAGGGCGGCAAAATCGACCCGTCGAATCAATCCGAAGCGGCTGACACCAAAGAGGCGCAGGACCGGAAACCCAGTGTAAAAGAACCAGCCGTGAAACCGGCGGCAGGGGAATCCGGCAAAGCGGTACCTAAAAAAGATAAACCTAAACCGACTTCGAAAAATCTGCAGTGAACGCGTAATCGATGGACGGTAATATGTCCAACTGTTGTTATCCGGAGCTTGGAAGACCAATTCTTGATCAGACTACCAGTGAAAGGGAGTACAATGGACCTTCTGATCCATCAAGCCAAAGACGTCGAGGAATAAATCAATGAAACACGTTTCGACGAATACGATTCTGGCCGCGATGTTTGCGTTGTCCGGGCTTCTTTCGTTTTCACAGAGCAGCGCGGCTGACAAACAACAAGTGGTCTACCATGTAGCCGACGAGGAAAAAGTGATGTTCGCGCTCAACAATATCCGCAATCACATCAAAGGAGTCGGCGGCAAGGAAAATGTGGAAATTGTGCTGGTGGTGCATGGACCCGGTTTGAAAGCCTTTCACGAAATGCAAGCCGTCGACAAACTGCGGGAGACCGTTGCCATGCTGCAGGGTGAGGATGTGCAGTTCAACGCATGCGGCAACACGATGCGTGCGCAGCAAATCGAAGTCGACGAGTTGATCCCGGGTTTTGTCCGGGTCGACCAGGGGGGAGTGGTTCGTATAGCCGAACTTCAACAGGACGGGTATCTGTATATTCGCCCTTGATGAACCATTACGGTGTCGGCTCAGTTGATTCCAGGCGCGGCAGGATATATGGGTCCGCGAACGTTGGATCCCAATCACCCCGGGTAACGGATGTGCTTTCCTTTGGCGTATTCATGATGGAGGACATTTGATGATTAGAACAGCTCGAAGGTTGATGTCGGTTTTAGTCGCGATTGCGCTTGTATTTCCTGCGCACTTCCCCACGGCCATCGCGGAGATGATCACTACTGAGGCGGCGCTCGTAGCTGCCAACCGGCATAATCTGCTGACCGAGGCCGAGACATTTTTCCTGCAGGACAGGGTCGCCGCGCAGCTTTCCCAACTGGGCGTTGATCGAAATCACGTCCTGGCACGCGTCCGATCCATGACCAGTCACGAGCTCACCGCACTCGCCCGAAAAATGGACTCGATGCCGGCCGGGGCCGGGGCGATAGAGATAATCGGCATCGTTTTCCTGGTGTTGTTGATCCTCGAAATCGTCGGCGTCACGGACATTTTTAAAAAAATCTAGCGGGCTAGTGCACCCCGTCGTAAATTCTGTGACACTCAGAGCCCCCCAAAAACACGGGGACAAGGCGCGCCTCGCAGGCAATATCCGGATATTGGCCAGAGGGGCAACGCAGTAGCCGTGGTTTTGGGGGACTCCCGCAGGGCGAATCGACAAACACCCGCCTTCGGCGTTGCATCCGCTCCCATTAGCTCGCTAGTGCTTCGCGGATGCGCCTAGAATTCGAATGCTTGTCGCTTCGCTGAATGTCACAGAATTTACGACGGGGTGCACTAGGAACATCTTCCGTTCGACGGGAATTATAACGCTGCTGTTGCTGCTGTCCGCTTGCGCGAACCAATGGAGCGCGGTGGACCTTACAGACCGGCGGCCGGTCGACCTCGAAGACACGCCTTTCTATGCCCAAAAAGATTACCAATGCGGACCCGCCGCACTCGCCACCGTGTTGGGTGCGAGTGGAATAGAAGTTACTCCTGACGCCCTAGTTCCCAAGGTCTACACGCCCGGGAGGGGGGGCAGTCTACAAATCGACATGATTGCGACCACGCGCGGATACGCTCGAGTTCCGTACATCATCGACGCGGATATGTCTCATTTGCTGGATGAACTGGACGCCGCCAGGCCGGTGCTGGTTCTGCAGAACCTGGGATTCAGCTTCAAACCTTTTTGGCACTACGCCGTTGCGACTGGATATGATCCCATCCTAGGCGAAATCTATCTTCGGTCAGGGACGGAACGACGCAAGGTGATGCGTATGGGAAAATTTGAACGCACGTGGCGACGCGCCGAGGCATGGGCCGTGGTTGTATTGAAACCTGGCGAACTGCCCGCGAATCCTGATAGCGGCAAACTACTCGAAGCCATGGTGGCGATGGAAACGATTCAAGGCCCGGATTTCATGGTGAAACTCTACCGCGATTTTCTTGAACACTTTCCCGGCGATCAAATCGCCAGGCTGGGACTTGCAAACGCACATTTGAATAATGGCGACTTGCGTCAGGCCATCCGGCTGTATCGTCATGTTCTGGCCATGGAGCGGAGCAACGTTGCCGCCGGCAATAACCTGGCAATAGCGTTAAGTCGGGCGAATTGCCCGGCATCTGCAATTGCGCGGGCGCAAACGGCGGCGAAATGGGCCCGTGATACAAACACGTTTCCAACCGAGAGCAAACGCACTCTCGATCAGGTAAGAAACGATGCCAAGGGCGCGTTCGATGACGTCCCCGGTTCCGATCTCTGTAATTGACCCTGAAATATGACAAATATGGGGACACAACACTTATTTCTCCATTACCATTTGAATTGAGTATTGTGTCCCCGTAATTAGTACGGTACTACAAGAGACCTTTTGATTGCATCCAGTTTGTGACACGACTCACGCGACCGACTTCCCCTTCCGGCACGTCTTGTGCACGCCGCAGATATTCCTTTGCTTTGGCCTGATAGTGTGCTCGACGCGGGTCCAGCTCGCTTGAGCCCAGATAACGCAGACCATAGACGCGGGCCAATAAACTCAAGGCGTAGATATCGTTGGGCGCTGAGTTGAGTACTTTATCCAGGGCCACCACCGCCTTCTCATATTGATTGAGTCGGTAGTGCAGAAATCCCTCAACGCTGTGGCCGAATATCACATCGCCGCCGTGGTCGAGATACGCTTCGATTTCATTCAACGCGGTTTCGTATTGAAAAAAGCTATTGACGTTGTATATCGCAGCATACTTGTAGGGTATTGGATCATCGGGGTTCAGCGACTTGGCCCTTTCTATCAGCGGCTGTACGTGGTTGGGACGTCGCCCGGTGATGACATTGAGCCGCAACAATTCTAGAACGCTGTCATAGTCGTCGGGATTGGCGTCGAGTCGCGCCGCTAGGGTATTCATTCGCGCGGCCATGGAAGAGTCATCGCTGCAACGATACAGGTCCCGGGCGCTCAACGGAAGATCTTTCCCGGTGGATTGGGGCACCTTGGCAAGCAGTGAGACATACGGAAACCGACCCTGTTCGACGAACCAGGATTGCTTGGCGCCCATCACGACCAAACGCCGTTGATAGACGATATCGAACTTCCAGCCCTGCTGATCACGGCAAAACAAAAAGGGCGCATTGTCCCAGCCTTTTTTATAGCCAAAATAGATCACGGCATAACCATTCTTCCGCAGTACGCGAAACTCGGCGTTTTGCCAATGGGGTAGCGCCTCTTTTGTACGCGGATCGGGGCGTTCCGGGTCGCCCATGGCCATCCGGGTCATCTCCGTATAGATATCGATGTCGAGATCCGAACCCTGGCCCGCCCACTTCGCCAACATGGTTCGCCAGGCTTCCTCGGGGGAGCGCGCTCCACGGATCGAGCGCGTTGAGGCAGTTGTCGATCCATTCGCTGTGTCATTTGTCTGAGAATACTTTTTCAGGTCCCGTTTTGCGCCGGCCCCTCCCGAGATGAATTCACTGTCCAGACTGGCAATCAACTCCGATGTATATTCACCCTGCTGCTTGAGTTCCGCGCGTCTTTCCAATTCCTCCATTAACGCGATCAAACCCGTGCCGACATCGTCTTCTAAAAAATACGGCTTTAGCTGTTTATCCTCGACAAAACCTACGAAAGCATCTGTAAATACATCTTCAAGTTCGTAAGCCACTTCCATGCGCACCTCTTGCCGGTCTCGATCCAACAGCAACAACACCGCTCTGCCATCATAATTCCCGCCAATTCGCCAATTGTTGAGTACGTCCGAGGCGATCTGGTCGACATCACTGCCGGTCGGTACTTTCGGCAACGTCAGTATTACCGCTTCGATATGAAAATCCCTGGTAATGTGTTTTAAATACCGCCGCAGACCTTCTTCGAAATGACCCAGGATTCCCGCATAATCGTACAAGTATCGTTCTTCCTCGGGCCGCTCGCTGATATTCCATTCGGCAAGCGGCGCGGCAACCTCCTGGTTTCCTGATATGTAGTTACCGGCAACGTGCCATGCCCCCGCTAACGCGGCGGCGATCGCGCCGATGTAAAAAAGTCTGCCCATGGACTACGGTTTGTCGGTGTCGCGGCCGAATGGATCGATCAGTCCCTGGAGAGCCTTTTCCTCGGCCTGGAAATATGGCTTGTGTTCGAAGTCAATCGCCGCCGCAACCATATTGTGCGGGAACTTCAATACCATGGCGTTGTATCGTCGCGAGAACTCGTTATATCGGCGACGCTCCATGGCTACACGGTTCTCCGTACCCTCGATCTGATCCTGCAGTGTAAGGAAATTCCCACTGGCTTTGAGATCAGGGTAGTTCTCCACAACTGCGAATAGCCTGGCCAGCGCGGATTCGACGCGGCCCTGGGTTGTCTCAAGCGTCTTCATTTGCTCAGCCGTATCGGGGCCCTGCCCTTGCAAGGCTGACTGCACACCTACGGCCTTGGCCCGAGCCTCTGTGAGTTCTTCCAGAGTGGCGCGTTCGTGGTCCATATAGGTCTTGACTCCGTCGATCAATACCGGGACCAGATCCAATCGGCGTTGATAGACATTCTCGACTTGCGCCCAGGCGGCGTTGACCCGCTCTCGCGCATCGATGAGGCCGTTGTAAAGAAACGCTACCAGCAGGCCAATCACGGCCACGAGCACGGCGATCGCTACGCCGCTCGACAATTTCACCGACTGATTCATACTTTTTCTCCTTTCATCCGACAAGGCAGACAAATCCACTGCCCGACCCGGCTGGGTACCAGCGGAAGGGGGCACCGCGGTCGGTGTCGGGCCCAGGGCGGGCGTCAGCATCCAACCCATCGTCGCCCCCAGCAAAAAAAAGGCCAGGCAAGCGCCAAAGAACACGGCGAGTTTCCGTTTGGATGCGCGCCGCCCTGCCCGGGCCGCGTCCAAAATATCGGCTCGCCCGGCCTGTTCATCCAGCGAATGTTGCAGCCGGTTTGCTTCGTCAACGGTCAGCTTGCCTTCGTCGACCATGCGTTCAATTTGGGATTTCTCACTCATCTTGCTCATAAGGCATCGATGATGCGCATGCCTTGCTTGGGTTTTATGCGCCCTTGCTCGATGTCGTCGAGGACATTTTTCTTCAGCTCCTGATCTCGTTCTTGCTCTTCGTGCAGGCTCTCGATCAGGCGATCCAAGCGACTTCGCACCGTGGGATAGGACAATTCCAGTAGCTCGGCCATTTTTTTAAGACTGCCGCTGGATAGTATGAAAAGCTCCACAAAGCGCTGATCCTCCCTGGGTAAGCGAAACAGACGCGGGGTAAAGAAAGTGCCCTCGTAGGAAAAACCGCAATCCCCGCAGGTCAGCTTACTGATCCACATCGGCCCGCCGCAGAATTCACATTGATTTTGCTGTTTTCCCATATACTAATATTTTCATATATTTAATATTTGTCAAGAAAATTACTCAATATTATTAATTTCATGAACATATTTACTTGATTTATCGTAACCGCGCACTCAACGGGTTCGGGCGCCGGCCCGCATTTCTCACCAGGCAGCTTTAAATTCCTGTTTTGCAAGCTGTGCTTGATATTTTCAATTGGAAAGGGCTTGCCATAAATGTACCCGGACAGGTCTCCGCTCGGGATGGTCGTACCGGAGAGATTAATGGACAAACGTACTTCGCGATCCTTCCCGAAGGCCTGGTGCTCTTTGAGCACCTTGTCAACGACCCAACGGTCAATTGCCGCCATCTGTCCGTATCGCTCCGCGGCCGGAATGAACAGGTGCGGCGAAACGACCCTGCGCGCATTTGCGACGAATCGTAAAAGTATTTCGTACCAGGTTCTTTCCCGACCGCTGTCGTTCAATGGGACCATCGGTTGAGCGTAAAGGCGCAGATGGTTGCGGAGCGTGCGAGGTTTCATTTCAGTATTTCGTCAAACAAAGTGAAGCGAACCAGTAACCAACGGTTGCAACCAAAAATAAAAAAACTGTTGACCCCTGTTGCCGATCGAGGGATGCGCAGTCTCCCGGGTGCCCAATTCAACCTTGATCGACATTTGAGTTTGGGTTAATTTTGGATTTCAAAAGAGGTTTCTGAATGAAACTTATCGTTACCCGGGCCCACCGGCTGACTCTACTTATTGTATTGGCGATCGCAGCGGCCGGTTGTGACAAGGTGGGGGATGTGGCCAGCGGGGCGGGCAGCGCAACGAAAACCCTCGCCAACAAAATCTCGGGGGGAGGATCTTCTGAACAGCAGACAAACAATCAATCCGCATCCGGCATAATAGGTCAGTCCGGGTCTGATTCAGACGGGGAATCCCCGGACGAGGAAGCCGCTGAAGACGAACCCGGGGCCGCCGTCGCCGAGTCACGCACGGGTGATTTCAATTTAATCTTTGAGATGTCCCATCAGAGTTGTAGCAGTTGTGGTATATGGTTTGATTCAGCGGAGCTTGTCATCGACCACAGCCAAGGAAGATTCACTGCACGACAGTCAGGTTCGCTTCTTATAAAGGAAGCACCTTACTTTCAGGGCCGTTTCAGTGCCAACATCAGTTCTATTCCTCCATCTTCAACAATTCAGAGAGCGATCTTGTACATGTTTTTGAACACCGATGAAGGTATTTCAAATGACGATTTTACGAGTTCGATTTCTGTTTACGGAGATATTGGTGGCAGCAGAAGGTACATCAGAGAGATCACGGCACGAGACGACATAAAAGGCAGCGGTTACTCAAAGGCAAATCCAAATGTGCCGATTGATTTCACCGCATATGCAAGACAAGTTGAATGAATAGATAGGATGTCAAAGATCTAGGGCGGCGAATCCGCTGGTTTATCGAGGCGTGGTTCAACTTCCTGGCGAACATCATCGGGGTCTTGATTTTCCGATGAATTTTTTGAATCGCCCTTGTCATCGGAGGACGGGCGTGGCTCCCGGCCAGCCATAATGTCCTCGATTTGATTTGAATCCAGGGTTTCCCACTCCATGAGCGCCTTGGCCATGATTTCTACCTTCGCCCTGTTTTTTTCGAGGATGTTCCGTGCACGATCGTACTGTTCCTGCACGATCCGTGATATCTCACCATCCACCTTTTCCGCAGTGTCATCACTCAGGTTCTTGTGGGTGGTGACATCGCGTCCGAGAAAGACTTCAGATTGATTATCACCATACACACGGGGACCGAGGGCATCGCTCATTCCCCAGCGCGAAACCATGTTCTGAGCCAGTTCCGTGGCCTGTTCGAAATCGTTAGTCGCCCCGGTGGTCATCTGGTCCATGAAAATTTCTTCCGCTATGCGCCCGCCCATCAGCACCGCTATGCGTGATAGCAAATATTCCCGATTAAGGCTGTATTGATCCTGCTCCGGCAGCTGCATGGTGACGCCCAGGGTCCGGCCGCGGGGAATAATGGTGACCTTGTGCACCGGGTCGGTGTTTTCAAGTACCTTGGCAACTATTGCATGTCCGGATTCATGATATGCCGTATTCCAGCGTTCGCGTTCCGGCATCACGATGGAGCGTCTCTCCGCGCCCATCAACACCTTGTCTTTCGCCATCTCGAAATCTTCCATGTCGACCAGATTCTTGCCTCCACGGGCAGCAAACAGCGCCGCCTCGTTCACCAGGTTCGCCAGATCCGCTCCGGAAAACCCGGGAGATCCACGGGCCAGAATAGAGGCGTCCACATCGTCCGACAGCGGAACCTTGCGCATGTGAACCTTCAAAATCTGCTCGCGACCTCTGATGTCGGGCAACGGCACATGCACCTGTCGATCGAAACGGCCCGGCCTTAGTAAGGCCGGATCCAATACATCCGGGCGGTTCGTCGCTGCGATCACGATTACACCTTCGTTGCCCTCGAAGCCGTCCATTTCCACCAACAGCTGGTTCAGCGTCTGTTCACGTTCGTCGTGGCCACCACCAAGGCCGGCGCCTCTTTGTCGACCGACCGCATCGATCTCATCGATAAATATTATGCAAGGGGCATTTTTCTTGGCCTGTACGAACATATCCCGCACGCGTGATGCTCCGACGCCGACAAACATCTCCACAAAATCAGAACCGGAAATCGAGAAAAACGGAACCTTGGCTTCACCGGCGATAGCCCTGGCAAGCAGGGTTTTACCGGTCCCCGGACTGCCGGTCATCAATACGCCCCGCGGTATGCGCCCTCCCAGCTTCTGGAATTTTGACGGATCACGCAAAAAATCTACCAGCTCCTGCACCTCCTCCTTCGCTTCCTCAACACCAGCAACGTCCTCGAAGGTTACTTTATTCGTATCTTCCGTCAGCATCCGCGCACGACTTTTACCGAAACTCATGACGCCCCGGCCACCGCCGCCGCCCTGCATCTGCCGCATCAAATAGATCCAGATACCCATGATGAGCAGTAATGGAAACCAATTGATGAAAATCTGGGCCAGAATAGAAGGTTTTTCTTCCTCGGCGACTTCGATGTCCACGCCTTTATTCAGTAAGTCGCCAACCAAACCCGGGTCGCCGGGGTCAATCGTTTCGAATTCCTGCCCTGATATCGTCTTGGCATATATCGTATTACCCTTTATGTTCACTCCCTCGATACGG
Organism: Gammaproteobacteria bacterium; assembly: GCA_024639325.1. Lineage (GTDB taxonomy): Bacteria > Pseudomonadota > Gammaproteobacteria > Arenicellales > JAANXG01 > JAHEKE01. The sequence continues at coordinate 12,494 of JAHEIO010000041.1, forward strand.
CCCTCATCGACCTCGCTCAGGAAAGTCGTATAGCTCAGTCGCTGCCTTTGCGCCGCCTTATCGGGCGAGAAATTATTGAACACCGCCATTAGAACAACGGCGACCGCCAGCCATAAAACCAGATTCTTCGTCAGATTGTTCACGATGGCCTGTTCAGTTGCACGGTGCCGTGGAAGTGTCTTTGATCCGAGCCAACCACCACTACCGCGATCTTACGCCGGTCGCGGTGAGGCTCGCGCCCTCCCCGGTGAAGTCCACGATTGCCGCACCTTCAGCATCCATGATTTGTTGCATGATTGTCTGATCGGCGTTGAACGTAATAGGGCTCAATGTCTCCATATCCAGGATGGTAAAAGTGCTTTTGTCTTCGTCAATGGACAGCACCTTGCCGGCATGCGTTGAAGGCCCCATCGCCGAACAGGCCAGGAGTGCTGATGAAAACACACCCGATATCACAACAACCGCGGAAATCATCAATATTTTCTGCTTCATCTAGATCGCCTCCAATCTTTATACATATACATGAGCTTCATGGTTGAAGTTCAGTATTGACTGCCATCGCCACTTAAGGTTTAGTCCTTTACATCCACAGTTAGTTTCCCATGTTCTGCGCAACGGATTCGGCAAGTTGCCGCTACGAAAAATGCATCGATGACCCTGCGGATGCGGAACAACGATCGGAAGACCGTTGCCCCACCCTACTCCTCTTATGACCTAATTTGCAATCAATTCGGGATTATTCTCGAACGTATAAGCCGCCAGTCCTGCGTTTTTGTGTAGTCTGTGCGAAATACGGTACAGAGAACCGATGCGTGGGGCAAAAACCCGGCACGTATTCAAATTTGCGGTTTCTTTCGTTGACTGGTGTTCGGTTTATGCTGAACCCGCGTGCACCAGAGCCGAGACGTTGGACTCATTTGAGGAGATTGCGCAGGAATTGAATCGAGAGATCAATATTGATCCGGAGAACCGGACCCAGGAGCCATTTCAAGCAAATGCTTGCACCGAGCTACATGAGGACACCGAATAGCTATAATTCCCGATTTAGAGCTCGATATTTCATGTTTCTTGACCTACGGCACTTTTGCTGATCCCAAATTGTGTTAGGAAAACGGAGTAATGCTGGAAATGGGTTATTTATAAGCGGGAATGTGCCTAATTATGGGCAGATGTACACCGCCGCCTCTGTATCGGGGAAATCCAGATCGTTGCGCGATCGATGGCCCATACTGTATCAATCCGGTAAAGCGATATCCCTTTGTGGAGCGGATTTAAGTCTACCCCGAGGTACTGCTGTGCGTCGGCTGGTATTAATACGGGGCGCGCAATGCCAGATATGCGGGATATACACGGCGGCTAATTTATCAATGACATGAAGAAGAACGCCGGAAAGTGGCATACACTAGCAAACAGGCGGCGCAGGATAAATAAACATGCCTGCTGGACCGCACTTTGGTGTGCGGAAGCGCCCACGATGCAAGCAACAGACGCGGAGAAATTGTCATGGAGTGGGAAGTAATCGGTAAATTGTTTCTTATTTTATTTCTTGTCGTAGGCAATGCCTTCTTCGTGGGCTCGGAAATCGCCCTGACTTCCGCCCGCCGCAGCCGTATCAAGCAGTTGGCCAATACCGGCAACAAATCCGCTAAGATAGTGCAGGTCCTCCATGACGAGCCTGAGCGGTTCTACTCGGTAACCCAAATCGGCATCACATTGGTTTCCCTGGCTCTTGGCGCCATCGGAATGGTCACACTCACCCGCATCATCGACCCACCCATGATGGCGGCGTTGAGCGTCTTCGGGGAAAACGATGCAATCGCGGGTTGGGGTCATACCTTGTCTTACGTCGTGGCTTTCATAGTCATTTCCTTCATGCACGTAGTGGCCGGCGAGCTGGCCCCTAAGGTTTTGGCGTTCCACAAGGCGGTGCCCCTGAGCCTGGCGGTTGCGCGAATCATCAACTGGATGCACGCTGTCATGCGTCCCGTCATCTGGGTCATGAACAAGTCCTCAAACGGATTGCTCTGGCTGTTCGGCCAGCGAGATCTGGCGAGTCAAAGCGAGGGGCACTTTTCCATGACCGGAGAGGAAATCCGCACCATCCTAAGCGCCAGCGAGCAGGAAGGCGCACTGGACCCGCAGCTGACAAAAATGCTGCGCGGGGTGTTCGACCTCGACGACCACACCGCCCGCGATGCCATGATCCCGCGAACCGAGATGGACGTATTGGAAGATACGGCCACGGTGGCCGACGTCCTATCACTATACAAAGAGGATCTGCGTGAACGTTATCCCGTCTTCGAGACTTCCGTGGACAATATCATTGGCGTGGTATCCATGAAGCAGCTCCTCAACAGAATGGCGTCGTTGCAAGATCCCGAGACATCCGCGGGGATCGTCAACCTCCCGGTCCGTGAAGTAATGCTGCCGGCCTACTACGTGCCCGATACGATGCCCCTGAGCACCCTGCTGAACGATTTCACCAGCAACCGACGGCAAATCGCCATTGTGCTGGACGAATACGGCGGGACCGAAGGTCTGATCACTCTGGAGGACATCCTAGAAGAGATCGTGGGCGACTACGAAGATGAATTTACACCGCGGCACCGCCACATAAAAAAGGAAGACCAGCACAGTTACGTCATCAACGGCGGCGTTAGGGTCACCGAGCTGGAACCAAAGCTCAACTATCCCTTTCCGACCGGCGATTACGTGACGCTTGGCGGTCTGATCAATCACAGGCTTGGCCATATTGCGTCTGTAGGCGATGTCGTAGAGCTGGAAGGTGCTCGACTCGAGGTGCTTGAAATGGACAAGCACCGCACGACCAAGGTGTTGTTCCAAGACACTCTGACGGCGCAAACGGACGAGAGCGAAATTTTCGAGCCCCAAGCACTCGAAATGACCCCGGGCGAATCAACAAGTCCAACGAGTAAGCGAATACAAATTGCGAAACCGAAGGCTGGTTTGGAAGACCAGGACGTGAACGGGGACAGGAATGTCGAATTCGAAAAGAACAGCGTCGATGTCAAGCGGGAGGTCGGTTCGTAACGTACTATAGAAGTGAAACCCGGTCATGGAGCTCACCCCGAATCCGGCGACAGTCGTAAAACGGCAACTCCGGGTGAATCTCATCTTTCAGCCGCATCGGCTCCAAATCTTTAATCGAGATACCTTGCGCCCGGCAGAATCCAGTCTGTTTTGAAAAAAACCGCTATACGTTGAACATTACAGCTTCTGTTATGGTGGGCCGTGCAGGGCTCGAACCTGCGACCCGCTGATTAAGAGTCAGCTGCTCTGCCAACTGAGCTAACGGCCCAAGTATTTGATATTGATGCAGTATAATTCTTATTGGCTTGGTTAAGTCGCGTCCGTGTCGCAACCAAACATCCTGTCGACTTTCCCTGCTGAACCCAATGGATGGGTGGATTATAACGAATTTCCCCTAATGTCGCTGATATTGGATAGTGGCACCATGCAACTCGCGCGCCTACAGCGCCCTGCGAGCGATAGTGCTGGCATTTCACTGTCCACGAGCAACTCGCCAGTCCAGCTGCGTCCGTTCTGCGCGACCGGTGTCTGCCGAATTCTTCCCCGGAGTCCACGTAGATATATCCGAGGTGAAATCGAATCGGGCTTCCGGCTTGCTCGATACCGGTACCGGGGTTTCCTTGCAGAGCGGATGGACCGTTAGTTTTTCATGGGGAGCGGGCCAATGAGTGAGCGCTGCGTCAATCTACCCCCTAGCCAGCCGCTGATCCAGTGCAGCACTCCACACGAGCTTACGGTGCTTCCTCTCAATTCACTTCTTCGACATAGACGACACAGTCGGCTGCATCAGTATCGACAAGGGCATTGCTCAGCTTTCGGTCTGCCGTGACAAAGCGACCTCCTTCATGAATTGCCAACGCAAGATAAATGCAGTCGTACACCGTTCGTTGATGCTTGATGGCCAACGCCAATGCGTTCTCGATATACGGCGCCATTCGCGCAATACGCATCGGTAGGCGCCTCAATTCGACAAGGATTTCCCGCGCCTCCACCGCTTCCAGTTCACCGGCACGGTGCTTCTTCCAAAGGATATTTCCAACCTCGGTGAGCAACAACTCGGGCGCGACCAACGCATTGCTTTCGATAAGCAACCGCCTCGCATCAACACTATGGATTTCCGGCACAAACCACTTCACCGCAACGCTGGCGTCGATCACCCAGGCTGTCAACGTTCCCGGTCCTCGCGTAACTGTTCGGCACTATCGCCAAATGAGCGACCAGCGAGCTTTAGCTGCCAGACCTCCGACAACATCGCCGCTTGTTGGATGCCAACGGGCGCGGATTCCTCGAGGATCAGTTTGATTTCTTTTTGCAGTGAGCGCCCATTCAAACGCGCACGGGCCTTCAGACGCGTTACTACTTCAGGGTCCAGATTTCGGACCAATATTTCGACCACTTGAATCCCCGGCTGCGAATGATATCAAAATGATATCATACCCGGGGCAGATCACCGGAGGATGACGTTTAGACCCCCTGTAGACCCGAAAATCACCTGCGTAATGAGGGTTTTCTACCCGCAGCAATGTATGAGGTTTGAGCCGTAATCCGCTGTTTTTACAATGAAAATGAGGAGGTATGTGCTGCGGCTCGCGGCCACGCACTGCTTACCGGACTGCAACATCCTGATCTGGCCGACACGCTCGACGGGCAAATTTGCTTTGAATTCTTCCGGTTTTTTTCAGAAGCCATACGCAGCGTATTCCAACGCGCTTGGAGCATCTGTTGGAACGCACTGGGCTACAGGTTCACCCGGTGTTGACCTCCCCGGGGATTTGCCTGCTCCCGCCGCTTGGTAGAGGAAAGACCTTCAACCTTGAAAGGCAATAAAGAACAAGTGATTAGACCACTCTGTTGATGTCACTTCCGGTTGGATTCAAAAGCAGGTCTTCAGCACGCTGCTGGACATCCACTTCCCCAGGGACCAGACTTAAAGTGCGTTTCTCCTGGTGGGGGCGAATCGCTCAAACCCTTCACGCGATAAACCCGCAGCCAAGCGTGGGAGCGCCGGGTCACCGGACTATCTTTGGGGCCATGACGACGTGTCAATCGGCCTAGTGCAAATTGGGGAGAGGGCAGATGAAATATCCGACGGCAGCAAGGACTCCTTACTTGAGTATTCTCGTTTTGGGACTCTGCCTGCTGTGCTTTCCGCAGTATGGTGCCAACCAGCAGAACTGGGAATCTGGATCGGTCTATCTCGAAAACGGGAGGCTGACTTATGTTTCTGATGAGGAGGGAAACCGAATTCCGGATTTCAGCCACGCCGGCTATCGCGGTGGAGGTGTTGTTCCTCCGGACTTCACCAACGAGCCGGATGTCATTACCTTGGCGCCGGATGAGGATGACGCCGACGACACCCCCCGAATCCAGGCGGCGATCGACACGATGGCCACCATCACGCTGGACGCGAACGGGTTTCGGGGCGTCGTACTGCTCACCGCGGGGGATTATGAAATCCACAGCACCATACGGATCAACGTAAACGGCGTTGCGCTGCGGGGCGAGGGGAACGAAAGCACCGTACTTCACGCCCACGGCCTTTTTGATCAGGGAAATCCAAATCTCGACAAGAGCTACCGCACGGTCATCATTGCGGGCGGCGGACTGGTTACCGGCCCGTGGCCCGAGAGTAATGAAGATGCCAAGGCAAACATCACCACCGAACTGGTGCCGGTGGGAGCACGAAGTTTCAAGGTGGACGATGCCTCGGCGTTTCAGGTCGGAGACAACGTCATTATCGTTCAACCGAGCACCCACGCCTGGTTGAACGCTGTTAACTATGGCGACACCGCCGGAGACCCGGATTGGGCGCCCGGCGAGATCGATCTAAGGTTTAACCGTTACATCACCGAAATTCATTACGGCAGCGCGGGCGACGGCATCGTCATCGATGCGCCCGTATACGACCATCTGGATCGAGGTCTCTCTCAGTCTTATTTGCATAAATTTAATCGCAATAATATCAAGACCCACATCGGCATCTTGGATTTACAGGTAGATATAAAGGCGCTCAATGCAGCGGATGAAAATCACGCTTGGAACGCTGTCGGCTTGATGCAGATAGAAGACGCCTGGGTTTCTGGGGTGGTCACAAAAGGTTTCGTACAGGCAGGTGTTTTCACCCGGAACGCGTCGCGGGTTTCGGTCGTCAACAGCCACGCCATCGAGCCCGCGGCATCGACGACGGCAGGCTCGAGGCGCTACAACTTCAACATCCAGCTGGGTTCCAATAATGTCTTGTTCGAAAATTGCCACGCGACCAACGCGCGGCACGCGTATATCTCAAACGGCACCAGTTCGGTGTCCGGCATCGTGTTTTACAACAGCAGCGCAGCGGGTGATTATCTTTCGAGCGAGGGGCATCGGCGTTGGAGCATTGGATTGTTGTTCGATGGTCTGACATTCGCGCAACCCAATGACTCCGCCCCTGGAGCCAACAACAGGCGACTGGGGCTTTACAACCGGGGTGATTTCGGAACCGGCCACGGTTGGTCCGCGGCTCATTCTGTGGCATGGAGAACGACTGTTCCCGCTGATCAAAAAATCGTCATCCAGAAGCCCCCGACCGCGCAAAACTACTGCATCGGTTGCACAGGAAACGTGCTTGGCGGCGGCCCCTTTGATCACCCCGCCGGTTTTATCGAGGGGGCCAATCAACCGGGGCTGGACCCGGTCTCGCTTTACGTTGCGCAGCTCCAAGACCGCGCCAACGGGGTGCCCCCCAGCGCACCGGCCAGGCTCTTGGCGACATCGGGCAACAACCAGGTCGACCTGTCATGGATCGATGTTGCCCAGAATGAGACGGGGTATGCCCTGGAACGTTCCGATGATGGCGGTGTTACCTACTCAGAAATTACAACGATTGGTGTTGACGCCACAGCATATAGTGACACCACGGCGTCCGGGACAGTCAGTTATCGTCTACGCGCATACAACGGAAATGGAAACTCGGCGTACTCTAATCCGGCCAGCGCCACGATAGTACCCTCCGGCGTGACGGCGCGCTATGTTCGGATATATGCCGCCGTGAACAGAACGAAGTGGGGCACCGAAATCAAGGAACTGCGCGTATTCGATGGCAATCAGATCAATCTGGCGCGGGATCGCCCGGCCGCTGCCAGTTCGTCCCGAAAACGCTATCCGCCGAATTACGCTGTGGACGGCAACACTACGACGCGCTGGCGATCGAAATCCGGCGCACCGGCATGGCTATATGTGGACCTGGGAACTATGCGGCCAATCAGCGCCGTTGAGGTCGTTTGGCGCCATCATTACGCTAAGGTCTACGAGGTGCAGGTATCAGATGATGGCGCGACTTGGTCCACGGTCTTTATCGAGTCCAATGGCGATGGCGGTACCGATAATATCTCCATCGACTAATCCTTACTACGAAACCATAGGGCACGAAATGGCATCAGTCGCCTCAGCGCCGATGTCAGTCACAGCCAGTGCGCCTCATACTTCACTTTCTACCGCCCTGCACTATACGGTCGAGAATCATAGCGCAAAACAAGATTGCGAATCCGGCCAGAATTCCCTGCCCCACGTTGGCGTACTGCAGCGCTTCCAGGACATCCTCGCCAAGGCCTTTGGCGCCGATCAACGACGCGACCACGACCATTGCCAGGCTCAGCATGATGGTCTGATTGATCCCCGCCCGGATCGATGGGCCGGCCAAAGGCAGGTCTACCCGGGTCAACAGGTACCATTTGTTCGCGCCATAGGAGATAGCGGCCTCACGCACGTTCTCTGGAACACCGCGTAAACCGAGCACCGTCAGACGCACGACCGGCGTGCCGCCAAAAATCATAGTCGTCACCACGGCGGCGGCCTTGCCGGTGCCAAAGAATGCGATAACCGGAATCATGAAAACGAACGCCGGCATGGTTTGCATGAAGTCCATGATAGGGCGAATAAAAGCATAGAACCGGGGCCGGCGGGCGCAATACATGCCAAGCGGGATACCGATCGCAATTGACAGACAGGCCGCAGTGCCGAGCAGCGCAAGCGTCGTCATCGCCTTATCCCAAAAACCGAGCACGCCCATGTAAGCGAGGAAGGCACCGGAGAAAATCGCCGTGCGGATGCCGGCCGACAATCCGGTTAGAAGTACGATGAAACTGGCGATAACCATCCACGGTGTCTTGACGAATATCAACTCCAGGCCGTCGAGAACCAGGCGAATGCAGTAGGTGATCAAATCAAAGAATGCTTCGCCGTGAATCACGCAAATTTGGAAAAACCACTCGACCCAACTGATGGTGCTGAGCCGGATTATTGGTTCGGTTGGAAATGCAGACAAAACGGCGTAGGCGCCTGGAAAACTATAATGGATCACCGTCGCGACGGTTATCAGCGCTACGAACACGCAACTCAGGCCAATATGGCGGCCGGTCATTCCCTTCGAAATCGACGGATCCGAGAGCCAGTCCGAAAAACGCTTTTCGAGCAGGGTGTTCGCAATCACGGCCTGGGCTACTTTAATGAAGACAAGTAGAAACAAGCCGCCCAGTGTTATCCAGATTGCGGAGTCTTCCAGTTGCTGGGCCTCCAACCGAATTCCGCCGATCGCGTTTTCGAGTGATTCCACGCTTCGTTGGTAGACATCGGCCTTGTCCGAGTCGTTCTCGATCGCCGCTGCGAGCTGCTGCTTGCGGAGATTTAGCGTACCCTCGATCTGCGCGATACGTTCCCAGGCGCTCAATGCCAGATCACCGAACATCCCGCGAATGATCTGAACCCAGGCGAATGTTTCGATGATTAGAAACGCGAGACCCCAGTTCCACATGCCCCGCATGCCGTACCAAATCGGGCCAAGCAAGCCCGCCCAGAAATTGAAGCTCCAAACGAATCCGGCGTCGGCGCCAATTCGTTGAAATTCTCGGACATAGTAGTCGGGGTGAGTCGCGGTGAAGGCCGCAAGCTGACGCTGGCGGTCGATCGGCAAACCCGATTCCCCGGAATGCATGGTCGGAGTCTCCGAGGAGGCTGGGGCATCATTCATGATACTTCTGTTCCCTCGATGACGGTTCTCAGGATGTCTCTTCGCGTAACGACCCCCAAATCACGGTCATTTTCGGTGATGACGATTGGCCCGTGTTGATCGATGGCCAGGCTAATGAGCGTGCTCAGGTTCTCGTCTTCGGCAATCCGCTGCACATCCCGCGGCAACGGTCCGTTTTCCCGTTCAAACTCGTCAATCGGTCGCATTACTGCATGTGCCTTGACGACTTTCAGGCGTGAGATGCCGGCGACGAATTCCGCGACGTAATCATCGGCCGGGTGCATCACGATATCTTCCGCGGTTCCCGTTTGCACCAGGCGGCCGTCGCGCATGATGGCGATGCGATCGCCGACCCGGACGGCTTCATCGAGGTCATGGGTGATGAATATAGTGGTCTTTTCCATTACGGCGGAGAGTTTGATGAATTCATCCTGGAGTTGACGGCGGATCAGCGGATCCAACGCGCTGAACGGCTCGTCCATCAACAACACATCGACGTCCGCCGCCAACGCCCGCGCCAGCCCGACGCGCTGCTGCATGCCCCCGGACAGCTCGTGAGCGAACTTGTTGCCCCACCCATCGAGCTCAACCATGCCAAGGATCCGCTCCGCCGTTCGCATCCGCTCGTTCTTGTTCACCGAACGAATTTCGAGGGGCATCGCGATGTTGTCCAACACCGACCAATGAGGCAAGAGGGCAAAATTCTGAAAGACCATGGCGATCTTGGAATTGCGGAACTGCTGCAGCGCTTTGGGTGAGAGCGACATGACGTCGATGCCGTCCACGATCACCTTGCCGGCGGTCGGTTCCAACAGTCGATTGATATGGCGGACCAGGGTCGACTTGCCGCTGCCGGAAAGACCCATTACGCAGAATATCTCACCGCGCTTGATATCGAGACTGACATCGGCGACGCCTACGACGGCGTCGTATTGCTCTAGAATCTCTTGTTTGGAAACCTCGCTCCGGGCCTTGGCGAGCACGGCCTGAGCGTCATTTCCGAAGATCTTCCAGACATCGACTATCTCGACGGCCGTATCTGTGCGGACGGATGATGGCACGGCGGGTAAGGTTGGCGCTTTCCTGCACTAAATGTCAAGGCGACCATCCGAGCCGCGGCGGCGCCCGCCATGGCGGACGTACGCCGCAGCTCATCTTCGATCAGCCTCGGTTCAGAGGCCGAGCCAACTGTCTACGCGTTCCGAGTTTGCTTTCATCCAGTCACGTGCAACCTCCCCCGGTTCGCGGCCTTTGCCGGAAATCTCAAATGCAAAGCTGCTCACATCGTCAGCGGTCAGCGAAAACCGGCCCAGAAACTCATAGATCGCCGGCGATCGATCCTGCAGCGATTTCGAGTACGCGATTTGCACGTTCTTGAGCGCATCCTTTGTCATCACCTTGGATTCTTCATACCAGTCCGGCGAGTCCGAGGGTTGCACCATCTTGTACATGGCCGGGTCGTACTTCGGTTCGCTCAGCATCTCGACGTCGAACATGTACCAGATGGCGTGCGGTTTATAGCAATAGAACGCATAGCCCTCGTTCTTGGCAATGGAGTCTTTGACACGCGCGGTCTTGACGCTTTCTTCGGCCCGAATAGGATCGATGAAGGGTAAAAGATCGTAGTCTCGCACCTTGACTTCGTTGACGTTCGCCGACGCCCACCCCGGCGCGCCAATCCACATCTCGCCCTTACCATTGCCGTCGCTGTCCATTTTCATGGCCACGTCCGGCCGACCAAGGTCTGCGATGTCGGTGATACTGTTTGCACTCGCGAAATTCGACGACACACAAAAGCCCTGATTTCCTTCATACGGATGCTGGTTGAGGACAACCGTGCCGGCGCCGTCAACGTATTTTTTTGTGAAGCTTTCCTGATTCGGCAGCCAGACATCGGGGTGCACGTCGATGTCGCCCTTTCCCTGGTCCATCGCCTGGAAAATAGTCGCATTGTTGCCTGGAACCAGCCCGGCCTCACCACCGATACGCTCTTCCACGACAGCCTGCAGCAGGTGGGCAATAGCCTGTGCGCCGGTCCAACTCGGCACGCCGATGTTCACTTTCTCGGCGCTGAAAACCTGCGCCGCTGACAGGCTCAACGCTACACCGCTCAACACGCACAATATTGTCTTTCTCATCTCATCCTCCATTCACCGGGATATCTGTTTCAGTGTGTTATCTGCACCATCCGCCGCGCCGGCGGATGAACTCTGTCTATCAAAGCCTTACTAACTTGTCGTGGTCCTCGACGACAGACCTTTGTACGCGAACAAGACCGCTGATCCGCGGAAATCAAGAATAAACGAACTACCTGGTGAGTGTCTACGGAGTGCTGCCGCTCAGCCACACACTGGATACCCCGCGCACCCACACTGAAGTTCGTGCCAGACGATCGACGCAATACCTTGGAGTCCGGCCTCGGTCGCAGCTGTTCAGACACGACGTTTGTATCGAGCAAATTCTCCAGGTTCATACGCGGCTGAAAGGGCCAACCCGCAACTCACGTGCGAAATAGGGATGGTCTATAAATGGGGTAATTCAACGGCTTGGGGTGCCGAAGCACCCCACCGAGAGCTGTTCAGAATCGGTTTGATTCTATTGGATTTCGATCTTTTTGGCTGTCGCTTCCTTGACTTTGGGTAAATGCAAAGCCAGCACGCCGTCGGCCATCTTAGCCGAGATGTCTTCTTTGTTTATCTTGCTCGACAGGTTAAAACTGCGCGTGTAATTGCCTACGTTGTATTCCGTATAGATTGGTTTCAAGTCCTCGTAATTTGAGAAGTCGATAGTGCCTGTGATCGTCAGTACACTTTTTTCTATGTGGATATCCACATGTTCCTTGCCAACGCCGGGCATATCCATGGTGATAAACAATGCATCGGCGGACTCGTGAATGTCAGTCTGAGGAACGAAGTATCGGCCGACTTCCGTTTTTTCGCCTGTTTCTTCGGATCGCTCTCTCTTCTCTTGAACCTGCAAGTCTTGCGGTGTCATGTGCTACCTCCCGAGTACTAATTGATGGTGACCGATCGAGGCTTGTCAGCCTCGGCCCTGGGTAGATAAACGGCGAGAACCCCGTCCTGATACTCCGCACTGACGCCATCACTCTGGACGTCGATGGGTACAGTCAATGTCCGATCGAAATTTCCGGAATCTCGCTCACGACGATGGACACTAACGCCGTCATCGTACGAGATATCTTTCTTACCACTGATTCTGATCTGATTTCCTCTCACGTTGATGTCAATATCGCTTTTGTTTACACCCGGCAATTCGGCGACGATGACGCAGTCATCGCCCTTCGAAAAGATGTTGACGGCAGGAAAAGCACCGCTACCGGCTGTGCCTCGCCCAAACCCGTCGCTCGAGCGAGTCGAGTCAAGCGATTGTTGAAAATCTCGGAGCGCGTTAAATGGATCGACGATTCTGTAAACCATTACTCATACCTCCTATTGAATCCGGCATTTCATTTGCATTCAACAGCGGCTATGGGGCCGCCCGAATCGATTTCAACCTCCCATCAAAAAAAAACGAGCGGGCCCGGGCAACTCTTGAACGTTCCATGGCCGGGCGGCGGCCGGTGTCGCCCGGAGCGGTACCATTACACCGGCAGGGACAGCACACAACGAACTGACAATCATTGCCTGGGCAACGTCGCCGACAACAGACGCCAAGGGGGGAAACGCTATTCGTGATATGATGCGCAATCACAACAATTCCAGGTGGATCGGCTGGATCAAGTGCGCTGATCGGGGTTTGAACAAGTACCCTGATCCGGATGGGGCCGCAGATCTTTCCAGGTGGCAAAAACAGTATAGGCCGTTAAGTTGAACATATCTCCGCTTGTAATAAACAAAAGCTCGAAGCTACACGAAGGCCCTCTGGTACTATTGATACTGGATGGAGTTGGAGTCGGCAGGAAGGATCGTTTCGACGCCGTATATACGGCACGAACACCGACTATCGACTACTTGACCGTCAGTGGGACCAGCTGTACGTTGAGAGCTCATGGTCACGCCGTAGGACTACCCTCAGACTCGGATCTGGGCGGATCCGAGGTGGGGCACAACATCATGGGTGCTGGGCGGGTACTTCCCCAAGGCGCGACTATCGTGGAAAGGGCGTTTGAAAGTGGGCGAATATGGTCGGGGGCCTGGGAAAAGCTGATCGATCGATTGAAGTCGACAAAAGGGGCTTTGCACCTGGTAGGCCTTCTGTCCGATGGTAACGTGCATTCCCATGAGTCCCATTTACACGCCCTGCTCAAACAATCCGATCAAGCGGGATTGTCGAATGTTTATGTTCATATATTACTCGACGGTCGAGACGTCCCGGATTATTCGGCCGAAATATACGTTGAACGACTGGAGCTGCTGCTTGCTGACATAAACAGCAAAACGAACCGCAACTATCGAATCGTGTCCGGTGGGGGTCGTATGACGACCACGATGGATAGGTATGGGGCGGATTGGCCCATGGTGGAAAAGGGTTGGAATGCAATGGTTCACGGAATTGGTGAACGATTTTCCTCGGCTGCCGAGGCGATAAATCATTTTCGACGAGAACAACCCGGTATAAGCGATCAATATCTGCCTTGCTTTGTCGTTGCAGAAGATGCAGATCCGCCAAAGGTGTCTGATGGAGACGGCGTCATACTTTTTAACTTCAGAGGCGACCGGGCCATAGAGTTATCCGAGGCTTTTTGCGAAAGAGATAGCTTCAAGAAATTCGATCGGGGGCGAGTTCCGGACGCTTTATTTCTAGGTATGATGCTGTATGACGGTGATCTTAATATCCCAAAAGACTACCTTGTTTCACCCGAACCGGTAACTGGAGTAATTGGGGAGTATTTATCGGAAGCTGGAATTACGCAACTGGCTTGTGCTGAAACACAGAAATTCGGACACGTTACATATTTCTGGAACGGCAATAAATCGGGGAAATTCAATGATCAACTTGAAACGTACATCGAGATTCCATCAGACAATGTGCCTTTCGATCAGAGACCATGGATGAAATCTGCCGAAACTGCCGACCTCGTCATAAACTCCATCGAAAAATCGAAATACAAGTTCATTCGATGCAACTTCGCCGGCGGGGATATGGTTGGACACACCGGCAATTTAGGAGCCACCGTAATTGCTCTAGAGGCAATTGACTTGTCGATAAATCGCATAATTAAACCCCTGAAAAAGGCGCAGGGCTGCCTTGTCGTTACATCGGATCACGGCAATTCGGACGATATGGTCGAAAGGGATGAAACAGGTAAACCGCGGTTTTCTGACAGCGGGGAGCCCTACTGGCGAACAGCTCATTCTCTCAATCCCGTGCCTTTTATTGTAAAGGACTATTCTGGGCGAACTTACGAGCTGAACACAGATGTGCACAATGCCGGACTCGGAAACGTGGCAACAACACTACTTGAAATACTAGGATACAACCCTCCGGAAACTTTTGAACGCAGCCTGATTCGCCGAAGCGCGATGAGCAAGGAGCGAGTGACGGCCGCCTGAAATGCCAGATCAATCGCTCATAAAGATCATTGGATCATGACTGTTTCACCAAAAGCGTTTTTTCGATATTCGCCCGCGACACGCGATTACGCTGCATGCTCCTTCATGCGGAGCACGGCAGGCTCTGCGTTTGTGAGCTCAGCCGGGCCGTCGGCGCTTGCCAGGATGCCTAATCATCCTGCTAAGCTGCTCTGCGCTTGATACCTGGCAGACGTTGTAAATGCAGGACGGCTCTTCAGCGTTGTCGAGCCGAATATCGACAAGTTAGCGGTGCCAGCAATTTCTTTATCGCTGTTGTAGCGGCCGCCATCGTGCTGGTTGTTTTGATTGAACCGGGTGGCCGTGGTGTTTGTGGTGCGGGATGCGCGCATTTGCAGCGACGACCATGGCCTTTAACGCATGCATTATGATCAGCTAAATCGGGGAGAAATTGACCGTGACAGTTAAGGTAGGAATCAATGGCTTCGGCCGCATGGGCCGGTTGGCGATTCGGGCCGGCTGGGGCCGAGAGGAGATGGTGGTCATCCAGGTGAACGAGATTGCAACGGATGCGGCCGGCTCGGCGCATTTACTCAAGTTCGACTCGTTGCATGGCTGCTGGCCGGTTGAGTGCGGGGCTGACGCTGGAACGATGATCGTCGGTGGAAAACGTATCGCCTACCACCATAATCCGACCATCTACGAGACCGACTGGTCCAACTGTGACATGGTGATAGAAGCGACCGGCAGGCATCACAAAAAGCCCGAGAGCCTGCGGACTTATTTCGACCAGGGAGTCAAGAAAGTCATCGTTGCCGCACCGACCGAGGGTGCGTTGGACATCGTCTACGGCATTAACGACCACCTATACGATCCGGCCGAGCACAGTTTGGTGACCGCAGCCTCCTGCACCACCAACTGCTTGGCCCCGGTGGTAAAAGTGATGCACGAGAAAATCGGCATCGTCCACGGCTCCATGACCACCATCCACGATATCACCAACACCCAGACCATCGTCGACAAGGGCCACAAAGACCTTCGCCGGGCAAGAGCCTGCGGACAGTCGCTGATCCCGACTACCACGGGTTCCGCCAAGGCGATCACCAAGATTTTCCCGGAGTTGAGCGGCAAGCTAAACGGGCACGCCGTTCGCGTCCCGCTGCTCAACGCCTCGCTGACCGATTTCGTATTCGAGGCGGCGCGTCCGGTGACCGTGGAACAGGTCAACGGGTACTTCAGAGAAGCAGCCGAAGGTGATCTAGAGGGCATCCTGGGCTACGAGGAGCGGCCGCTCGTGTCCGTGGATTATCTGAACGACCCCCGCTCCTCCATCGTCGATGCGCCGTTCACCATGGTGACCGATGGCACCCAGGTGAAAGTCTATGCCTGGTATGACAACGAGTGGGGCTACGTAAACCGGATGATGGATATCGCCGCCAAGATCGCAAAAAGCTTGTAGCTATGGACTGGAAGGTATTTTTCGACCCTCGCTCGCGACGCCTGCCATAAAACGCCCATGGACAAGGACCTGCGCAATTATCTGGTCGTAACCGCAGGTTACTGGGCCTTTACCATCACCGACGGCGCAATCCGCATGCTGGTTGTGCTCTATTTCCACCTGCTGGGTTACTCGCCCTTCGAGGTGGCCATGCTGTTCCTCTTCTACGAGTTTTTCGGCATCGTGACCAACCTCGTCGGGGGTTGGCTCGGCGCGCGCATCGGCCTGAATCTCACCATGCATATAGGAATGGGGATGCAGGTAATCGCCTTGACCATGCTGACAGTGCCCGACGCCTGGCTGTCGGTACCCTATGTAATGGCCGCGCAGGCCCTGTCCGGTATCGCCAAGGATTTGAACAAAATGTCCGCCAAGGCGAGCGTGAAAATGCTGGCGGGGGGCGGCGATGAGTCCAAGCTGTTCAAATGGGTCGCCGTGCTCACCGGTTCCAAAAACGCGTTAAAGGGCGCAGGATTTTTCGTTGGTGCAGCTCTGTTGCAATGGATTGGATTTCGCGGCGCCCTGGCGGTGCTAGCTGGAATGCTGTCGGTGGTTCTGATCGTCACCGCTTTCTTGTTGCCCTCTGGCGTAGGAAAGATGAAATCGAAGCCGAAATTTACCCAAGTGTTCTCGAATCGACCGGAAATCAACTGGCTGGCGGCGGCTCGTTTCTTCCTGTTCGGCTCGCGTGACGCGTGGTTCGTAGTTGGACTGCCGGTCTTCCTCTACTCCGTGCTGGGATGGTCTTTCACCCAGGTCGGCGCTTTCCTCGCGTTGTGGGTGATCGGCTACGGCGTCGTGCAAGCCTCTGCACCCAAGCTCTTGCGGCGAAGCCGTCAAGGCGGTGGGCTCGGTGGCAGTACGGCGCGCCGGTGGACATTCCTGCTTGCACTCCTGCCCGCGGGGATCGCCCTTGCGCTCGGGCAGAGTTGGGACCCCGCATGGGTTTTGATCATCGGACTGATCTTGTTCGGGATCGTATTCGCAATCAACTCTGCCGTGCACTCCTACCTGATTCTGGCGTATTCGGATTTCGACAAGGTGTCGATGAATGTGGGTTTCTACTACATGGCCAATGCCGGCGGGCGGCTGGCAGGTACCGTGCTGTCTGGTTGGGCCTATCAGACCCATGGGCTGGAGGGTTGTCTGTGGTGGTCGGCCGGATTCGTTCTTACCGCGGCGCTACTATCTTTCCGATTGCCGGACGTATCTCACGGCACGTCGAAGGCCGCCGGCGCGTGAATAAGAGACGGGTGCAGAAGTTTCGGGAACCTCGAGCTTCAAGCATATCGTGAAACCAGAACCGGTTCTGCGGTTGAAGGATGATTGCAAGTCAAAAAGAGCGTCTTAGCACCCGGGGCGCCGTGAAGATTCTGTTTGCTATTCGTTTACGGAGTGATCATACTTAGCCGTCTATGGCCTGTCGGCCCAGTTCTCTTGGCACCCATCCCGGGTGCTTTTATTGACCTTCTCCGATCTGTCAGTTGATGCCGCGCACCATGTCGTGCCCGGCTTGTCTCAATCTACTCCAGAGGAATACCATGTCTATCACAGGTACCGTAAAGTTTTTCAACGCAGCCAAAGGGTTTGGCTTCATTGCTCCCGAGGACGGATCCAAGGACGTATTCGTGCACATTTCAGCGGTGGACCGCGCAGGACTGTCCACGTTGACAGAAAACCAAAAAGTCTCGTTCGAAGTGGAACGCGGAAATAACGGCAAGACCTCCGCCGTCAACCTGAAGCCGCTATAAACGCGCCCGTAAGGCAGCCGCTCGTGGCCAAAGAAGAATTGATCGAAGTTGACGGCGTCGTCAATGAGGTGCTGCCGAACACGCTGTTTCGAGTAACGCTTGAAAACGGCCACATAGTGACGGCTTACGCGTCGGGGAAGATGCGCAAGTTTCGCATTCGGATTCTCGCGGGCGACCGCGTCACCCTGGAGATGTCGCCCTACGATCTCAGCAAGGGCCGCATCAACTTCCGGCACAAGGAAGAGCGAAAGTTACAAATGCGCAAGCCCTGATGGCGAGGCTTTCTGGGCGCAGCATCAACTCCAGGACGACACTACTACTCCAACACCATTTGCCGGAAGTTCGTACTGCCAAGGTAGCTGACGCATGGACCAAGAAAGCAAACGGTCAGAACTAAAAAGGCTCATTCTAGCAGGCAAAGAACAAGGTTTCCTGACCTATCGGGAGATCAACGACCATTTGCCTGAAGACATTCGCGACACAGACCAGATCGAGGTCGTGGTCAACATGATCAGTGATATGGGCATTTCGGTCTACGACAAACCACCCGACCCGGATAGTCTTCTACTCAAAGAGGCACCCGGCTCCGATGACGACGATGACGACACCGACTCCGCACTGACGACCGCAGTGGAGAATGAGTTTGGTCGCACCACTGACCCGTTTCGGATGTACTTAAATGAGATGGGAACTCTGGATCTGTTGACTCGCCAGGAGGAGATCAAACTGGCTAAACGCATCGAAGACGGCACTCGCCAGTGCACCGAGGCCGCAGTGAGCTGTCCGGTCAGCATCGAGGAGATCCTGCGCCTGGTTGAGCTGATCGAAAACGACGAAATGCGATTAACAGATTTTCTGGTCGATTTTATAGACCCAGGCGCCGTGGACGAACCAGTGCCACAACCCCAACGAACTTGGCCTGCAAACCCCACCGAAACTGATCATGAAGATGAGGGGAGCGCAGAGAATGTGGATACCGGTCCCGACCTGGAGGAGGCCAAAGTCCGATTCAAACGACTGCGCAAAGATTACCACAGTCTGGTACGCGCAATTGAGCGACATGGAATCGGCGACGAGAAGGTCAAAAGAATTCAGAAAAAGATCACCGCAGAAGTTATGGAGATCAAACTCGCACCGAAGCAAGTTGCGGCGCTATGGGATCGAGTCAAGGAACTGGTTGAACTGGTGCGTGCGCGGGAAAAAGCAATTATGAAAATCTGTGTTGAATATGCGTACATGCCCAGAAAAACATTCATTAAAATCTTTCTGACGAAAGAAACCGACAAGGGATTGTATCGGGCATTATTACGCGCGGCTGGCGATAACAGAACCACAATTGAGCAATATTCTGAAGAAATTAAAGAGCATCGTAAACAACTAGAGAGGCTCGAGCAGTCGGCTCGCATCCCTCTCTGCGAGTTGAAGGAGATCAATCGCCGGATGTCGATCGGTGAGGCCAAAGCGCGTCGCGCCAAAAAAGAAATGGTCGAAGCAAATCTGCGTTTGGTGATTTCCATTGCCAAGAAATACACCAACCGTGGCCTGCAATTTCTGGACCTGATTCAGGAGGGCAATATCGGTTTGATGAAGGCAGTGGATAAATTTGAGTACCGCCGCGGTTATAAATTTTCCACCTACGCGACGTGGTGGATTCGACAGGCCGTCGGCCGGTCAATTTCGGATCAAGCTCGGACTATCCGTGTTCCGGTACACATGAATGAAGCTATCAACAAGCTCAATCGTGTATCGCGCCAGATCCTGCAGGAAAAAGGACGCGAGGCACTGCCCGAAGAACTGGCCAGTCGCATGGAAATGCCCGAGTATAAAATCCGCAACGTGTTAAAGATCGCCAAACAATCTATTTCCTTGGAGACGCCGATCGGCGACGATGGAGATTCACATCTGGGTGACTTCATAGAGGATAAAAAATGCGAGGTGCCGATTGATGCCGCGACCAGTTCCAGCCTGAGGGACGCAATCCAGGGTGTTCTGGATACGTTGACTCCTCGCGAAGCCAAGGTACTGCGCATGCGCTTCGGCATCGGTATGACTACCGATCACACGTTGGCGGAAGTGGGCAAACAATTCGGCGTAACCCGTGAACGTATTCGACAGATCCAAGCCAAGGCCTTGCGCAAATTGAACCATCCTACTCGCTTTGATCATTTACGTAGTTATCTAGAGCACTAAAAGGGGGCGAAAGTGAAAATCAAATGCACAGGAAACTGGGGCAGATGCGACATAATATCAACGAGTTAGCGCACTTCGCCCGCTCAACGCCGGAACACTACTAAGAGAAACCAATTATGCAGATCCGGGTCGGCTACGAATTGATATACGACTGCCTGCAGCCGACGCCTATGATCCTGACATTACAAATTCATTTTACGCGCGTCTCAGACATAATCGTCCCTGATCATCTCGTCACCAGTCCGTCAACCCCAATCACCGCCTATCGTGATGCATTCGGAAACTGGTGCAGCCGGATCGTCGCACCGGAGGGTGAGATCCGGATTTCAACCGACGCGGTGGTGAGAGATACGGGTGAGCCGGACGTGGTCGCCGACTCGGCCCATCAACATCAGGTGCAAGATCTGCCGGAGGAAACCCTTGTGTTCCTCTTGGGAAGCCGGTATTGCGAAACCGATCTGCTGTCGGAGGCCGCTTGGGATTTATTCAATAAATCGCCCACCGGATGGGGACGCGTCCAAGCCATCTGCGACTTTGTCCATCAACATATCACTTTTAATTACGAGCGTGCCCGCGCCACGAAGACGGCCTCGGAAGCTTTCGACGAGGGCACCGGCGTCTGCCGTGACTACACGCATCTCGCCATCACCTTCTGCCGTTGCATGAACATTCCAGCGCGCTACTGTACAGGCTACCTCAGCGACATCGGAATACCCCCCCCGCACGGCCCGATGGATTTCGCCGCCTGGTTTGAAGTTTATCTCGGTGGCCGTTGGTACACCTTTGATGCCCGGAACAACGTGCGGCGTGTCGGTCGTGTGCTGATCGCGCGAGGCCGCGATGCCGCCGATGTACCAATCAGCAACACGTTCGGCCCAAATACCTTGAAGAGCTTCAAGGTCTGGACTGATGAGGTACACGGCGCTGTCGC